>JBBQTN010000402.1:0-3587 GCA_038213195.1 Acidimicrobiales bacterium | reverse complement strand
TCCAGCCCATAGCTCATGAACACGTCGTGGATCTCCAGCAGCAGGTCCGCCTTGCTCTTGAAATAGTGGTACAGCGCTCCCTTCGTGTACCCGGCACGATCTACGATCTCCTGCACACCGGTCGCCTGATAGCCCTGGTGGTAGAACAGGTCGACCGCCGCATCCATGATCGAGCTGCGTGCATCATGCGGCGGCGTCACGCCCGGACCAGACCCAATCGGAGGTGGCCCTGCCGGCGCGCGAGTTCCTGTGCTCCGTTGGTCCTTGTTGACACCCGGCTTCGCCGACATACGGGCCGATTGTACTTACCGCCAACTGGCTGCGGCGGGCGAACGTCATATATGTGAGCCTCGGTGTCAGGAGGCTTTCCACAGCGCGCGATGCGTCGAGCGAAACCGCTCCGATCCGGCCGAGCGTCTTGACCTTGATCTGGACTGGGTGATAAAGACAGTGCACGAGCGCCGGCAGGTCGCTCGTCTGGGAAAGAGGACCGATGGAACTGGGCCTAGTCATGCGATCGCAGCACGCGTGCCGGTACTACAAACCCGACCCGGTACCCGACGCGGTGTTCTACAACGCAGTCGAAGCCGCGCGTTTTGGCCCTCAGGGCGGGAACCGCCAACCGGTTCGCTTCCTGATCGTCACGGACGCGGACAAGAAGCGACAGCTCGCTGAGTGGTACCTGGTGCCGTGGAAGGCCTACTTCGCTGCCGCATCGGCAGGCGAGCAGCCCCTCACCGCCCAGAGCGGCGACGAGAAGGCCACGAACATCACGATGAGCAACCCGCAGAAGTCGCTCGCCGACGCAGACAACTTCGCCGATCACTTCGGCGAGCACCCGGCCATCGTCGTGGTGCTTGCCGACCTCGCCGACACCCATCCGACCGACACGGACCTGGGCCGGCTGAGCATCGTGGGCGGGGCATCCGTCTACCCCGCCGCCCAGAACTTCTGCCTCGCGCTGCGCGACCAAGGCGTCGCAACCACGCTGACCACCCTGCTGTGCATGTACGAGCCGCAGGTCAAGGGACTGCTCGGCATCCCCGACGAGCTGTCCACGGCGGCCTTCATCGTTGCCGGCTATCCGGCCAAACCATTCCCGACCAAGCTGTTCCGGCGCCCGGTTGAAGAGATCGCGTTCCTCGACAGCTTGGATCGTCCACTGACCAAGGCGTGACGGTGTCCGGCGTCGCTTTGGACGCCACAAGTGGGAACGGGAAGGCCCCGGAGCGGACGACGGTGTCGGCACACATCGGGCAGAGGATGTTATTCGGGTACCCGGTTCAGCGACGCTCAAGGGGGCGGAACGTCCCATATTCGAACTCCGTCCCTCTCTGACCCGCGTCACCAAGGATTCGTTCGGGGGCGTAGGCAAGTCGTCGCGATGGCGACCACGACGCATGGTGCGCAGCTCCGCTTGCGTTCGTTGGAGACGGTCGTTCCCCTGCTCGCGTTGGCGGTCGTTGGCGCGCAGAGGTTGGCCGATTTGGCGTGGGGCTGTATCTGGAGAGCGACGCATGCCCCTCCGCTGGAGGCTGAAAACGGCGGTCTGCGGTCAGAGACCGAGATCGAGTTCGAGACCAATTTCGGCAGTCTGGTGGGGAAGGCGAGGTGAGAGTTCGATTTTGGCGGCTCGCAGATCGATGACGGATTGGGTGATCTGGCGCCATGCTTCCGCGTCGACGCTGCGCGATTTGAGCGGGACGTGGCGGTCGGCGAGCTGGGCGAGATGCGGTGTGTCGGCGAGTTCGTGGACGAGTTGTCGCCAGCTCCTATCGTCGCGTCCGGCGCGAGAGTCGAGGTGGTGTTCGAGCTCGCTGGCTCTGTAACACCATACGGCGCGGCCGGCGGCGCGGGAAGGGACGGTTCCGAGCACCTCGAGGTGGAGTTCGCTTGGGTGGTCGGCCAGCTGGACGACGCGTTGGGTGCGGGTTCTTTCGAGAGCCTCGTCGATCTGCCCGATCCCTTCGGCGAGCCTGTGCCGTTCGCCGACCGTTGCTCCGAGCGCGGTTGCGCGGGTGTGCTGATGCTCGAGGAGATCAGCGAGCCGGCGTCTGGCGCCGTGCTCGACGTGGACGACGTCGTCCAGCTCACGACGCGCGATGTCGAGTTGCTGGCTGCATCGCGCAACCGCGCTACGGTCACGCCGCGGCCAGCGACGGCCTGCCTGCTCATCGAATTCAGCCTGCAGCAGGCCAACCGCTGTCCGGGCTTCGTCGCTGCGGCGAACCCCGCCGGTAAGTACGTGACGGGCGACGTCGCAGTCGCGGCTTCGGTCGGGCGGGATGGCGGCCAGAACCACAGCAAGCTGCTCGTTCAGATGCCGCCGGGCGACGCGTAGCGGCCCGACGCCGTGGGCGAGGGGTTGGTCGGCTCGGACGCAGGCGAGGGCAACGTCGGTCCAGTGCTGATCGAGGCGCTCCCAAGCGCCATCGATCGCAGCGCGCCGCCAGCCGTGGGTGAAATCGTGGGTGTCGTGTGCGGCCTGGTCAGCGCCGAATCGTATGACGCGAGCTTCGGCGCCGGCGACGTCGCCTGCGGCTGCGATGGCGATGGACTGGTGGGTGTCGAGCTGAGCCTGTAGTCCGCGTCGTTCGGCTCGGCCGTCACGGGTGAGCCCAGCGAATGTCCCGAGGTTGTCGAGCCTGTCGCGGGTGGCGTTGACGGCGGCGTCGGTTGCGGCGAGTCTGGTTCGGGCCGCTGCGAGTTCGTGGTGGGCGGTGTTGAGTTGGTGTCGGCGGTCGGGCGGTTGTCGGTCGAGCTCGGCTTGGTGGGCGGCGATGGCGAGGCGGAGTTGGTGGTCGACGGTCCACGGGTCGTCGACTGCGGCCATGGTGGTGTCGGGGATACGGGCGAGGGCGGCGACGACCTGGTCGTCAGGATCGGGCTGGTGGGCGAGCCGGCCCCCGAAGTCGATGGTCGGGATCGTCGCCGTGTTCCAGGTGTGGGTGGGATGCACGGCGCGGGACTGGGCGGTGTACCCGCGGTACGCGTCGAGCGCGGCGGTGCCCAGGAGATGGGCGTGGTCCCAGGTGCCACCCTGGGCACCGTCGACGGTGCGCGCCCAGGCGTGCGACACGTTCGGTGACCCGTCGGCGCGCGTCCCATTGACAAACGATCGTCGCAGTACGACCGGCTGCCCGTGATCAGGAGCGAACGTGACTCCGTGATGGTCGACGGCAGTGATTCTGCCGACGGTGCCGTTGATCAGCGCTGAGCGCCGGTCGCCGTGTCGGGTGTGGAGCAGCATCCGGTCGCCGGGCTGGTAGCGGCGGTCGCTGGTCCAGCCTGGACCGGTGATCGATGTCCCGCTGAGCGCACCGGCTGTCACGAGTCGACCCCGGATGCGGTCGGCGAGGTCTTCAGCTTGGGCGTGGGAGATGACCAGGGCGACGGTGTTCTCGGGGCCGTCGTCGAGGATGTCGGCGGCGACGGCATCGGCCATTGCCTGGCGCGTCGTCTCAGGTGTCGCGCCGGTGTGCTCCCAGCCATGGTCGCGACGCACCTGCTGCGAGGTGTGCGGGTCGCCGCCGCGCAACAGGTTCAGGGCGTGTCGATCGGTCGGGTTGATTTGGCGGCGGTTGACG
>JBBQTN010000401.1:0-3587 GCA_038213195.1 Acidimicrobiales bacterium | reverse complement strand
CCAGAAAATTCCCGATCACACCAACTACTTGACGGATCAGCCTGACAGGACACTAGGAGGTATCGCCGGCTTGACGATCTTCCTCGGTCTTCCTGCCGGTCGCCTCCGGAGCACCGCCACAGGCGTGACCCTTCCTCAACTCCTGGGCACTGGGATTGCTGATCTTCCTCTTCTACGAACAGCTCGCTCACGCGATCGGACCGGTCGAGGGCGCCCTCGATGCCGCGGGCGGGCTCGTCGAGCAGCAGCACCTCGGCGTCGGACGCCAAGACTCTGGGCAACGAGAGGAGCTTCGACTGGCCGAACGACAGCGCACCGGCGGGGACCGCAGCGGCGTTATCGGGTGGAGGAGTAGGCCACATAATGGGCGCTCGAACGAGCGCTTCGATAGTCCGCTGGCACGGCAATTCGGTTGCAAGGCGTTCACTCAGTCCGGATTCGTTGACGGTTGATCGAAGGCGAACCCGAAGGGTGGGTCAGGTGGTGTGGGTGGAGATGTGTTGGGTGATCAGGTCGACGAGGCGGTCCCAGAGTTGTGGTGGGAAGTCGTGTCCCATCCCTTCGATCAGCTCGAACCGTGCGCCGGGGATCAGTTCCGCGGTGCGTCGTCCACCGGATGGGTTGACCAGTGTGTCCTTGTCGCCGTGGATCACCAGGGTTGGCGTGCGCACGTTGCGTAAACCGTCGGCTCGTGAACCTGACGCGTACATCGCGTACGCCTGGCGGGCCGCACCGGCGGGGTCGAAGCAACGTTCGATCTGCCGCCGCTGTTGGGCGGCGGTGGCTTCGTCGTCGACGAATGCCGGGCTGCCACAGGCGCGCATACCAGCGACGAACCACGCGATCGTCGCTTCCGGTCCGTCGTGTGGGGTGTTGAACAACTTCACCAGTTCGGGCGACGCGTCGCCGTAACCCGCCTCGCCGGTGTTGGCCAGCGCCGAGATGATCGTCAGCACCCGCTGCGGGTGTTCGATGGCCATCTGTTGGGCGATCATCCCGCCGAGCGACCGGCCGAGTACGTGGGCCGCCTCAACTCCTGCTGCGTCGAGCACCGCGACTGCGTCGGCGGCCATGTCGGAGAGCAGGTAGCACTCGCCTCTCGGACCGATCGGGGCGTCGGCGAGGTGCGTCGAGAGCCCGACGTCGCGGTTGTCGAAGCGCAGCACCCGCAGACCGCGGTCGACGAACCGTTGGCACCAGGCCTCGTCGTAGGCGATGCATTGCCCGCCCCCTCCGCTGATCATCATCAGTGTCGGGTCGTCAGTGGAACCGAACGTCTCGTAGTACAGCTCGATCGGACCGTTGCGTGCTATGGGCATGGGGCACCGTACCGATGGGGCCGGGTGCACAGCGGACCGTGGGTGGGGCTCATGTGCGGTTGCAGCGGAGTTGACCGCTGCTGTCGCTGGATTGGGTTGCGTCGGCGTTGTAGGCGCCTCGGACGGTGCCGCGCCCGGTGACGTTGGCGACCGTGCAGTGGGATCCCGACGACGGATTGGACGTGCTCGCGTCGCTTCGTCATCGACGGTGTCCAAGCACTGGGGGTTGCAGGTGGCGACGGCACGGTTCAGGGTTCCTGCTGCGAAATCTGCCAACGGGAGATCGTGTTGCAGCGCGACGCCGGCGACCGACGCGCACCACTTCGCGAAGTCGCTGGGCCTGTTGCAGTTCTCCGACACAGCCCGCTCCATCGAGAACGGCTCCGGTGGCGCGGTCGACGTCGCGCAGCTGGACGCCGTGCCGTTCGGTGTGTTGCTGCTCGAGGTGATCTTCAACGGACCACTTGTGGGGCTCGATCAGCGCATCGCCAACAGGCAGAACCTCGCCGATCTGCGTGACGGAGACCGGGTCACCGTCGCGCGGATCATCACGCAGCTGGGGTCGACGCAGTTCCTGATCGGAGTCGTGGTACTGACATGCGTGTACTTGGCGTCGTTCCATCGCCGTCGCCGCCAAGCCCTGTACCTGGCCCCAACGGCCGTTCTCGGCGTCACTACGAACAACATCATCAAGGTAGTGGTGGCGCGCAGCCGGCCACATTTCGACCACGCCGTCGCCCACGCCTTCGGCAACAGCTTCCCCTCCGGCCACGCAATGAACTCGACCGTCGTCTACGGGGCCATCCTGCTGATCGCATGGGGACCTCTACGAACACCATCACGGCGAGCGGTCGCTGCAGTACTCGCAGCATCGCTCGTCATCGCAATTGCGACCTCGCGCGTGGTCCTGGGCGTCCACTACGCGTCCGACGTCGTTGCAGGGATCGTGCTCGGATCAGCCCTCGTCCTGGCATCCGCCGCAGCCTTCACGGCCTGGCAACACGAGGGCGGACATCTTCCACGATCGATCGAGAACGCCAAGACGATCCAGCCTTGAACCGCAAGTGACTGCCGAGAGCCTGTAACTCCGGCGGCGAAACCGTGAGAACCCAATCCGGTCGACGAGATCCGCGTCATCGCCGCCGTCATCCGCGCGGGTCAGCAAAGCAGCGACCGTGCGACGCTGCGCCGGCTCGCAGGTCGAGCGCCGGGCTCGGTCGCCGTGATGAGGTTCATGCTCTCCTTCGATCTGCTCGACGATGCCGATCTGCCCGGGCTCGAGGCGGCAGCGCGTGGAGCGCAAGCGTCCGGCACGCCATGGGGTCAGCCGCTCCTCGCCTGACGAGATCATCACGCTCGCCCAACACGCCGGAGTCGCGGACGCCCGCTACACCCCACCGTCAGATCGCAAACCGCTACCTCGCGGGACGCACCGACGGACTCGACCTCGCCATGACGGCCTCTGGGGGCGCCGGTTACACCGCCCGCAGCCCGCTGTCGCGTCTGTACCGCGACGTCCGAGCAGGACCGTTCATGCAGCCATACTCGCCGATAGAAGCCTGGGAATACATCGCTCGCATCACCGTCGATCGTGACCCGAACCTCACCATGTGAGTCCGGACCAGCGAAGCTCAGCCGCTCCATCGCCCACCCCGAAGATTGACGTCGGTCAACAGTCGCCGATTCGTCCCGGTACTCACGGCCACCTACCCAGGCGAGCCGATGGTCGCCATCAGTGTCGACCTGACGATCCATGGATGGACCGTCGCGCGCATCTTGCGCGACAGGATGTGGTCCAGATCGAGATACGCGACGACGAGAGTCGGCGAGCTCCGGACCGCGTATTACGAGCTCCTCGCCACCAGCACCGCGCCGCACTACAGCGTCATCCTGCACGGCGTGAGTGAGCTTGCAGCGGCGGAGTTCCTCTCGCACTTTGGGCCTACGCTCGAGAACCAGTTCAGGCAGCGCAGCAGATGAGCATGGCCTCCGGTCCGATCGAGATCGACATCCCGTGCGATCCCCCGCAGCTGGGGGAACTCGCGATGCCGTTCGCGCTGCTCAGCGAGGCTCGCGACCCGGCGCGAATCGTCGTCGGAGCGATCGTGATCACCGCGGAGGAAGAAGCCGGCGGAGCGCCTCACGGATGACCTCGCTCGTGGTGGTGTCGTCCGCCTTGGCACGAGCTTCGACGGCGGCGCGTAGCTCCGGGTCAAGACGTACGGGGACCACTTCGGCGGGGCCAGAGCCCATGGGCGGTCGGCCGCC
>JBBQTN010000400.1:0-3604 GCA_038213195.1 Acidimicrobiales bacterium | reverse complement strand
GAATGCAACCTCGACCTGCGGCACTCCGCGTGGCGCCGGCAGGATGCCGTCCAGGATGAACCGTCCGAGCGACTTGTTGTCGTTGGCCATCGCGCGCTCGCCCTGGAGGACGTGGATCTCGACGCTCGACTGGCCGTCGGCCGCGGTTGAGAAGACCTGGCTCTTGCTGGTCGGGATCGTGGTGTTGCGCTGAATCAATGGCGTCATCACCCCGCCCAGCGTCTCAATGCCGAGCGTCAGCGGCGTGACGTCGAGCAGCAGTACGTCTTTGACTTCGCCACGCAGCACGCCGGCCTGGATCGCCGCGCCGATGGCCACGACCTCGTCCGGGTTGACGCCCTTGTGCGGCTCGCGGCCGAAGAACTTCTTGACCGTTTCCTGCACGATCGGCATGCGGGTCTGGCCGCCGACCAGCACCACCTCATCCACCTTGCTCGCCGGGAGGCCGGCATCTTCGAGCGCCTTGCGGCAAGGCTCGAGCGTGCGCTCGACCAGGTCGCCGGTGAGCTGTTCGAGCTTGGCGCGGGTGACTGTCATCACCAGGTGCTTGGGTCCATTCTGGTCGGCAGTGATGAACGGCAGGTTGACCTCCGTCTGCTGGACCGTGGAGAGCTCGATCTTGGCCCGCTCCGCCGCTTCCCTCAGACGCTGCAGGGCAGGCCTGTCGTTGCGCAGGTCGATCCCCTGGTCCTTCTTGAACTCGTCGATCAGGTAGCTGATCACCACCTGGTCGAAGTCGTCGCCGCCCAGGTGGGTGTCGCCGTTGGTGCTCTTCACCTGGAAGGTGCCGTCGCCGATCTCGAGGATCGACACGTCAAACGTGCCACCCCCGAGGTCGTAGACCGCGATGATCTCTTCGCTCTTCTTATCGAGGCCGTAGGCAAGCGCCGCCGCGGTGGGCTCATTGACGATGCGCAACACATCCAGACCGGCGATCTTCCCCGCGTCCTTGGTCGCGTTGCGCTGGCTGTCGTTGAAGTACGCCGGAACGGTGATTACCGCTTCCGTGACCTTTTCGCCCAGATACGACTCGGCGTCGGTCTTGAGCTTCTGCAGGATCATGGCCGAGACCTCTGGCGGCGAATACGAACGTCCGCCCATCTCGACCATTGCATCGCCGTTGGGGCCTTTGACGATCTTGTACGGCACGAGCTTGACCGTGCGTGCGACTTCCGGATCGTCGAACTTGCGGCCCATGAGCCGCTTCACCGAAAAGATCGAGTTTTCGGGGTTGGTGACCGCCTGGCGTTTGGCCACCTGGCCCACCATGCGCTCGCCGCTCTTGCTGAGCGCCACGATTGACGGCGTGATGCGACCGCCTTCGGCGCTGGCGATGATCGTCGGCTCTCCGCCTTCCATCACTGCGACGGCGCTGTTGGTTGTGCCCAGGTCGATTCCTATGACTCTGCCCATCGTTCTTTGCCTTCCCGTAAATGAGGTTTGTCCGTGCGGCGGGGGCTTTGCTACCTAATGTTCATCCGTCGCCATCAGCCGGCCCGCCCGGTTCGCCGTTGCCGACGACGACCATGGCGGGGCGAATCACCCTGTTGCCGAGCTTGTAGCCACGCTGCGCTTCGGCGACGACGCGATCGCGCTCGCCCGGGGCGTGGCTGATCGCTTCGTGCACGTTCGGGTCGAACTCCTGGCCTTCGGCGCGGATCTCGGTGACGCCCGAGGCTTCTAATGCTCCTGCAAGTTTGCGCTGGATGGCGCGGATCCCTTCCACCCAGCTCAGTTCTGCCAGCGAAGCGTCCACGTTGGCGAGGGCGCGGTTGAGATCGTCCACCGCGGGGAGGATGTTGATGATCAGCGCCATATTGGCGTGACGCCCGTACTCCTCGCGCTCCTGCTCGGTTCGTCGCTTCAGGTTTTGATAGTCGGCCGCGGCGCGTTGCCATTGGCTCAGGTAGCCTTCGGCGCGGACCTTCTCCTCGCTCAACTGTGCCTGAAGGTCGCCGTCGCTGCCATTCCGCTGTCCAGTGCCGTCGTTCGAGTCGCCTGTCCCTCCGTTTGCCGGGTCTGCCTGGCCCGTGTCGTCTGCCGGGCCGTCGAAATGTCTCCGGGTCATCGCGTGCTCCTGGCTCGCCGTGCGCCGTGCTCGCGCGCTCGGGTTCTTGTCATTCGTAAAGCTTCTTCATCATTTCGGTCATCACCGATCCGACGTATCGCACATTGCCGATCGCCCGTGCATACGGCAGCCTGGTGGGGCCGAATATTGCCAGCGTGCCGCTCGGTCCGTCCGGCTCGCCGTACCTGCCGATCACAAGGCTGAAGTCACGGAGCACGTCGTCGCGGTTCTCCGAGCCGATCACCACCAGTACGCCGTCCTCGCCGAGCTCGGCCGGTGGGATCGTCCGGCCGATGTTGCGCTCATCGAGCGCATCCAGCACATCGAGGATGCGCTCGCTGCGGGAGAACTCCGGCTGAGATAGTACGTTGCGGATCCCCTCGAGGTGAGGATCCGGAAACTCTACGACATCTTCAGCCTGAACGATCTCCGCCACTACGCCGCGTATCTGCTCCTCGAGTGCGCTCAGCTCCGCAGTTACGGCGTTGATCTGGCTGGCGCTCATGCCGCCGATGAGTCCGTTCAGCCGTCGAGAGACACGTGCCAGATCGCCTTGCGTAGCAGCTTCGGCAAGGGTCACCATTTGCTGGCGCACCTTGACCTCCTGCAGTACCACTACCAGCAGCGCGGTGTGGTCGTGCAGGCTGACCATTTCGAGGTGTTTAAGCCGCGCCAGTGTGGACCGAGGCGCGGAGACCACTGCCAGGTTCTGCAGCGACTGGGCGAGCACCGAGGCGGCGAGTTGAAGCCATTCGCTCATCTCTACCGCCGACTGATGAAACTGATGGAGGATCTTGCGCTGCTCGTCGGTGCTCACCGACGGCTCCTCCATGAGCGCTTCGACGTAGTAGCGATAGCCGCGATCAGACGGCACCCGCCCGGCGGAGGTATGCGGATGAGAGATGTAGCCGTCTTCTTCGAGCCGGGCCATCTCGTTACGGATCGTCGCCGGTGAGAGTCCCAGGCGATGACGGCGCACGATCTGCTCCGAGCCGACCGGAGTTGCGCTCTCGATATAGTCAGCTACGATGAGGCGCAGAACCTGCGCTCGCCGCTCAGTCAACATGTGAGATGTACCCCAGCAGGCGCGGACTTCGCCTCGACCTGACGCCATGTTAGCACTCTGCTGGGGCGAGTGCTAACATGGCGAGTCTAACAGTTGAGTGTCCCATTGTCAAGGGTGATGACCGTCCGTCGCTCCGAGGTGGAGTCTTGAAAAGCGGCGCCGCGGACGCGGAACTGGTGCGTGCTGCCCAGCATGACCGCGCCGCCTTTGGGTCGCTGTACGAGCGCTACGTAGACCGCGTCTACAGCTACCACGTCTATCGCACAGGCAGTGCCGCCGACGCAGAGGATCTGACAGCCCGCACCTTTTATCAGGCGCTGAGTCACCTGGCCGGCTTCGAGGAGCGCGGCGTGCCATTCTCCGCCTGGCTGTTCACGATCGCACACAACCTGGTCGCGAACTACCATAGAGACCGGTCGCGACACCGCACGGCGACGCTCGAAAGCCTCGACGGCTCGGCGGCCCCGATC
>JBBQTN010000399.1:0-3632 GCA_038213195.1 Acidimicrobiales bacterium | reverse complement strand
GGTCTTGCCGTACCCGGCCGGGGCGAGCACCGCCCGCACCGCTCCTCCCGGGCCACACAATGTCCGCACCGCAGCAGCCTGGTCGGCACCGAGGAACCTGGACGCGGTGATCGCTTCGTTGACGATCGTCTTGTCGACCCGCACGGCGGCAGTCGAGGTCAATCGGTCGAGGAGCGTGACCGTGTCGTCTTCGAGGTGGCGATGGGCGACGGTCGACCAGCGCGCCGGATCCCAGCGCCCGGTAGTCTTCGGGGTGAGCGGGCACGCCAGGTCCGACTCGACGAACCGACGGGCGTATCCGACGATCTCGGCGGCCGACAGCCGGCCGGCGGCGAGACCGGCGATGTGCTCGATCACGTCGTGCTCGGCGAACCGGGCATCATGCGCGCACAGACCCGTGTCCTCTTCGATGAGCCGTCGGGCGACCTCGTCGAAACCGATTGACTGCGCCGGTTGGTCACGCCAGCACACCGACGCCTCGAGATCGCGCCCGACCGGCAGACCGACATCGGCTGCTTCGGTGAGCCACCGGCCGCACAGCATCGCGGGTGTCGTCCCGTGGTCCTTGGCCGGGCGGGTCGCCAGCGACGCTTCGTCGTCGGCGCGCATCCGCAACACCGGCGACTCATAATTGGCACCGGAGGCCGCGAGCTCAGCCTCGATCTCCACGGTCCGCTTCGAGAACGCGCGAAGCATCGGCGCGTCGAACCCGGCGATCTCGCGGGTGTTGTTGCGGTCCGCCTGCCACTCGACACCCAACCGCAATCCGAGTAGTCGTTGCAGCTCCGCCTGATACACCGATCCCGCGGCACGGGCCCACACAAACAACGGCCACGCCGCGATCGCCACACACCGCCCATCCTCCCGACACACCACGTTCGGGACCACACAATGGGTGTGCAACTGCGGATCCCCTGCCCGCGACGTGCGATGCACGAACCCCGCCACCGCCCACCCACCCGTCGGCACGTGCCGGCGGATCCCGTCAACCTGCACCCGCGCCACCGCCGCCCGACCCTCCAGAAACCCCACAGCGGCGGCGACCGCTTCGCGATGGGCACCAGCCACCACATCGGCGACACCGTCCGACGCCAATGCCCACAACACCGACACCGACTTCGGGGCCGAGAACGTCAGATCGAACGCCTTCACCGTCCGCTCCCGACCCGTCAACAACCGCACCCCCGCCGGCGGCTCATTCCCGTCGACCAGCGCCCGCAACGCATCGGCCTCGACCATCCCCACCAGACCCAGCGCGCTCGCCCACGACCCCGCCCACACCCCAGGTGCCTCCCCCACACCCGTGTAGTACTCATCGATCCCCAACGCCACCGACGACAACACATACTCGGCGTTCGTCAACGACGTCACCGTCAACACCCCACACCTCCACAGCAACGGCGAAGTGCGACAGACACTTGCCAGCCCTCCGGGCAGGCAACCCGCGCGGTGCGCATCACTGGTCCGTCTCCAGGTCCAACGCACACTGCTCGGCCAGCGCCGGCGGGGACGGGCGGCGCCCCGAACGGGGGGAGCGCCTCGCCGCTTGGTCAGGCTCAAGTCCCGACCGTGCGTGGGAGCCGTTCGTCTCGATCCACGACTTCCCCACCTGCGGGAACGGCGGCTCGCCAACCGCCACGGTTCGCTGTGGCGCAGCGGAGTGTCTGGAAGCCGATGGCGAGTGCTCGCTCTTAGGCGGCTCCAGTGGCGACTGTCGGCGACCCTGGTCGCCCTCCCAGGGACAGCTCAACACCGACCCTGAATCCGCCGCCACAGGAGTCGCCGTGTGCCGTTTCTCCGTGTGCGGGTTCAGCGTGTGCGGCGCCTCCGCGGGCGCCGAGCCATCTCCGTCGAAAGCATCTCAAGCCCGTCAGGGAGTTGAAGGGTGTAGCCGGCCAGCCCGAACCGGCGGTCGGCACCGGGCGCCTGGGCGAGCGCGACGAGACCGTGTCGGCGCAGCGCCAGCAGCGCGGACGCAGCCGTGCCCGGGTCGATACGCAGATGCTCGGCGACCAGCCGCGCCGATGTCGCTGCGACGAGGAGGCCGTCGCGCCACCCGCCATCAATGGCGACGTCCTGCAAGACGAGCCAGGCCGCTGGCGTCAGGGCGCGCATCACGCTCCGAGCGCGCGGTCGTACGACGATGCCCTCCACCGCGGCGTCAGCCGCGACGCCGCTCGTCATCCGGGGCTCCGACGTCAGCACTGGCCGTCGCGTCTCACGGTTGTCAGCAGTCATCGAGCAGCGACAATTGGACGCCAACGTGAGCGTTGACGGAGGCGATCTCAACAGCGTCGGTAGGCGGCTGTACGGGGTGACGGCCGGATCCGGGTGTCGATCGCCGCTTCGGCCCCGGCACCAGATCGGTCACGACTTTCCCGTATCGGATTCGCTCCTCAAGGGCGAAGCAGGGCACGCGAAGCAGACCGCCGAGCCGAATCACCGGGAGGCCTTCGGGATCGCCGTGAAGAAACGCGGTTGCGAGTTGGTACGCGAGCGACCGACCGATGCCCAGCCGCCGGGCAGCCTCGCTGACCGTCAGCAGCTCCGGTTGGTCACCCATGCCGCAGCTGGGATCGGTCATCGAGTTCATCAGGCGGTCAGAACTACACCGATGTCACTTGGACTGCAACCGGCAAGATTGGGGGTCGGGCGACTGTTCCGTTCGCCACGGTACGCAGCAGTACGCGGCGGTACGAGGCGGTACAGGACAACACGATCGCTGTGACGAAGATCACACCGCGTGGCCAGCCCGTCCGTGAGTCTGCTGACGGACGGCCGCCATCAAACGCTTGGAGATCGTTGCCCAGTGCGCACTGCGGTCGTGAAATCGCCGCCGCACTTGGCAATCCAGGCGAAGTGTTGCCGGATTTGCTTCTTCGACGTCACCATGAGCCCGTCGTCGGACGAATGAGCACCGCTACGTGCCAGTCATGCCGTTCGTCATGCCGGTGTGTGGTGAAGCAGGTGGCGGACGTTCACGATGGGGTCAGGAAGGATCTCGAAGTGGATCTGACCGTCGTCATCCACCGCAACAACGCGCACTACGGCGACTGCTTGGGAGTTGCCGGCGAGCAAGGCGCTGCCGACAGTGACACGAGAAGGTTCTCGTGCATCCGAGAGCAACGACCATCCATTGCCGTCGTCATCCATGTCGTTCAGATCGGCAGTCAGATCGATCTCGAGATCCATGGAGCCTCCTCTCGGGTCACAGGTGATGATACGGGTTGAGCTGCGTACGGTGTTCGCACGCCAGCAGCCGAGCGAGACCGGCCTCGAGATCATCGAACTCGATGCTGTGGTGATGACGATGTCGCCCGGTGGCGACGAGCCGCAGACCGGCTGCCCTGATCGTCCCGGCATTCATGATCGTCAACAGTTCGAACCGTACGAGCGGGGGCACCTGCGCGAGGTCGTTCACCGTGACACCATCAGCGGAGAACACCGAGATCGCATACACGCCGTACACATCGAACGCCCTCATCGCGTCTGCGGCGAGCCGCTCGCCCAGGAGTGCACCACCGCGCACCACGACGACCGTGTCGTCGCGCAGCTCACCGTCGGGTCTGATGTAGCGCTGCTTCACGGTTCACCGTCGAGCGCAATGGCCAACGTGGCCGCCACTCCTGCGT
>JBBQTN010000398.1:0-3652 GCA_038213195.1 Acidimicrobiales bacterium | reverse complement strand
AGATGAAAGAACAGTTCCGGGCGATCTTCACTGCCGGTCTCGAACCCGCCGACGCGATCGCACAGCTCGACCGGTGGACCACCCGGGCATTGCGGTCCCGCCTCCCGTCGTTCGTGAAAGCAGCTCGCACGATCCGCGATCGGCGCGGGATCATCATCAACGCCATCGAACAAGGCATCAGCAATGGTCGCGTCGAAGGCCTGAACACCAAAGTCCGACTGATCATCCGCCGCGGCTACGGCTTCCACTCAGCCCAAGCAGCACTCGCCCTCGTCATGCTCGCCTGCGGCCCAATCAACCTCACCCTGCCCCACGAACACCAAACCGCTCAAGCCGCCGCATGACCCACACCACCGTCAGGAGAGCCACTTTTCGTGCGGGTCCCGTTGCGCGAGCTGCCACCATCACGACCCTCCATAGCTCGCCGCTCAGCCCTCGATGGAGGCGGTCGGCAGAGCATTTCGCCGTCGGACTGGATCCTGTCGTCACCTGAATGGAGTCGCGTCGCGGTACCCGCCGAGGTAAACCGACTCGATCTGGGGCACGACGTGTTCAGCGCTGAACAGCGCCGCCCGTCGGCGGGCTGCCTCGCCCATCCGGAGCCGTCGCGGCCGGTCGGCGATGAGCGCCTCGAGCGCCTTACGCAGCGCGTCGGGATCGCCCGGGGTTACGAGGAGGCCTGAGACCCCGTCTTCGATGATCTCAGGTATACCACCCACACGTGCCCCGATCACGGGCGTTCCGGCCGTCATGGCCTCGATGACGACCAGTCCGAACGGTTCGGCCCAGATCGACGGCACGACCGCGATCGTACTCCGCCGCCACGCTGCCGCCACGGCGTCATTCGGCCATCGGTGGTGAACCTCGACGCCGCTCGGGAAGAACATCGGAGTGTCCGGCCAGGGTTTCCCGATGAGGACGAGCGGTATCGGTGAGCTCAGGCGGCGATACGCCTCGAGCAGCACGTCGAGCCCCTTCATTGGACGGAAATCGCCGACAAAGAGCACGAAGTCACCGACAGGGAGTTGAGCGACGAGGTCCTCGGTCGCCGCGTCCGGAGGATGTGCCGGCTCCGCCACGAAGTTCGGTATGACCGACACGTTACGGGCTGAGGGAACCAGCCGGTTCCCGGTTGCGGTGGCGCGGCTCACGGGCACGAATGTCGACGCACCAGCACGTTCCGCCGCTGCTCCTGCCCAATTCGAGATCGTAGTGGTGACGCCGACGGGGACGCCGTAATGGCGGCCGGCGCAGCGGATGCACTTCAGCGGCGCAGGCCCGCTGCACGGTGCCTCGACGATTGAGCCAGCGATGCTCCTCGTCCGCATGAGGTTCTTCTTTGCGCACGAGAGGGTGTAATAGTGGAGGCTGGACACGAAGCGGGTGCCGAATCGCCGCCGACTCCACCAGCGCAGCGGGAGGAACGAGCGTGCGAGCCAGTCGTGGCCGTGAACGACGTCGGGACGGCGCGCCGCGACGATTCGCGCGAATGCGACGGTGATCGCCGGGTCCGGAAACGGAGGGGCCCAAGGGCGTTCGGGGTTGCTGAACAGCGCGGGCACACGTTGCGTCGTGCTCGTGAGGCGGAGCACCTCGACTCCGTCGTCGTCATCGACGGGTGGTGCGCCCGGCACCGACAGCGTCGCGACCGTGACCTCGTGGCCACGATTCGACAGGGATCGCGCCAGCGTTCGGACGTGTTGCTCGACTCCGCCGAGGTACGGCCAGTAGAAGTCGCAGATCATCAAGATCCTCAGCGGCGGCATCCCGGAGAATACCGCAAACGTGCGCAGACGCCGGGGGCGGTCGACCTACTTCTGGCCCTCGTGGGGCCGTTCGACGCCAACTTGCGCCGCGACCCACCCGCGAACCGGATCCTTGCTGTCGCCCTTGCGTCCGACTCGAACAGGCGCCAATATCGTGGACGAGGTGAGGACAGCGGAGCGCCGCATCGGGGTCAGCGTCGTGATCACGAACTACAACTACGGTCGCTTTCTCAGTGCGGCAATCAACAGCGCTCTTGCCCTCGAGTACCCGTCCGTGCAGGTGATCGTCGTCGATGACGGATCGACCGACGACTCGCGGCAGGTCGTCGCCGGGTATGGTCAGGCGGTAACCCTCCTAACGGTCGACCGCGGCGGTCAAGGTGCGGCGATGAACGCCGGCTGGAGGGCGGCGAACGGCGAGATCGTGTTCTTCCTCGACGCAGACGATATGCTGCTGCCCGACGTCGCCGCTCGAGTGACGGACAGGTTCATGGCGCACCCGGACCTGAGCCGTGTCCAGTTCTCACTCGAGATAGTCGACGAGGAGGGCCACCGAACCGGCGGGCTAATTCCGCGAAGGGGCAAGCGTCTCTTCGCCGGCGACCCACAACGAGCGTTGCTCGCCTACCCCGACGACATTGTGTGGCAGCCGACGAGCGGGAATGCGTTCGCGAAGCGCGCGCTCGACGCAGTGCTCCCGATCCCTGAAGAGCCGTATCGGCTCTGCGCCGACTACTACCTCTTGAACCTGACCGCGTTGTACGGGTCCGTCGCCGCTCTCGACCAGATCGGCGGCCGGTATCGCGCCCACGGACGAAATGGGCACTTCGCGGCGCGCGTTTCCCTTGATCGCCTACGGAGTGACATCGTGCGGACTCGCGTGACGCACGCGGAACTGCAACGCGAAGCGCGGCGCATGAACCTGACACCAACGACCACGAGCGTAGAGGACGTTCGGTCCGTCACATCAGTCGCGAGTCGCCTGATCTCGTACCGTCTCGATCGAGGCCGACACCCGATCGACACCGACCGACGGATGTCGCTGCTCCTTATTGGGCTCAGATCTTCGATCGCTCGCGCGGACTGCAGGTGGTGGCGTCGTCTGGCGTTCGCCGGATGGTTCTCCGTCGCCGCAGTCGTCCCGCGATCACTCATCCGGTACGTCGCCCGACCGTTCGTTCAGCTCTCGTCGGAATGACACATCGAACTCGCGTGACTGCCCCGAGCGTCGGCCGGCAGCCTCTCGCTTCGGCTTCGAATCATCGTCGAGGCCATGGCTTCAGCACGGTGACGCGCAGAAGGCATGACGTCGAATCCCGTCGTTCATCACGACGAAACCTCTGCGGCCGAACGGCGAGGTAGTGTGAGCGGGATAGTGGTGTTCCACCAAACATGGATTCCCGGATCCGCATCACAGGCTTCTGGTTGGGGCGATGCTGGTTCGGGCACCGCTGTTTCGGAGATCGTGATCGTGAACTCTTCAGGAAAACTCGATCAGCACGTTTCGCACGCGCGTGACCGGATCGACGGCAAGATCGAACTCGGCGACGGGCGAGGTGCTCCACCCCGAGTGCGCAGAGGGTGCAGCGAACCCAGCGCGGCGCACCCCGATCGATTACATCGAGCGCCCGCCGGGCGCATCGACTGGTCGTGTTGTCGGTGACGGGTTGTGGTCGAACACCGCTGCATCGTCGTGTCGTGGGTGAGCGCTAATCCGCTTCTTCGTGATCACGGACGTGGCTTGGGTGCGCCAAGGATCTGGCGGGTACGATGCGGACCGTGCTGAGCTGGGGCGACTCTGAGGTGATCCGACCAGCCGACTTCAGACGATGCCCCCAAGCGACCCTGCACGACCGGAGCGCTCCTCCTCGAGGCCCCAACCATCG
>JBBQTN010000397.1:0-3663 GCA_038213195.1 Acidimicrobiales bacterium | reverse complement strand
GCGCCGATGGTACTTGGGGGTAGACCCCCTGGGAGAGTAGGTCGCCGCCGGGATTTCTTGAATGCCCCCTCCTCGTGAGGGGGCGTTCGCATTTTTGCGACAACCTGGCTCGAGGCGACGCGCGGCGCAGGCGCAGTCCGTAGTCTCGAACGCCTATGCCGCAGCCGAATCGCCGATCGCCCGCCGGAGGTCGCTCCGGCGCACCTCGTCGCGGCAGCGCGGCCGAGAGCCGTGGTGGCTCGAACGCTGCTGCTCGGGGGTCAGCGGCGGTCCGCTCGACGTCGGGCACGCGAGGGATCGTGGGCGGCCCGGCCCGCGCCGCGGCGGATGGTCGCTCGGGTGGAACGGCTCGGGGTGGCGGCGCGGCCGGATCAGCTCGGGGGCGGGCGGGCCAACCCTCGACCGGATCAGGTCGGGCCGACGCTGCTGGGCGGTCGTCGTCGGGATCAGGTCGGACGGGGGCATCAGGTCGGACGGGGGGATCAGGTCGGGCAGACACCGCTGGGCGGTCGTCGTCGGGATCAGGTCGGGCAGACACCGCTGGGCGGTCGTCGTCGGGATCAGGTCGGACGGGGGCAGCTGGGCGGTCGTCGTCGGGAGCAGGTCGCACCGGGGCTGGTAGTCGCTCGTGGGGCTCGGGCCGGGCGGACGCGGGGGGTCGGTCGTCGCCTTCGGGTCGGGGGGACGCTGCTGGTCGGTCGTCGTCGGAATCAGATCGGGCAGACGCGAACGGTCGCGCGACGAGGTCGGGTCACGTGGGTGCTGCGGCTCGGTCGTCGCGTCCAGGCCGGGCGGAGACCGGGAGTCGGTCGTCGGGACCGGGTTCGGTGGACGCTGCCGGGCGGACGTCCGGATCTGGTCGGACGAGCACGGTCGGACGGCTCGATGGCTCGAATCGCTCATCGGGCGTCGGTCCCCGGGGCGGTACGGGCCAGACCGGGTCAGAGGCGCGGCCCGGCGGTTCGGGTCGTGGGGATTCAGGCGTGCGGTCCGGGGGTTCGGGCGCCGCAGGGACCTACGGCCAGGCCGGTGGATCGGCGCGAGCGGGAACGGGTCGCGGTAGTGGACCGCCTCGGTCGGATGGCGGGGGCCGCACGGGCGCCTCAGCCCCAGCAAGAACGAGCGCACGACCGCCGGCGCGCGACGCGGGGGAGGCATCACGCAGGGGCGGGTCGGGCGACCCGGGCCGCGGCACGGAGCGTTCCTCGCGTCCGCGCCGGGATCCGCGTGAGGATGCCGGGATCCTGCGTGGGCGGCCGCTGTCGCGACGCACGGAGCGAGTGGCACCGCGGCGGGTCGAGGCACCGCTGACGACTGCGGAGCGTCGGGCGGCGGAGGTCCGTGCCAGGCGAGCCCCGCGACCAGAGGGCCGCACGCCCGCTGCGCCGCCGCCGTGGGAGCGCGAGCACTGGGTCGACGACGGTCCTCTGCGCAGCGCCGCCGAAGCGGCCGCCGAACGGGCCCGCCTCGCTGAGGAGCCCGTCGAAGTGGAGCCCACACCCGCGACGCGGGGACGACGGACGCCGCGCGAGCTCGCTCCCGAGATCGAGGAAGAGCTCCACCACGCTGTGCCGCCGAGTCGTTCGGCGCGATACCAGGAGCGCCTGACGTCGGCCGCCGACGCCCTGGACCGTGGTCGCTACGACGACGCGCGGCGGATGGTCCAGCCGGTGCTGCGCGACCTACCCGATCTCGCCTTCGGCCATGAGCTCGCCGGGCTGGCCCTGTACCGCGTCGGCCAGTGGCGCAAGGCGGCGGCGGAGCTGGAGATCGCCCGCCGGCTGGACGGCACGCTCAACCACCACGCCATCCTGGCGGACTGCTATCGCGCGCTGCGTCGCTACGCCGAGGTCGAGCAGCTGTGGCGGGAGCTGCGCGAGGGATCGCCGACGCCTGCGCTGATGGCTGAGGGTCGGATCGTCGCGGCGGGCGCGCTCGCCGACCAGGGAGACCTGGCAGGAGCACTGCGCGTGATGGACAAGGCGAGTGAGCTTCCCAAGAAGGTCCGCGACCACCATCTGCGCCAGTGGTACGTGATCGGCGACCTGTACGACCGTTCCGGGGATGTCATCGCGGCGCGCCGGTTCTTCATCTTGGTCGCCGGAGCGGATCCCCAGTACGCCGACGTGGCTGATCGCCTCCGGGGCCTCGGACGCTGAAGCGCCTGCCAACCGCGCAACACCCCTCGTCTACGCTGGTCCCAACGGCCTTCCCCCGTCACGTCGGTGCCGCACCATCATGGTCGCAGCAGTTCAGATCGGGGTATTCATGAACGTCGTCGTCATCCGCGGCCGCTTGTCCGGGGAACCCGTCGTGCGCACGCTCGCGTCGGGCAGCCAACTGCTCTCGATCGAGGTCATCGCCACCGGCGACGGCGGCGCCTCGTCGGTGCCGGTTGCGTGGTTCGATCCTCCACCCTCGATCAGCTTCGTCGCCGGCGACGAGGTGGTGGTCCGCGGTTCCGTCCGTCGTCGCTTCTTCCGGAGCGGGGGGGCCACCCAGACCCGCACCGAGGTCGTTGCAGCAGACATCGTTGCTGTCTCCCGACGGCGCCCGGCGCTACGACTGTTGGCGCGAGCGACCGAGGAGATCGCCGGCGGCGACGATGTCAGCCGAGCGAGTTGACGTTGTGCAACTCGGCCAACGACAGCTTGACGCGCTCGACGAAGCTCACCTCGCCGGCGCGCAGCCACACCCGCGGGTCGTAGAACTTCTTGTTCGGTGCGTCAGGGCCGGTCGGGTTGCCGAGCTGGCCCTGCAGGTAGGCGTGCTTGTCGGTCTCGTACGTGCGGATGCCGTCCCAGAACGCCCACTGCAAGTCGGTGTCGATGTTCATCTTCACCACCCCGTAGCTGATCGCCTCCGCGATCTGTTCCGGCGTCGATCCAGAGCCGCCGTGGAACACCAGGTTCACCGGCTTCGGGGTCGTCGAGAACTTCTCCGCGATGTACTGCTGCGCGTCGCGCAGGATGGTCGGCTTGAGCACCACGTTGCCGGGCTTGTAGACGCCGTGGACGTTGCCGAACGCGGCAGCGATGGTGAACCGGTCGCTGATCTCCGAGAGTCGCTCGTACGCGTACGCCACCTCCTCCGGCTTGGAGTACAGATCCGCCTGGTCCTTGTCGCTGTTGTCGACGCCGTCCTCTTCACCACCGGTGATCCCGAGCTCGATCTCGAGGGTCATCCCGAGCTTGCTCATCCGCTTGAGGTATTCGACGCAGATGTCGACGTTCTCCTCGATCGACTCCTCAGACAGATCGAGCATGTGCGAGCTGAACAGCGGCTGGCCGGTCGCGGCGAAGTGCTCCTCGCCCGCCGAGAGCACGCCGTCCACCCAGCCCAGCTTGTCCTTGGAGCAGTGGTCGGTGTGCAGCAGGACCCGTGCCCCGTAGGCGGCGGCGAGGGTGTGCACGTGGCGGGCCCCTGCGATCGACCCGAGGATCGACGGCTCGTCACCCTTGACGGCCACGCCCTTGCCGGCGATAAATGCTGCGCCACTGTGGGAGAACTGGATGATCACGGGCGAGTTGACCCCAGCGGCCGCCTCCATGACGCCGTTCATCGTGTCGGAGCCCGTGCAGTTCGCCGCCGGCAGGGCGAAGCCCTGCCGCTTGGCGAGCGCGAACACGTCGGACACTGCGGTCCCGGTGAGCACACCGGGAG
>JBBQTN010000396.1:0-3697 GCA_038213195.1 Acidimicrobiales bacterium | reverse complement strand
CTAGGTGTTTGGTGTGAATCGGGCTGTTGCTGGCTGGCGCTGGGGAGGGGGCGGTGATGGTGGGTGCGTTGGCGATTCGGGTGGGTCGCGGGTCTTGTTGAAGTTGATCGGATGGCGTGGCTGTCGATTACGCGGTCAACGGCTCACGGGTTTCGGCTGTTCGCTGAATTTGCTGCTGTCAGGGGGTTGCTGCCGCCCATCCAGTGGTCGTTGAGCGCAACCCGAGGATGGCGAGGCGGGCGAGGTTGTGTGCGGCGGCGAGGAGGTTGAAGTCGGCGTCGATCTTGCGCCTGCCGCGCATCCGGGCTCGTCGTGCGCCGTGCTTGCGTCGCATCATGTGGCCGAGTTTGCGTTCGACTTTGGGGCGGGTCGCCCGGTAGTCGTTGGCCCAGTCGGGGTCCTGTTGTTGACGGCGGGCATCGGCGAGACGTTGCTCGAAGCGACCGACCCGGATGGTGCGTCCGCCCTCGGCGTTGGTGCACTCGGTCTGCAACGGGCAATCCGCGCAGGCGTCGGCGAAGTAGGCGATCCCGTCGCCGTCGCTGTTGCGGCGGATCGCGACGGTGACGCCGGCCGGGCAGGTGACGGTGTCGTTGGTGAGGATGATCGTGAAGCGGTCCTTGGCGAACAGCCCGCCAGCAGCGGTGGGTGGCTGGGTCTTGCAGCGCGAGTCGATGTCGTATTCGGCGAGATGATCCAAGAACTGCCCGGTGCCGTAGGCGGCGTCGCCATACACGGTTGGCCGATCGGTTCGAGCCCGCGCGCCGCGTCGGGCGGCCTGCTCGAGCTTGGCCCGGCGAGCGCGCCGGGCCTCGGCTCGCCGGGTGAGAGCAGTCTGCGCGCCCCGCTTGTTGTTGGTCCGCCGGCGCTTGCCGCCACCCCCACCACCGCCGCTGTTGCGCGGCCGGGCCGCCGTGGCGTCGTCGGCGACCGCGTCGTCGATGAGATCGTCGATGAGTTCCTCGGCCACGCTGGCATCGCCGACGTTGCCCGCGCTGACCACGGTCTCGGTGATGATCTCGCTATCAGGGTCGATGGCCACATGACCCTTGTAACCATCGAACCCGCGAGCTGCGGTCTTGTGGCCGTGACGGGCCTCGGGGTCCACGGTGGAGATCACCCGATCCTTGGCGACCCGCCGGGCGATACGGAACCGGGCGTCGTCGGTCTCTTCCAGATCCTGGCCGACCACCGTGGCCAACAGCTCCGCTGCCTCGCCCACCGCCGCGGCGAGCTCACGCCCGTCCAACACCCCCAGACACGCAAACGCGTCGCCGGCCCGGGAATCGATCAACGCGTCGCGGGCACCGCGATCATCCCAGTCGATTTGCGGTTTGGCCGCACTCGCGTACTCATCCCCGCTGCGCAGCACCGAACGAAGCTCACCCTCCAATACGTTGTCAGCGACACGCAACAGACCCCGAATCGCCGAACGGATCAGCGTGATCGTGTCCATCGTCGCCACCGCGTCATACAACGGCGTCGAATCCAGCACCCGTCTCGCGCCCACCAGCCCAGCCGCCGACGCCGCCTCCTTGCACACCCGAAAGATCCGCTTCGGATCCGCGGACGCATCCAACCGGGCGCGCATGTCCACCAGCACCGTATGAGCGAACCGGCCCCACCCGCCACTGTCGTAGCCGCCCACCCCAGCCGCGTACCGCCAACGGACATCGAAGCAATAGCGCTCCACCGCTTCGCGATCCGACAACCCCTCCAACCGCTGCAGCACCATCACCACAGCCACCACCGACGCAGGCACCGACCGCCGCCCCCGATCACTGAACAGATCAGCGAACAGCTCGTCAGGAAACAACCGGTCCCGTTCCCGATGCAACAACGCATACACCGAACTCGACGGCACCACACCATCACAGAACCGAATCACGTCATCAAGGAGATCACCTTGACGTTCTGCCAGCCCGAGGGTCATCAGCCGCTCCCAGTCCAGAACTACAACCACGTAATTCTGACCGACCCACACCAAGAACACGAGGACCTACACCCGCGAAAGACACCAGTCACCTAGAGAGGCAGCAAGATCGTCGCCATTGGCGATCGACTCGAGCACCTGCGCCTCGCGCACCAACAGGAGCTCTGATCGACGATGCATACCGACGAGCTGGTCGACGAGTTCGGAACGAGCCAGCGAACTCGCTGCGCTCGTAGCCATCGACTCGAGCGCGGCGAGATCAGCCTCGGTGTCACCAGCGAAGCCCTGCGAGTCAAGGACGTACAGAAGTCCGATCGTCCGGTCGTCGACGCGTACCGGCGCAAGGAGGCAATGACGCCAGCCGGGCTCGAGCAACGTGGCATGCTCCGTGCGATGCGGTCCGAGCACGAACGCAGTCGCAATCGATCGAGCGGAAGCCGGCACATCCCCGGCCTGGCGACGAGCGTACGGCGGCGTCGCACTGCGGGAGACGTGGTGCACGTCGGACCCGTCGTCAATGAACAACACGAGACGAGCAGCCTCGCAAGCGAAAGCGTCGACGACGAGTGCGAGGAACTGCTCTACGGCGTCGCGGGGATCGATGGGGCGGCTGAGGATCGCGGCCGCTTCTTGTGCGGCGCGGCGGGAGTTGCGACTGACCTGCTCTTGAGCGAGATGCTTTGAAGCGAGATGGAGCACGCCGAGTGGGATGACGAAGAGAGGAATGACCAGTGGGGTACCGGCGGCTGCCGCAGCGATCAACAGCCCCAAGGCAACGTTGATCGCACCGCCGACGAGCCAGCCCGAGACGATCGCCGCACGCAGATCGCGCACAACCTGCAACGCTGACGAACGTCGAACCAGGGTCAGCACGATCACCAGAGCCCCGTGATTCACCACGCCGACCGCGACCATCGCAGCGACGAGCGCTGCGAGCGTGCGGAGGTGCAGGCCACCACCCCCATCCACGAGTCGGACGATGAACGCCCCGGCGGCGGCAGCAACCCCCCATTGAGCCACGTTGAACCAGGCTTTGATGAATTGACGGCGGGCGAGGGATTCGGACGCGGTCTTCGCCACCACGACGATCGCCACCGCAGCCGTCACGCCATACAGCAGCAGCACCGGCGCGAGGACCGCCTCGAACACATCGAGATCCTCGGTCTCGGTCCCGTAGCGGTAGGCGACCCTCAGTGAACCGGCGAGGACAAGCGCCACCAGGAGCGGCACGACAACCCAAACCGGTGTCCCAGAACGTCCAGGCACTCGGGAACCGGCGACGAGCGCTGCGACCGCGACCGCGGTCAGGCCGACATTGAGCCCGAGCACCGAGCGTGGGGCTCGTATCGACGGAGCCTGCGGCGATGCCGGCGGCGGGGACGTCACCCCCACGCGCCGTACCACGCCCCACCGCGCCACGTCTGGCCATATGAAGACGACGACTCGTACTCGCCATACCAGCTGCTGCCGCCCCAATTTGAACCGCCCCAATTCGAGCCGCCCCAATTCGAGCCGCCCCAGTACACCGGCCGCCAAAGACCAGCGGAGGCCGGGCTGACATACCACGTGGTCGCGGTCCAGTCGCCGGTGACGAAGCCGACAGGGTCCCACAGCAGCAGTTGCGCAGTGAGTAACCCCGACACCAGCACCGGCACCAAGCCACCCGTGGTGACGAGCGACGTCCCGCGGCTGCCATCCAGAGTGCCGGTCCCGTCAGAGCGGGGAGCGCCCACGTTCGAGGGTTCGTTCGCTGGCCTGATTGCC
>JBBQTN010000395.1:0-3701 GCA_038213195.1 Acidimicrobiales bacterium | reverse complement strand
GTAGCCGCGGGCCAGGATCGTGTCCAGGCTGCTCAGGTGGTCGCCGCCGGCGGTGCGCAGCGCATCGAGGACCAGTGCGTCGGAGGCTGCGATCTCGGGCGTCCGGTCGTCGCCGGCGCTGCCGTCGTGGGGCGGAGCGACGTTGTCGCGTAGCGGCAGCTCGTAGCGGACGAAGTCCTGGAACACCGCCGTCACCCGGCTGCGCCACTCCTCCAGATCGAGCTCGCGGAGGTCCGTGCCGTCGATCTCGATGACGCCGGACGTCGGGTCGTACAACCGGCACAGCAGCTTGGCGAGCGTCGTCTTGCCGGCGCCGTTCTGGCCGACGATCGCCATCGACGTGCCAGCGGGGATCGTCAGATCGAAGCCGTCCAGCACAGGAGTGATCGAGCTGGGATAGCCGAAGCGGACGTTGCGGAAGCGGATCTCGTGGTGCGGCAGGCCACCCGCCGGCGTGGTGCCGGTGACGCCGAGGGCGCCCGCCGCCGCCATCTTCGGACCGATCCGTCGCACGGCCGCTGCCGGGGCGGCGCCGCCGTCGAGCGCCCAGTTCAGGCCGCCGAACGCGATCGCACTCGTGCCGAACGCCGTCTGGGCGAAGACGAGCACCGCGCCGAGGTCGATGCTGCCGTCATAGGCCGCCGTGGCGATCGCCCAGAACACCAGCGCGTTCGCCACCAGCACGATCGACAGACACCAGATCAGTGGCTTCTCGCGCAGGCGCGTCGCCCGCCACTTGAGGTCGTGCAACCGCCGGCTCCACGTCGTGAACCGCTCGACCGACCAGTCGCCGAGACCGAACATGCGCAGCTCCTTGGCCACCGGCGGATCGACGGCGAGCCGGAACGCGTAGTCGGTGTGGCGTTGTGCGAGGCGCACCTCATCGGTGTTGCGGTCGCGCCAGACACCGCTCTCGCGCAGCAGCCAGTGGGTGCATCCCCACGCCGGCACGAGCACCGCAGGCGCCCACCACGCGAAGCGGATCAGCACGACCGCAGCGGCGAGTCCGCTGAACAGCTGCACCAGCCCGCCGGCGATGAAGTCCATCGCGATGAACAACGGCGGACCGTTGATCCCGAGATCGAAGTCGCGAGCCATGGTCAGGTCGTCGACGAGGCCGGGATCCTCGAGATGACCGATGCCGGGCGGTGTCACGCACGCGTCGACGAGACGCGCGTTGAGCCAGTTGGCGGTGCGGTTGCCGAGGTTGGCCCCGACCGCTTGGTGGATCGGGGGCAGGATCTGCGCCGCAGCGAAGACGATGCCTGCGAACACCAGCGGACCGGCGAGTGGGTGTCCGGCCTGCACCGCGCCGACGACGACGCCGATCGCGACGGCGAGGAGCGCCGGGAGCGCGCCACGGACGACGGTCAGCACCCACCAGGCGAGGGCCAGGCGCGGCGCGGCGCAGCGCAGCGTGCCGAACAGCGTCCACTCCTGCCGGCGCCGCAACCTGTCGAGCATCTGCCTCACCATGCTCCATCGTCTCATGTCGTGTTCATCGCTCGGGAGGCCGCTTTTCCGTCACGCGCCCGGGCGGGTTCCGCGAAGATCGTGGCGGATCAGCTGTCGATCTCTGCTCGGCTCGATCGTCATCATCCCAGCGGGGCAGCACGCTCCGCCCGAACCAAGGAGCACGAGATGCGTTACATGTTGTTGATCTACGTCGACCCGAACGGCGCGCCGACGAGTGCCGACGAGCAGGCCAAGATGCACGCCGACTACGGCACGTTCACCGAGAAGATCCTCGCCAGCGGGGAGATGCTGGCCGGCGACGGGCTGCTCGGCGTCGACGTCGCCACGACCGTGCGCGTCCGCGGCGGTTCCACCACCTCGACCGACGGTCCGTTCGCGGAGACCAAGGAGGTGCTCGGCGGCTTCTACATGGTCGACGTCGTCGACCTCGACCGGGCGATCGAGCTGGCGGCGCAGATCCCGGCGGTCACGTCAGGCAGCATCGAGATCCGCCCGGTCATGGAGCAGGCGGCGGGATGATCGACTGCCACGTCCGTGTCGGCTGACGAGCCGTCGACGGGAGCGGGCCGCGAGTCGCTCGAGCAGCTGTACCGGCAGCACGCCGGACAGCTGCTCGGCGCGCTGATGGCCGTGTTCCACGACCTCGATGTCGCCGAGGAGTCGTTGCACGAGGCACTGGTCGTGGCGCTGGACAGGTGGCCGGACACGGGGGCGCCCCGCGATCCGGCGGCGTGGCTGTACACCGTCGCCCGCCGCCGCGGGCTGGACCGTGTGCGCCGCGAGCAGCGGCGTGCCGGCAAGCAGCGGCTGGCCGTGCGCATCGATCCGAGCCTCGGACCGCTCGACGACGAGCCGGAACGATCGGTCCTCGCGCTCGCCGACGACGACATCGAGGACAGAAAGCGGTGGGCGGTGGATGACGACCAGTTGCGGCTGATCTTCACCTGCTGCCACCCGGCACTCGTGCCCGACGCGCAGGTGGCGTTGATCCTCCGCGCGCTGTGCGGGTTGAGCACCCGCGAGATCGCCGCGGCGTTCCTCGTCGACGAGGCGACGATGGCCCAGCGGCTGGTGCGTGCCAAGCGCAAGATCCGCGCCGCGGGGATCCCGTTCGTGCTGCCGCGCGCTGACCGTCTCAACGAGCGGGTCGACGTGGTGCTGCAGGCCGTGTACCTCGTGTTCAACGAGGGCTATGCCGCGTCCGCCGGCGAGGTGCACGTGCGCCGGGAGCTGTGCCGCGAGGCGATCCGGCTCGGCCGGCTGCTGGTGCGACTGCTGGACGGCGAGCCCGAGCCGATCGGCCTGCTCGCGCTGATGCTGCTGCACGACTCGCGGCGCCAGGCGCGCGTCGACGGCGCCGGCGACCTGGTGCTGATCGCCGACCAGGACCGCATGCGCTGGGACCACGAGCAGATCGACGAGGGTGCCGCGCTGGTCGAACGTGCCCTGCACATCGGCCGGGTCGGGCGGTACCAGGTGGAGGCCGCGATCGCCGCGCTGCACGCCACCGCACCGCACCCCGACGCGACGGACTGGCCGCAGATCACCGCGCTGTTCGGTGTGCTCGCCCGACTGGCGCCGTCGCCGGTGGTCGGGCTCAACCGGGCAGTGGCGATCGCGATGGCCGACGGCCCCGACGCAGGCCTCGCCGCGCTGGCGACCGTGTCAGGGCTCGATGACCACCACCTCTTCCACTCCGCCCGCGCCGACCTGCTGTCGCGCAGCGGCCGATCCCGCGAGGCCGCGGCCGCCTACGCGCGCGCGCTCGAACTGGCCATCAGCGAGCCCGAGCGGCGCTTCCTGTCGGCGCGCCTCGCCGCGCTCGAAGCCTGAGCTTCCTCGCCGGCGGGCCCCGAGTGGCAGGCCCCGAGCGGTGGGCGCGGTTTGTGCCAACCCGCGGCACACCCCGCGCCCACCTCGGTGGAGCTCGGCGGGGTGGGCGCGGTTTGTGCCAACCCCCGGCACACCCCGCGCCCACCTGACCGTGGCCGCCGCAGCGGGGCCGGCGCGAGGCGGGCGGGTGCGGGTGTCACGAAGGCGGTAGCTGAATCGTCGGACAGGTATGGAACCGAGCTCTGACACGATCCACATCGACATCGCGGTGATCGGGGGCGGCCTCGCCGGGCTCACAGCGGCGCGCCTCGCCCAGCGGGGAGGGGCGCAGGTCGTCGTCCTCGACGGCCAGCCTGTCGGCGGCCGGGCGCGCAGTGACTGCGTCGACGACT
>JBBQTN010000394.1:0-3703 GCA_038213195.1 Acidimicrobiales bacterium | reverse complement strand
GTGTTTCGACCTCGAAGCCATCACAGTCGACATCGAGGTAAGGAAGACAGTCGCGCCAGAAGGCATTATACCCGTAACATAGGTCGGTGAAGTCGGCGTCGAACAGAACGTTGACGATCAAGTTCAGGACGCGATTTCCTGCCTTTCTGAACAGAGTGATGTCTGCGGTCCCGCCGGTGCGGGCAAAGCGCGTCCCCTTGGCGAAGTCGGCACCACGGGTCAGCACGTCGACGAATCGTGGGATCTCTCGTCCGTCGGCAGATCCGTCGGCGTCGAGCATGACGATGATGTCACCGCTGGACGCCTCAAACCCGGTTCGAAGTGCTGCACCCTTGCCGGCACGGGCCTCACGGATGATCCGTGCATCCGGTCGCAGTGCTGCCGCGACACGTACGGTGTCGTCGGTCGAGCGACCGTCGACGATCACGATCTCGCACTCGATTCCTACCAAAGTCGAGAGCACGAACGGCAAATTCTCCGCCTCGTTCAGTGTCGGGATGACCACGGAGACTGTTGGTCGAGATGGTCGCGTCAGACGAGTGGGCGCATCGTGTTCTTGACCGGTAGAGGTTGGCCGTGGGGCAGAATAGCTGGGCTCCACAACATGCAGACTACGCATCGCACACTCCCGACAATAAGTTCGCCCATGTGCTCACGGAGCGGGCGCCCGCAACGCCAGTGTATCAGCGCCGTGCGCAAGCGTCCGATTTTCACCCAGATGAACACGGCCCGTGCAAGCCCGCCGCGTGGTTGATCGATAAGCGCCAGAGGTCGACGAGCCGTGCGCCGAAATGTCGCAAGAGATCACCTCGGCAGCTCTCAGGCTTCGCTCCAGGCTGCGCTACCGGTGCGAGCGGCCACTCAGAGCGATGTGACGTCGGGGTGGCGGTCAGACTTGTCAAGCAGATTGGGCTTCGGTGGGGGGTGTCGATTGTGCCAAATAGCCGGTGATCACGCGCCGTGAGGCCGTGGTCGTGCTCCGTGGTGTTGTCAGCGCTTGGTTGTCGTGTGTGCGCTGCGCCCGACCCCGTGGCTTGTTCAGCCGGTTGCGGGTCGCGCAGCGCCGCGCGTGCGTCGTGAAGGTGTTGGCCCATGGCCAGTTCGTTGGCCTCCGCAGTGGTCGGTTGGATCGGTTGACGAGGCGGCCGGGTAGGAGTGAGGAGCCGGGTTCGTAGGGTGCGGGCGACGACGAGTTGGTTGTGTCTGTGGCGGACCTGGCCGACGATGGCGGTCCAGCGCGAGGCTGTCGCACGAATGAGGTGGCCAGACGACGAGATGGTTTCGTGGTCCCCGGGTTGGTTGGGCCGAGCCGGAGTCGGAGCAGGGCGGCCGCTGTCGGCTCAGGCGGTTGCCGGGCTGTTGCGCCAGAGCTTGAGGAGGTTGTGGGTGGCGGTGATCAGTTTCCATTCATTGCTGGTTGCGTTGAGTCCTCGTCGGTCACCGTGCGGAGCTGTCGGTTGTGTTTTGTCTGGGCGAACACGGGCTCGATGGTCGCGCTCGTTTCTCGTCGACCCGTTGCCTGCGGGGTGTGTCGAGCGTGGCGATCATCGTCGTTGTCAGCGGTTCGGGAGCGTTGTTGTTGCGCCTTTTGCGGAGCAGTTGGTTGACACGGGTCCGGGTCACGGCGAGCTCGGCGGCGGCGTGGTCGGTGTTGATCTCCCCTGACTCGACACGGGCCAGGATCTGTGCGCGTCGGTGTCTTGTTCGCTGATCTCGGGCCTGGTGCAGCGAGGCCTCGATGAGCGCCTCGCGACCGGCGACGAGAACGGCGTTGGTCATCTGTTCCGGACGCACCCCCAAACAGGACGGCGATCTTGATCAGTGTGACCACTGCAGCTGCACCGCCTTGGGGGCGAACCCGGGCTCACCCGCGACGTCGTAGAACCGGGTGAAGAACAGATGATGGTGGCGGCTGGCGATGTCGCCCACATTCAGACGGGCGGCGACCAGATAGTCGGCGGTCGCCGCCAGCCGCCCGGTGACCATCAGCCAGCCGACGACCCGGCGTTTCTTGTGCGGTTGGGCGCACTGCTCAGCCAGGCTCAGTTCGTCCCAGCCGGTGACGCCGACGGGGGCGAAGAACATGCGGGCCACCGAGATGGTCGGCCGGCCGGCGAACATGCCGGTCTGTTCCATCGACGCGCGGTAGGCGCCGACAAGGTCGTCGAGGTCGTCCATTGACATCGCCGACGCGACGCTCACCGTGGCACCGCCTGGGTCTGGATCGCCTCGGCAGCGCGTAGATACTCGCCGGCGAGCCAGTCATTGGCCAGATGCAGATAGATCCGGGTCGACTCGATCGAGGCGTGCCCACCTGGGCCTGGAGGGCCTCGAGGGCTATGAGCGCTTTGCGCAGTCGGGTGAAGCAGGTGTGGCGCAACCGGTGCACGTCGCCTGGGTCAGACCGGCGCGGCTCTTCGCCCCCGGCCATGATCTCATCCACGCCGGCGGCGGAAAGCGGCCGGCCACGGCGTGGACCCTTGAGGACGACGAAGACACGGTCGGTCGCCGAGGTTCGCGGGCGTTCCTGGTCCAGGTAGCGGCCGACGGTGGCGAAGAACCCGGGCGGAGACAGGGACGATCCGTTGCCGCCCGCCGTTGACCTCGGCGATGAACAGGCCCCGTTCCCCGACCTTAAGGTCGCCCAACCGCAAGCCGAGCACCTCGCAGCGGCGCAAGCCACCCAACACCATCGCCCGGTCGCGCTCGGTTCGCACCGCACCAACCAGCGCGTCGACCTGCGCCGGGTCGAGCACCCGCGGCAAGGTCCGAGGAACGCGGATTAGCGCCACCCCACCGTGGCCCCGTCGTGCTCCCGCGCGGCGGGCGGCCAAGAACCGGGTTGACAACCACGCCGGCGTCACCTCGAGCCACCAGAGTACGCGAATAAGGCGCGAACGCTGGAGAGACGTCGGGCGATGGTCCGAGCCGCGAACTCGACCTCACCATCCTCCAACCGCACGACCTTGGACCCGCGGCGCGGTGCCCGCTGGGCAGCCAGGAACGAAAAGACATGGCCGCGGTCACATCGGCCGGCTCCTTGCCCACCACAAAGAAGTAGATCTTCAAGTCTGACGCGACCGCCAACCACGTGTTTGGGTGCAGCCCGCGCACCGACGAAGACGAGGTAGTCGTCCAACAGCCAATGCCCGAGCTTGAGCGCCTCGAGCTGGTCGCCACGCGACGACCGGACGAGGCACGGCATGAAGCTCAGACGAGGCACGGCATGAAGCTCAACGGCGGCTCCTTTCACGGCACGCCAACATGCCGGCCGCCCTGCGGTGGTGGATCACCCGTGTATCAACGTCACTCCGGAGATGACACTGCGCTACGCCCACCTTGTGTCAGGCTCGATCCGCGATGCCTACGACACCGCGATCAGCAGAACACGACCCGCCGCCCGGTACGTTGCCGGGCCCACCGGCCAGTTCGTGCCCGACCACGTCGACTGGCTACACAGCGACCTGATCAAGGCCCGCGTCGCTCACGGCTGCTGCAGCCGCTACCTCACCGCCGGCGCCTGCTCCTACGCCAACATCTGCGAGCAATGCATAAACTATATCCCCGACCCCAACCCGGCGAGACATCCTCGCCGCTCATCTCGCCGACGTCATCGAACTACACGACGACGCCGAACATCACGGCTGGATCAACGAGGCCGCCCGCCACCAACACGTCGCCGATGCCCTCACCCGCGACGTCC
>JBBQTN010000393.1:0-3713 GCA_038213195.1 Acidimicrobiales bacterium | reverse complement strand
GAGCGAGGCGAAGATGCCCTGGCCGAGCGAGGTCGACCCGCTCGGGGCGAGGCGGTCGATCGCCGCATCCGCCTGGGCCTTGTCGCGCGTCGGTTGCAGGGTGATCAGCGCGCCGTTGCTGAAAGCGACGATGCCGACCTTGATCGTGCTCGGCTGCTTGTCGACGAACGCCTTCGCGGCGGTCTTCGCGGCGTCCATCCGGGTCGGCTTGAGGTCGGTGGCGAGCATGCTGTTGGAGACGTCGAAGGCGAGGATCACAGTGCCCTCCCGATGCGGTAGTCCGACGTTGATCATCGGCCTGGCAAGAGCGACGACGAGGACGCCGAGCGCGACGAGGAACAGCGCGGCCGGGACGTGACGGGCCCTGCGCAGGCGGCGCGCGGCGGCGTTCGGGGCGAAGCCGAGCGCGGCGAGCGCGGCGTTGCGTGTCGCCCGGCGCCGCACGAGCGAGACGTAGACCGCGATCGCCAGCGGGACGGCGAGGAGGAGGACGAGCATCTCCGGCCAGACGAACGACATCAGCGCCTCCGCCGTCTGCGGCTGGTGACGATGCGCACCAGCGCGCGCACCAGGTCGTCCTCCGTGGACACGTCGTACAGGGGTGTGCCGGCCTGCTTGGCGGTCGCGTGCAGCTCTGCCTCGCGGGCCTCGCCCACCTCGTGGAAGCGCCGGCGGAACTCCGGGTCGCTGGTGTCGACGGAGAGCAGCTCGCCGGTCTCCGTGTCCTCGACCACGATCAACCCGGCGTCGGGCAGCTCGAGCTCGCGCGGGTCGACGAGGCGGATCGCGATCACCTCGTGGCGCTCGGTGAGCTGCGACATCACCTGCTCCCAGCCGGGCTCGCTGATGAAGTCCGAGATCACGAAGATCAGCGAACGCCGGCGCGCCGCGCTCGCGCCGGCATGCAGCAGCCGGGCGAGGTCGGTGGTGCCGGTCGAGGGCCCGGCCGGCTGGAGCAGGTGGTGGGTCAGGCGGAGCACCTGGTTGCGCCCGCCGCGCGGTGGGATCGTGCGCTCGACGTCGTTGCTGAACAGGATCGCCCCGATCCGGTTGCCGCCCCGCGTCAGCAGCTGCGCGATCGCCGTGGCGACCTCGACCAGCACCGTTTCCTTCGGCCGTTCGGTGGGGCCGAAGCCCATCGAGGGGGAGCGGTCGAGCAGCAACCACGTCGTCAGCTCACGGTCCTCCAGGTACGTGCGGACGTGGGCGACGTCGGTGCGCGCGGTGACAGCCCAGTCGATGTGGCGCACGTCGTCGCCCGGCTCGTACTCGCGCAGGTCGGTGACGTCGATCCCCGCGCCGCGCATCAGCGTGCGGTAGTCGCCCTGCAGCTGACCGTCGAGGCGGCGGAGCACCCGCCACTCCATCCGGCGCAGCAGGCGCTCAGGGGTTTCGACGGTAGAGCGTGTCATCGGCCTGGGAGCGCGGCTCGCGCAGCGGCACGTCGGGAACGGGCACCGCGGCGATCAACCGGGTGAGGACTGCGTCGGGGGTGACGTCGTCGGCGAGCGCCTCGTAGGACAGCACCAGGCGGTGGCGGAGGACGTCGAGCGACAGGTCGCGCACGTCGGCGGGCAGCGCGTAGTCGCGACCGCGCAGGTACGCCAGCGCCTTGCCGGCGAGGATCATGTTGATCGAGGCGCGCGGACTGGCGCCGAAGGTGACGTACCGCGCCAGGTCGCCGAGCCCGACCGCAGCGGGCCTCCGCGTCGCGGCGACGAGCCGCACCGCGTAGTCCATCAGCGCCGGGTCGACGTACACCTCGTCGGCCGCCTGTTGCATCTGCAACAACTCCCTCGTCTCGACCACCTGCTGCGGCGCCTCGCGCCTGCCGGTCATCCGCTCGACGATCACGAACTCCTCGGTCGGCGTCGGGTAGTCGACCAGTACCTTGAGCATGAACCGGTCGAGCTGGGCCTCCGGCAGCGGGTAGGTGCCCTCCGACTCGATCGGGTTCTGCGTCGCCATCACGAGGAACGGCTCGCCGACCGGGTAGGTCTCGCGCCCGATGGTCACCTGACGCTCCTGCATCACCTCGAGCAGCGCGCTCTGCACCTTCGCTGGGGCGCGGTTGATCTCGTCGGCCAGCAGCAGGTTGGTGTGGACGGGACCGAGCGACGTCTGGAACTCCCCGAGGCGCTGGTTGTAGATGCGCGTGCCGATGATGTCGGAGGGGACCAGGTCGGGGGTGAACTGGATGCGCTGGAAGTCGCCGCCGACGGTCTGGGCGAGCGTCTTGATCGCCATCGTCTTGGCCAGTCCCGGCACGCCCTCGACGAGGATGTGGCCGCGGGCCAGCAACGCGACGATCAGCCGCTCGAGCAGCACGTCCTGGCCGACGAGGATCTTCTTCACCTGGAACACGACGTGCTCCATCGGTGCCGGGCGGTTCAGCGGGGTGTTCACGATGCGTCTGCGTCCTCGTGCTCGGTGTGCTCGGTGTGCTCGGTGTGCTCGGTGTGCTCGGGCAGCTCGGTCATTGTTGCGGTGCTCCTGCGGCCCCGCCGGCGGTGGCGATCGGGACCGCGAAGCCGATGCCGACGAAGAAGGTCTGGTCGGACGGGTTGGCCAGCGCGGTGACGATGCCGACGACCTGCCCAGCGCGGTTCAGCAGCGGGCCCCCTGAGTTGCCCGGGTTGACCGCGGCATCGAACTGGATCAGACCGCTGAGCGGGGCGCCGTTGGCGATCGGGATCGCGCGGTCGAGTCCGGATACGACGCCGGCGGTCAGCGAGTCGACGAGGCCCAGCGGGTGACCGACGGCGAAGACGTCGTCGCCGATCTGCACACCGCCGCCGAGCACTGCCGGCACGATGACGCTCGGCGGCTGCGCAGGGGCGAGGACAGCGATGTCGGTGGTGGCCTGCTCGGACGCGATCGTCGCCGTCGTCTGCGTGCCGTCGGCGAACGTCACCTGGATCGACTGCGCCCCGATGACGACGTGGCGGGCTGTGAGGATCTGCCCCTGGGCGTCGACGACGACGCCGGCGCCGTCCGACGTGTCCTCCGACGTCGCGCCGGCGCGCTGTGCGCTGATGTACACCATCGACGGCTGGATCGTCCGGAACGCCGTCTTCGACGCAGGCGGGGCGTTCTCCGCAGCGACGACGCCGGCTTGGACGAGCGAGCTGACGGTCCTCGAGATCTGCGATGCCGAAGGTCCGCTGGGCTGGTCGCCCGTGCGCTCCAGCGCGATGACGCCGAGGATCAGCGCGGCGACGATCCCCAGGCCGGCCAGCCACGGCCAGCGGGATCGCCGGGGTGCGGGCGGCTGTTCGTCGCCGACACCGCTCGACGCCTCGACAGGGTCGACGTCGATGACGCGCATGCGCGACCGTACCGCTCGGATCGGGCGATGTCGCTTCGGCTCCCCTGCCCGCACGGCGGTGGCGCGCAGGTGCGTGAACGCCGTCAGCGACCCCGTCGGGCGAGCGCTCGACGCCGGTCAGCGACGCCGTCGGGCGAGCGCTTCGACCCCCGGTCAGCGACGCCGTCTGACGACCGCGTCGGCGGCGTTGACGGTGTTGCGCACAGGTCGCCCCGAGGTGGCGCGGTCGAGGTTGTCGCGGATCACCGCGATCAGCCGGGCGAAGGCCTCGACCGTCGAACCGGCCGTGTGCGATGTCAGCAGGATCCGCTCGCTGCGTCGCAACGGGCTGTCGGCGGGCAATGGTTCAGTCGCGTAGACGTCGAACGCGGCACCGGCGAGGCTC
>JBBQTN010000392.1:0-3732 GCA_038213195.1 Acidimicrobiales bacterium | reverse complement strand
ATGACGACGCAGTTGATGTTGACGCCGGCGGAGCCGAACGGTGCCGGTGCGCCTGTGACGGGGTCGACGCCGGTGAGCAGGTCGGGCCGAGTGGCGGCGAGGTTGAGCACCTGGTTTTCGTCCGTCTGTCGGGTGTTGCGGTGCTCGTTGATCGCCTTGTCCGTCCACATGCTCAGCTGCGCATCCCAAAGCGGGCTGTAGGCGTTGGCGTGGCGTGGGTCAGACAGGGTGGGGAAGTCACCGAACACGTTGAGGAGGTCGCCCCCGTTGCGGAGCGCGTCGATCAGCCCGACGTTGTCGGCGTTGGCGTCGTCGGCGATGCCGCCGTCGAGCGCGAGGTGGGAGAACCCCTGTGCTTGCCGGTTGCCGGCGCCGGTCTGCCCGTTGACGAACCCGAACAGACGCTCCCGGGCGGATCCGAGGAAGTCGTCGCCCCCGTTATAAGGTGCGCTGTCGAGCGCCGGCACGTAAGTGGCACGTTCCAGCACGGCGGTCAGTGGTTGTCCGGCGTCGGTGCTCATGTAGACGATCGGTTTGCCGGCGTCGAAGCCCTTGATGAAGAGCATGTCAACCCACGAGTCCTCGTACTGGCCATCTGGGGCGGGATCCGCGATGTGAATGCCGAGGGCCCGATCGGCGGTGTTGGTGTGGGTCATCACGTCGAACGGCCCGTCGCCGACGGCGACAATCGGCGCGCTGTACACGACGGAGGATCCGTCGAAGCGGATGAACGGGCTGTAGTTCGCGGGTGCGACCGCACCGGGTTGGAATTCGGCGAGTGGGAACCCGTCCGGTCCGGGTGTGGCGATGCGGGTCGGACTGAAGTCCGGTGCAGCTTGGAAGCTGACGACCGCCTGACCGAAGTGGTTGTCGGCTGCCTTGGGGCCGTCCAACGTCACGGTCTGCACGCACATCGGGCAGCCGATCGACATGTTGGCCAGTTTTGGAGCGAAGTTCACCCCGAGGTCGTCGGCGAGGCCCTGGTCGGACGCGTCGAGGAGCACGAACCATACGGTGCTTGTTCCTACGCGCCCTTTGTACAACGGGAGGCGCACGCTCTCGTGGGTCAGATCGACTTGGATCGCGCTCTCGAGCGTCAGGTGGCTGCGCGGCAGCAGGCCCGAGCTCTGACCCAACCCTGAGCCGGATGCGGCGTGCGGACGCGCCGCGGCGATCAGTGGTATGACCGCCAACGTCAACCCCCCAGCGAGGAGCGCACCACGCCCGAGACGTCGACGGCGGTTGTGGGTATGTGTATTGATGATCGGGCGAGTCTCGTCCTGTCGCCCGGGCGGGTCGCTCGCCGATGGTTCGGACGCGCTCTCGTTGCTGTCGACCACCACGCGACCTTGTTGCGGGCTCGCTGTTGTCTTCGATTTCACATTTGCTCCCTTGTCTGTTCGACTTACTCGACGGCTCAAGGCGCGTTGTGACCGTGTGCGTTGCGGACACGCCTGCGGCGGCCGGGCCTCGCCTCGCGTGTCGGTGTGGCACACGCGTCTGCGCCGAGGGTCGCTGTCCCCGGTGGCTCGGTGGTCGTCGCTCACGGCAGGGTACGATCCGGTCGGACCACTGGTCTGGCCCCAATTTCGTATCAATCTGAAACGACCGACAGGATGCACAGCGTGTCGCTCGCCGAGGTCTTGCGGAAGCTGATGGACCGGCCGCCTAGCTACACGCCCGGCCTCGTCAGTCGACTGTCGGGTGTGCCGAAGGCGACGATCGTCAACTGGATCGAGGGTCGCGTCGCTCGACCGCGCCGGTGGCAAGACCTCGTGCGCGTTGCCGACGCGCTGCGTCTCAGCGAACAGGACACCGACGAACTGCTCGGCGCAGGCGGCCACTCGACTGTCACAGAACTCGGTCGTCGGGTCGACCCGGGTCAACGCCTACTGCTCGAGTCGTGGATCAGTTGGCCGCTCAACGCCGCGCCGGCGGCGGCGGCGCTGCCGATGGCGATGACGCCGTTCCTGGGGCGCGCCGACGAGCGGGCGGCAGTAGCGAGCCTCATCTGCGACGTCAACGTGCGCGTGGTGACGTTGACTGGGGTTGCGGGGGTCGGTAAGACGCGATTGGCGATCGAGGTCGCGAACACCGTCGGCGCGCGCTTCGGCGATGGCGTCGCCTTCGTCGCACTGGCGCCTATCACCGATACCGCACTGGTGCCGGAGTTCATTGCCCAAACGCTTGGTGTCACGGCCGACGACAATGGGATCCGGTCCGAACTGCTGGCGTCGCGCGAGCAGCTCGTCGTTCTGGACAACTTCGAGCACGTTCTGGCGGCGTTGCCCACCATCGCCAAGCTCCTCGCCGAAGCGCCCGGTCTCACCCTCCTCGTCACCAGTCGCGCCGTCCTGCACCTGTACGGGGAGCACCAGTTCGAGGTGGCCCCGTTGTCGCCGCCCCATGTCGGTGACATCCCGTTCGACATCATCAGCGCGAACCCTGCGATGGCGCTGTTCACGCAGCGTGCGCAGGCGGTCAACCCATCGTTTCAGCTGAGCGCCGACAACGCTGACGTCGTCGCCGAGATTTGCCGTCGGGTCGACGGGTTGCCGTTGGCGATCGAGCTCGCAGCAGCGCGGACGGCCGTCCTCGAGCCGGAGGGACTGCTCGCCCGACTCGCCGCTCGACTCAGCGTGCTCACGTGGGGCTCACGCGACCTGCCCCCACGTCACCAGAGCCTGCAGCGCACGCTCGACTGGAGCCTGGAACAGCTCGACGACCACGCCAGACACCTCTTCGCCAACCTCTCGGTGTTCATGTCGGGATGCCGTCTCGACGCAGCCGAAGCAATCGGTTCACCCCTGGACGCAACCGAAGTCCTGGACGCCCTCATGGCACTCGTCGACCACAGCCTGGTCCGCAACGTCGCTACCCCGCGTGGCAATCGCTTCTTGATGCTCGAGACAGTCCGCAGCTACGCAGCATCCCTGCTCGACGAAGACAGGTCACGCCTCGTCCACGAACACGCGCTCCACTACATCGTCGATCTCGCCCGAACAGTCGAACGACATGCGCACGGGCCAACGCAGACGGAAATGCTCGACCGTGCCGACGACGAACTCGACAACCTTCGCGCCCTGCTGCGCTGGAGCGTGGACCACGAAGAATCAGTCGCAACCGCCACGATCGCTTCCTCATTGCTTTCCTTCTGGCTGAATCGTGGCCCACTCTTTGAAGGCCGTCGATGGCTGGAACTCGCGTTGCGAACCACTACCCCGCTCCCTGACGCAACACTCGCAGCGACGCTCAGCGCCGCCGGTCGGATCGCGCATCGAGTCGGCGACATCACCGACGCCGAAGCACAGCTCCATCAGAGCCTCCGCCTCTACGAAGGCCTCGCCGACGACGCCGGGCGAGCCCGAACCCTCGGCTACCTCGGCGTCATCGCCGACGACCGCGGCGACTTGACCACCTCCACCACTTTGTTCAACGACTGCCTCGACATCGCCCGAAGACAACACGATGACGCGCAGATAGCCATCGCCCTCACCGGCCTCGGCGCGATCGCGGACCAACGACATCAGCCCCACCTGGCTGTACGTCTGCACACCGAGAGCGCTGCGCGCTTCGACGCGAGCGGCGACGTCATCGGACAGGCGTCGGCCCTCACCAGACTCGCAGCCTCCCAGTTCCAACTCGGAGGATCCGACGCCCTCGACACGCTTTCGGCCGCCGCCGTTCTGTGGCAACGATCGGGAGAACGGTCCGATGTCGCGGACTGCCTCG
>JBBQTN010000391.1:0-3796 GCA_038213195.1 Acidimicrobiales bacterium | reverse complement strand
CAGAGCACGAGCCTCCGTGGTCGCCGATACGGGATGAGCACGATTACCCGTCAGCGGTGCGCGTGGGGACGCTGCAGATGTTGGTGCGAAGGGAGATGATGTTGCGACATCGACAATGGAGGTCGCCGTGAAGCATGCCTTGCAAACCAAGGACTATCTGAAAGACGTCACGTTCTTCTCGGCGTGCACATCCAAGGAGCTCGAGTTGATCGCCCGCGCAACCACCCGACTGTCCTTCGCTGCCGGCGACGTGCTCGCCCGCGAGGGCCGCGGTGGCCACGAGCTGATGGTCATCGTCGACGGTGAGGCGCGAGTCTCCATCGCCGGTCGGCCGATCGCCACACTTTCGCCAGGCGAGTGCTTCGGCGAGATCGCCCTGCTCGACCGCGGCCCACGGACGGCTACCGTCACGGCCGACACCGCCCTGACAGTCGAGGTGATCGGTCAACACGAGTTCGAAACGCTGATCGACGGCGCCCCACACCTGTGCCGCGGCCTTCTCATCGGACTCGCCCGGCGGCTGCGCGCCGCCGACGTCCAACTCGCCCAATCCGCCTGAACGAGCCACGGGATCGTCGACGTCAGGCTCAACTGTGGAGGCGGTATGTACCGGACCCCGTGGTTCATCAGATCGGCGCCGCTCGATGGTGATCCCGGTCGGGGCACGGCGGGAGCTGGGGATTCGAGAACGCCCGGACGTCCCCGTCGCCCGGCCACCTCTCCGACGTGTCGCGCTGAACGGCGCTCTCAGGCTGCGACCTCTGTCGAGCGCGTCCGAGTCACCGATCCACGATCCGCGGCGGATGAGGTCGCGTAGCCAAGATGCCGTTCTCGGACATCTCCGCTGACCGTCGGGTGTGCCCGAATCGCGTGGCACCGGCGCCAGCCGCGCTTCATAAGTGCCGATCGTGGACGATCTGGCCGTCGGCATCCCTCCGCACTGATTGGTCGACAAGGGTGTGCGTTAGAGCGGCGCGTGCCGCGCACCCACCCGGCGTTCGGTGACGCTCCGACCGCCGAGATCGGAGGCCCGTTCTGGGACGCTCGCGCGCCGGGCGGTCAATCCTCAAGCGCAATCCAGTAACGCCGCTCAACGTCGTTGTCGGCCTGCTCGAGAACGCCGCCTGCGCGCTCGATCGTCTGCGCCGAAGCGACGTTGTCGGCCTCACAGACGAGCAGCACGCCCGGAACTTTCGGGTCGGGTGCTCGACGTGGCTGCGGGGAAGGCCGGCTGGTTGGGGCGCTGTCGGTTGGTGTCCAGTGGTGCGGCCTCGACCCATCGCGCCGCCAGCTCGCGCAGTGTCGTGCTCGTCCGCTCGTGTGCGGCGACATGCTCGCGCTGCCATTCCCGGGCTGCGTGTTCGACGCGGTGGTTCAGCTGTGGTGCCTGTACCACGTCCAGGAACCTGGGCGGCGGTGGCCGAGGCTTGGCGGGTGCTGAGGCCGGGTGGCCGATACCACGCGTGCACGTCATCGAGGAGCAACGGTCCTGAGCTTGTGCCGGGGGTTAGCCGGGGGTTAGCCGGCGACGACGTTTGACGCTGAACCGGCTGCGGCTGTGGTCGGCGGTGTATCCCGCGATGTCGAGCTGACGTCGTGGGACGAACGGTTCTTCTCGCTCGACACCAGAGACTAGGGGCAGCCGGTAGCGGACGCCTGGGTTGCCTCGGTTGCGCGGACATTCTCCGCAGAGACCACACAGGCAACGCGCCGCGGCGGTCAAGAAAGGCGGTGAGTTGACCCGGTGTTTGCGTGGTCGCGTCGCAGTGACGAGCGCAAAGTCGTCGCGTGGAAGCCGCTCGCTACTGCTGGTGGGACAGATGGATGGCGGCGGCGTGGAGCCTCCACGTGTCGGGGACGCCTTTGAGGTCAGTCGTCAAGGCGTGTTCGAAGGTCAGGTTGGCGCCACTGGTGAGGTCGACGACGCGTTCTGTGGCCAGGACCTGGCCACCGGTGGCGTGGGCGCAGACCCGCTGTGCGATGTGCACGGTGATGCCGGCGATGTCGTCACCGCGCAGCTCAATCTCTCCGACGTGCACGCCAACTCGTACGTCGAATCCGAGGCTGCCACTGTCGTGTTGGATCGCAAGTGCACATCGGACGGCCTGCGTCGGAGTGTCGAAGGTCGCGACGGAGCCGTCACCGGTATTGGAGACAAAGTGTCCATCGAACCGGCCGATCTGGTGCCGTACCTTGAGCTCATGGCGATCGAGCGCCTGCGCCCAGCGGTGGTCGCCAACCCGGACGAGGTTTCCGGTCGAGTTCACGATGTCGGTGAACAGCACGGTCGTGAGCCTGCGCGTCGGTGCCGGCTCCACAGGATTGACGCCGATGATGTCGGCCAGCGCCGTGAACATCTCGTCGAGCTGATCGCAGAAGACGAGATGCTCGTTTCCCTGCAGCTCCAAGAACTGGGCGTTCGGCAGGTGTTCTGCGAGGTACAGCCCATCTCCGACGCCTCGGTGGTTGATGATCAAGGTCGGCACCGCAATCCCACCGAGCTCACCCCGCAGGTCGCTGGCCCGCAGGACCTGGTTCAGCGTCCGAACCGTCGCCGGACTCGCTCCACGTCGGGACCAGATGGTGGCCCACTCCAACACGTCTGGGTACCGGGCCGCCGTCGACATGAGATGTCCTCGCCGATCGACGAGCCGGGTCGACCCCCACCACTGATCCAGCTCTGCGTCGATGGCGTCCTCTTGCTCTTGCGGGACGCCGAAGGGGTAGTCCGGCGACCACCGGTAGCGGGCGATCGCGTCGTACAAGCACAACGCCGACGTGCCTTCGGGGTGTCGGACGGCATAGCGAAGCGCGATCAGACCCGCCGACGGGCCCGACGAAATCAGTGTCACCGCCGCGCCGCCGATCGCCGCCAAGACGGCATCGACATCATCAACCCAGTCGTCAAGACCGAAGCCCGTGGCCGGGACGGCATCGGACAGACCGACTCCGGTTCGATCGAAGGCGACCAGGCGGCCCCAGCCGGCGAAGCGTTCGACGTACGAGACCACCATCGGATGGTGTCGCAACGCCTCCATCGGCAAGACGCTCTCGTTGATCAGAACGAGATCCAACGGTCCGTCGCTCAGCACCTGAAACGCGATGTGCCTAGCGCCCGCCCGGGCGTACCGAATCTCTCCCACACTGCCGGCCACACGGCGACTCTACGAACTCTGAGCGACCTCCTGCGCCGGACCTGAACCGCCGGCCTTCGTGACCACCCCCGCCTCCCAGTGGTGACCATGGCCAACACGGGCGAGCGGTCCCAGAACGTGCCAGCGCATCGTCGGTCTCGGTCGCAATACCCCATCCCTGGTTCGAAGGGGCGTACAGAACGACACTCGTCGACCGATCGTAACGCGCCCCGATCCGGCGCTCGGCGCTCGGCGCCCGCGACGTCGCGCTCGTCGCCGGTGACACGACGCACCCGAGTGCCACGCGGCCGGCGAGCCGCGCCCATAGCCAGCGATCCGCGCGGCTCGTCCTCTAACGTGACGAGTTCGTGGGGATTGGTGTTGTGGGGAGGGGCGGCCTTGGTCGACCCGGGCGGGGAGGTGGGGACCCGACCATCTCCGAGACTCGCGCTCCTTGCCGATCGGCATGGCTCGTCTCGGCCTACGTCGACTTCAGGAGTCACGCTCAACAACATCGCCGATGAACTCGGGGCACACCGACAACCGTGGCGAAGGTCCTGCGGCGGTTCAACACTTGCACCATGACCCACCGGCCCGATCCGGATGCCGTCGCGTCGGAGCAGGTGCTTGAAGCTGATGAGGTTGACTCCGTGGTAGCGGGG
>JBBQTN010000390.1:0-3801 GCA_038213195.1 Acidimicrobiales bacterium | reverse complement strand
GATCGACCAACGGATCGAGGTCTCGGCGTACCCGACGCGTTACGCCGGCCATGAAGCCGACGCGGCGGCGTTGTACACAGCGCTGTTGCCGCTGCTCGTGCCGGGGGCCGTGCTGTTCGTCCCGGGATCACCTCCTCCGATCATCTCCCCACCAACGGTCGACCCCGCAGCACCGACAACTGCTCCGGCCGCTGACCCCGCGACACCCACCACGGACCCGGCCACCGCAGAGCCGTCCACCCCGGCGCAGCCGACACCCACCACTCCGGTGTCCTCATCACCGACCGACACCGCGGCACCCGCCGGCACCACGACGACGACGGTCGCACGGACCGTGACACCCACGACCGTCGACGACAGGACCGACCCGCCTGCCACCACGCCAAAGGCGACGGCACCGACGGTAGGTGCCGCAACTCCGGTGCCTTCGACGTCGTCGGCCACCACGCCAACGACGGGCACGCCGCCGCCGACACCTCCCGCGGCCACGACGATCCCGCCGTCGACGTCCGCTGTCGTCGTGATCCCGATCACCTCCGCTGTCGTCGTGCTCCCGACGACCTCGCTACCTGCATCGCCACCCACGAGCAGCGTCGCGCCGTCGACGACGACACAACCATCGCCGGCGACATCCACGACGTCGCCGGCGACAACGGTCGTCGCCACCTCCACGCCGCCACCGCCGACAACACCGAAGTCGTGACCGCGAGCGACCGGTCGCAGCGACGTCAGGACTGTTCGAGCGTTGTTCACGTCGGTGCAACACGTGTTCAACCTCGTCGTCAACTGCGCAGTCTCCAATCGCCACGTCGCCGCGCTCGTCGAGACCTCGCCATCCCCGGTCTCGACGTGCTGGTGCGGCGTCACGTCGTGAAGCAGAGCAAGGGGGAGTCACCGATGAGACCAGCAGCCTTCCGCTGGGGACGCGTGGGAGCGATGATCGTGCTGGCCGGCGGTTCCCTCGCCACCACCTTCACCGCCGGTTCGGCGGCCCCGCCCGTCGCTGCCGACGCACCCACGTCGTCGTGTCAGCTCGGGAACGGGATCCAGCACGTGATCCACATCACGTTCGACAACGTGCACTTCTTCCGAGACAATCCGAACGTACCCTCCGACATCGAGCAGATGCCGTCGTTGATGAACTTCATCGAGGGCAACGGCACGCTCCTGTCGAACCAGCACACCCCGCTGATCGCCCACACCGCGAACGACAGCATCACCGAGTACAGCGGGCTCTACGGCGACCGGCACGGGACGGGCGTCTCGAACAGCTACGAGTACTTCAACGGTCCCAACGTCACGTCAGCGGACTCCTTCGTCTACTGGACCAGCCCGATCATCGACAAAGCGCAGACGCCGAGCAGCACGGATCCCAACCCGTCGATGGTCTACAGCGCGCAGACGCCTCCGTCGCGACAGCGAGCACCACCGGGCATGACGCGATGGCTCCGGCACCGTGGGTGCCGTACACGAAGGCGGGTTGCAGCGTCGGCGACTTCTCCACGGCGAACATGGTGCTGGAGAAGTACGCAGACATCCCGACGGTGTTCGGAGCCGGCTCACCCGAGGCCCAACAGGTCGTGGCCGATACCGGAGATTCGTTCAAGGACGCCGAGATCGACGACTACATCGGGATGACACTGCACTGCGGACAGTCGAACGGCGTCAACGACCCGCTGTGCACGTCGGCGACCGCGGTCAAGTACAACGGCTCGACGGCCAGCCCGTCCGCAGTTGCCGACACCTTGCCCGACGAGCCCGGCGGCTACGCGAACTTCCTCGCACTGCACGGCAGCCGGTACCTGACGCCGGTGATCGGTGGTGGGCCGAACGTCGTCCACAACGGGTTCCAGGTCACCGACGCCGGCGGCAACCTTGTCGACCTCGACGGCCAGACGATGGTCGGCGGGTTCAAGGACAAACGGCCGCCGTTCACCGCACCAACGACATCGTTCAACCCCGGCTTCCCCGGCTTCAACCCCACCGCATCGCAGAGCCTTGCGTACATCGCCGACATGCAGGAGGCCGGGATCCCGGTCACGTACGCCTACATCTCCGACGTCCACGACAAGAAGACGCCGAACGGATCGACGACCAAGCAGACCGGCTGCACGAGCCCAGGCAACGCGCTCGGGCCAGGCGACCCGTGCTACAAGGCGAACCTGGCGGCATACGACGCGTCGTTCCAGAAGTTCTTCACCCGCCTCGCCGCGGACGGGCTCACCAAGGCGAACACCCTGTTCGTCTTCTCCTCCGAGGAGAACGACCACTACGCCGGCTCCAACGTCGGCCTCGCCACCCAACCGACGTGCACTGGCACGCCCGGAACCGTCGGCTACACGTGCGCGTACAACGCCGCCACGAGCCCGGTCGGCGAGGTCCAGCTCAACGTCCACACCCTGCTGGCCAACCAGAAGTCGGACACCACACCGTTCTACAGCGAGCCGCAAGGGGCCGCGATCTACGCAACCGGCACGCCCGCCACAGGGCAGGTGCGCCAGCTCGAACGCGACTTCGGATCGATCACGGCGAACAACCCGTACGTGGCCAACTCCAACGACCACGTCGTCAACTACATGGCTGACCCGCTGACCGAGCAGCTGCTGCACTTCACCGACGCCGACCCGAACCGCACCCCGACGTTCACAGTGTTCCCGAAAGGCGAGTACTTCTTCAGTGGTGGTACGGGCGACACCTGTGCCGGGGTGACCGCCACGAACGCCAACACTGCGTGCTCGTCGATCAACAGCGGGTTCGCCTGGAACCACGGCTACTACGCACCGGAGATCGACATCCCCTGGCTCGGGATGGTGGGTCCGGGCGTCGCCAACAACGGCCTCGACGGACCGCCCGCGACGTTCCGCCCCGATCCCACCAAGACGGTCCCGGACAACTCGACCGTCGGAACCTGGTCCGACCACACCGACATCCGCCCGACGATGTTCGGCCTGTTGGGGTTGCACGACAGCTATGTCGACGATGGGCGGGTGCTCGCCGAGGACCTGACGATCAAGCCGGGCCACACCGGCGATCCCGCGTACGTGCCGCTCGCGCAGTGCTACAAGCAGCTGAACGCCAGTGTCGGGCGCTTCGGCACGGCGGCGCTGGTCGGTGACACCGCGGCGCTGAACTCTGGCAGCGGCGGATCGGACAGCCAGTACACGACGTTCGCGGCGAGCCTGGCAGCCATCGGTGCGCAGCGCGACGTGCTCGCTACGGCGATGAAGAACGACCTCGACAGCGCCGCCTTCGGGGTGGGCTTGTCGGCCGGTGCAGCCAACGAGCTGGCGCAGTGCAACACGCTGATCACGCAGGTCGAAGCGCTCGCCAACGTCTCGCCTCCGCCGGCTGTGCCTGAGTCACCCGCGTCGGTCCTGCTGCCGCTCAGCGGCCTGGCGACGCTCGGCGGCATCGGGTTCGGGGTCCGTTGCTGGCGTCGCCGTCGGACAGCCCCCGCGGCGTAGCGGGACGACGGCACCCACCGGTGCGACGAGGACCCGATCGCACGGCGGAGTCGAATGAAGTTGTCAGCCGGGGATGGAGACGGCCGGCGAGAGCTCACGCAGCCGGTCGGAGCAGATGTGTTGCACCAGCACCGGGATGTACTCGCGGACCCGTGCATCGGCGAACTCAGCGGCGGCTGTCGAGACGAGGTCACGGATCTGACTTCGATCGGCGACGCTGACGAACTTGTGTGCCAGCGTGTCGACGATCGGGCCCAGGTCGTTGTCGGTTTCGATGCGAGCCATGCAGCGAACGTAGTGCAATCGACACGGTCGGGTCGCCAGCCACCCGGGCGGG
>JBBQTN010000389.1:0-3809 GCA_038213195.1 Acidimicrobiales bacterium | reverse complement strand
CGTGGAGGAGAAGGCCGACTCTGGGTTCATCTACTACGGCCGTCACTTCAAGTCGGCGGACGGCTCCACGCCGCCGGCCTTCGGCCCGCTGCTGATGGACCACCCGACCATGTCGATCCTCACCCTTCCCGCCGACAACGGCACATGGGGCATCGGCCTCATCGCCAGCGCCAAGGACGCACCGCTGCGCGGGCTGCAGCACAACGACGCGTGGATGCGCGCCGTCGCCAACTTCCCGCTCGTCGCCCACTGGCTCGACGGCGAGCCGATCGACGACGTCGCGGTGATGGCCAAGATCGAGGACCGCCACAGGACCTTCGTCATCGACGGTGATCCGGTGGCCACCGGCGTGCTCTCCCTCGCCGACTCGTGGGCCTGCACCAACCCGTCGCTCGGGCGTGGCATCAGCATCGGGGCGAAGCAGGCTGTCGCGTTGCGCGACGTGCTCCACGATCCGCCGGCCGACCCCACCGAACTGGCGCGTTGCTGGCACGACGCGACGATGCGTTCCGTGGAGCCGTGGTACCGGGCGACCCTCGCCTACGACAACCAGCGGCTGGCCCAGATCGAGGCCGCCATCGACGGCCGGCCCTTCGAAGCGGACGCGGAGTACGAACTGACCCGGGCGATGATGTCGGCGTCGATGCAGGACCCGGAGGTGCTGCGCGCGTTCGTCGCCGTCGCGTCCGTGCTGAGGCTGCCCAGCGAGGTGCTGGCCGACCCCGGGGTGCTCGACAAGGTCGTCCGACTCGGAAGTGGCTGGCGGGACGCGGAGCTCCCCGGTCCGAGCCACGACGAGCTGTGCGCGATCGCCGCCGGCGCCGCGGCATGAAGGTCGACTCAGGCGGCGTCGCGCTGGACGTCGAGGTTGCCGGCGTCGGCCGCCCCGTCGTGCTCGTGCACGGCTTCCCGGACACCAAGCGCTTGTGGAGCAAGCAGGTGCCGGCCCTCGACGACGCCGCGTTCCAGGTGATCAGCTACGACCAGCGCGGCTACGGCGCCAGTGACAAGCCCGCCGAGGTCGACGCGTACTCGATCCCGTTGCTGGCGATCGACGTGACGGCGATCCTCGACCGGCTCGGTCTCGAGCGCGCCCACCTCGTCGGCCACGACTGGGGATCGGCCGTCGTGTGGGCGACGGCGGCGTTCGCGCCCGAGCGCGTCGATCACCTCGTGGCGCTGTCCGTCGGCCATCCCAGCGCGTTCGGATCCGCCGGTTTCGGTCAGCGCGAGAAGTCGTGGTACATGCTGCTGTTCCAGTTCGCGCCGATCGCCGAGCAGTGGCTGACGATGGATGATGGCGCCAACTTCCGGGCGTGGGCGAAGCACCCGGACGCGGACGCGGTGTTCGCCGAGCTGCAGCGCGACGGCTCGCTGACCCCTGGCCTGAACTACTACAGGGCCAACATCCCGCCCGAGTCGCTCATCGCCCCTGCGTTGGAGCTGCCGCCGATCCTGGCGCCGACGATGGGGGTGTGGAGCTCCGGCGACTTCGCGCTGCTGGAATCGCAGATGACCGCGTCCGCGGCGTACTGCGCGACGTCGTGGCGCTACGAGCGGGTCGAAGGGCCGGGGCACTGGCTGCAGTGGGAGGCACCGGACAAGGTCAACGAGCTGCTCGTCGACTTCCTCCCACGCTGACAGAGCCTCCTGACAGTCAACGGGGCGGGGTCACGTGCCCACCGTGACGACGAGCGCGCTGAGGCCACCTTCGAGGTCGGTCCGCCCGAAGCGCTGCTCGAGGGCGTCCGCAGCCGCAGCGGTCCCGTCGGCGAGACGACCGGGCCCGCGAGCAGCGAGCTCGCCACGCAGCGGCGTACCCGAGCAGAAGCCCGTCGCCGCGTCGAGCGGACTCGGTGCGTGGCTGCGCGCGTCGACGCGTTCGATCGAAGGTGGTGAACCGAAGCCGCCGGCGCGAAGGTCCCTGGCGATGGTCTCCCCGTCGTGGTAACCGTGCGGGGTCCGCTCGAAGAACGTGCTCGGCTCGTCGGCGGGCGAGGCGTTCACCGCGCGGATCACGACGCTGGCGAACTCGTTGTCCTCGAGGTCGCCCCAGACGTTGAACACGAACCGGCCACCGGGTCGCAGCACGCGGTGGACCTCGGCGAACGCACTCGCCTTCGGGTCGAAGAACATCACGCCGAACTGGCAGACGACCACGTCGAACGACTCGGCCGCGAACGGTAGCGTCATCACGTCGGCCTGTTGCCAGCGCACCGGGCGCACGGTCCCCGTCAGCACGGCCCGATCGAGCATCGCCTGGTTGAGGTCGGTCGCGGTGATCGACACCGTCTCCGGCAGCTCTCGTGCGAGGGCCCTGGTGACCACGCCCGTGCCGGCGGCGATCTCGAGGATCGACCCGCTGCGGACGTCCTGCAACCGCGTTGCCAGGTCCGCAGCGTAGGGCTCGAACAGCATCGGCACCATCAAGTCCGCGTAGACCTCAGGCACGGCGCCGGTGAACGCGCGGTCCGAATCAGGAGTAGCCACCCCCGGACAGTATCCGCCGTCGTCGCCTTCCTCCGATGACACAGCGCGTCCCTCGCCGGTCAACCAGGGGCGACCTCGCCCTCGAGGTCGATCACGACGTCGGTGTCCGCCGAGCTGTACAGGCAGAACTGGCGCGACCCACCGGTATCGACGACCGCGCGGTTGGCGACGACCGCGCCGGCCACGAAGTTGACGTTCGACGCGGCCGGCACCGGCGAGCCGCACGGGAACAACGTGATGTACCCGCTGCCCGACGCACCGACGGCGGTGAGGTCGACGATCGCTGCGGTCACCGCCGCGCCGGGGCCGAGGTCGACCGGTCGCGACTCGCCGGCGGAGACGCGGACGGAGTCGCGCGTGTCGATGATCCGCCGCGGGTCGACGGCGCGCGTCGTCCCACCCGTTGCGCCGTGCAGCGCCTGGAGATCGACGACCACATCCGTGTCGACGGTCGTGTAGACGCACAGCTGGCCGCCGCCGAGGCCGACGGTGGCCGACGCCGCCACGTCCCGGCCGGCGGTGACGTTGAGGTTCGAGGTAACGGGAGGAAGGCTCACGGCCGAGCACGGGCCGGGCAGGACGGCGATGAAGCCGGGCCCTTGCGGATCGGCGGCGGTCACGTTGACGGTGGCGGCCGCGGCGAGAGGGGCCAGCGCGCCGAGGTCGACGGTCAACACCTGGCCGGCGGCGAGGCGGTGCTGGGCGACGCTGAACGCCTGCGGTTGAGCGGAGCGGGTGTCGACGAGCCGCACCGGCGCAACGGGCGTGGTGCTCAGCCCGTCCGGTGCGACCCAACCGCTGACGTCGACGATGACGTCGGTCGGCTGCAGCGAGGAGACGCACAGCGCGCCACCGCCGAGACGGACCACTGCGGAGTTGGCGACGATCGACAACGCCGGAGCGTTGACCATCGACGCCGTTGGCCGGCCGGTGTCGCACGGGAACACGGTGAGGAAGGTGTCGGCGCACGGTTCGACAGCCGTGACCGAGACGACAGCGGCAGTGGCGTCTGCGGGCACGCCGCCGACGCCGGCGATCGGTACCGCGATCGTCCGCCCGGCGCCGAGCTTGGCGGGCAGGTCGCGGGTGTCGAGCAAGCGCTCTGGCGCGGGCAGCAGGCGGATGCCGCCGTCCGCGAAGGTCGCCGCGCTCGGCGCTGCGTCGGGCACTGCGCTGCCCGTCCAGACGCCGGACGTGCACCGCGCCGGCGCCGACGGGAGCTCGTCGAGCGCATCGCCGATCAGGTCGGCCATGGCCGCCGCGGACTGCGGACCGAGGTGGATCCCGTCGGCCGAGAACCAGCTCGTTGGCAGGGCGGC
>JBBQTN010000388.1:0-3813 GCA_038213195.1 Acidimicrobiales bacterium | reverse complement strand
AGACGGGTCAGGATGTCGTGCACCACGGGGGCGGGCATCCGGACATGTGCCAGCGGTTCGGTGAGGAGCCCTGCAAGGCTCGCTGTGCGCTCCAGGTCGGCGGCGACGCTGGCCAGCTCGTGGTCGGGGATCGGCGACGAGACGATCGCAGTCCACCTGCGCCGCCGGGTACTCAACCCGGTCCCGTCGGCGACGAGGGTGGCGTGGACCAGCACCAGAGCTGCGAGGTAGCTGCGCAGCGGATCGGCCCCCTCGCGCTCGGTGTCGATGTCGGCGACGAGGCGTATGGCGTCAATGGTCTTCGCCCACCACCACTCGGCTGTCTGGGTGGTCACGAGTCGTGCCGGGGTGTCGGGACGGCGCGCCCAGGCGAGCACGTCGTTGATGTCGAACTGGGCGTTGTGCCCTCCGATCACCGCGGTCGGGAAGTCGGCGTGGCGGGCGCGCCAGTTGCTGATCGTCGACACGCTGGTGGTCCCGAACAGCTCGGTCATGTCCTTGGTCGACACGAGCAGCCGCAACGGCGACTCGCCACCGCGCGCCTCAGCCATGACGAGTGCGGATCACTTTTCTGTCCGCACGGGTGGTGGAGTCAACAGTAGTGCGTTAACATAGTTCATGCACTACTGCCAGATGCTTCACGCTTTCAAGCGTAGCCGTCGGGGGAGGCATGCCCACACCAACCACCAAAGGACCCTCATCAACCCGCACACGCCCCCGACCCTCGACCGCTACCTGCAGCTGTGGCTGTTCGACCCGGCAGGCTTCACCAGCCCCGCCAGGAGAGACCCGTTCGCCGGGTGGGAGCTCACCGACATCCGTGCCCTCGCCCTCGACCCTGACCCGCAGATCCGGATCGCCGCCACCGCCAGCCGCTGGAACTGGGACGTTCGAGTCCAGGCCGTTCTCAGCACCGACCCCAACCAACGTGTCGTGCTCGCACTACTCGACCAGGTCGATCCCGACATCGGTGTCTGCCAACTGATCATCGCCGGGCCGCACATCGCCGCCCGCTGCGAACTCGCCCGTAGGAACCTGAACGCCGACCTGCTCGAGCTGCTCGCCAGCGACGGCGACCCACAGGTCCGCTCGACCGCCGAACAGACGATCATCCGCCAGTCGACGCTGCGAACAGGCCCACGGTGACCGCGGCCGGCATCGAGATCGTCAGGTTCTCCGACGGTCGACTCGACCCGTTCGAGAACCGCACCCACTTCGTGCTGCCCGGGAGGCGCGGCACGTTGTGCGCCGAGCCGATTAACGCCGACTGGGAAGACGTCGCCGTCGACGCCACACTTGCGATCATCTGCAACCAATGCCGCGTCCAGAAGTACTGGCTGCCGGCCTCCGGCAAACTCGATCGTGGGGCATCCCTGGCCCGCGTGATCGAACCGTGGCCGGCGGACCGTCGCAAGCACGTCACTGGCAACGACGACCCAGGCCGTGGGCGCCTGCACCGGCCCGAGCACCTGCAGCTGTGCCTGTCCTGCAACCACCTCCGCGGCCCGTCTGACAGTCACGACGAACCGCTCAGCTACGACAACCTCTGCGTTTGCGATGCGCGGGCCTGGGATCGCGACCCGATCCCGCAGTACGGGGACCTCCAGTGCAACCGCTCGCTCTGCATGTCCTGCGCCTCGACGGTCATCACCAGCGGAAGCCGATGGTCGTCGTACTACTGCGACACCTGCCGACCCGCCGTCCAGCTCCTGCGCAGGACTGCCGGCCGCAACGTCATCCCGCTCGGCTCGCACTCGCTGATGAACGGCACCTCCTGGCAGGCAACCGATGGAGAGGCGATGACGTTGCCCCAGGCAACCGCCTTCCACGACCAGCTCCAGACACTGTTCGCCAACCAAGACAAGCTCTACGAACTCACCGCACGGAGAGCCGGCGAGAAAGCTGCCCGACTCGGATTCGACGGCCACGCCGTCCTCGCCGACGACTACGTTGACGCGTGCGTTGCCGCCGGGTACTCGGCAGCCGCCGGCTTCAACGAATTGGTCGCTGCTCTCGGGGACGACGGCATCGATCAAGCTGACGTCCACCAACTCTGGTCAGCCGCGCATGCACCCATACGAGACGCAGGTCCCGATGCGCGCAACCAGGGGACCTGATGCCATCGCGTCTGTCGAAGGTTCGGACGGGCTCCCCTGGGTCATCCGAATGAGCCACGCAGGTCGGGGTCCGAAACACCGCCGCGTTCGAGCGCATACCGCACGCGCTCGGCGGTGAGGAACGCAATCTGGCTGTGCTTGCGAGGGCTGCCGTGCCGGCAGCGAGAGACGGTGTGGTCGTTGCCGCTCACCGGGCGTTCTGAGGACTCGATCGGATCGCTCGTAGGTGTATCCCGGGCGAACATCTGACGCCGGCGTACCATCGGGGAGCGTCGCCGAGCCCGTACTGTGCTCGATCCTCCTGAATCCTGACCCGCGAGGAGAGAGTACGGCGGCGAGGGGTCCACGCCACGGATGTCGTTCGGGTGATGTGGCCGATATTTCGGGGTGGCCGTCCGGATCCCTTCGTGCCCGTTTTAGCTCTTGAGCTCGCGGTCGAACATGACCTTGGCCCGCTCATAGGACTGCGTGGCCGCGGCTTCGTGGTGTGCGGGGCCGTACACGCCGAACCCGTGGTCGGCGCCGTCGTGGATCTCGGCTTCGCCCTTGGCCAAGGCGTTGGTCGCCTCGATCAGCGCCGTGTTGGCAGATGCGGGCTGCATGGTGTCGGCCGAGCCGAACCCGATGTACAACGACCCGGTGTAGGACGGCACGGCGAGATGAGGCGATTCGGGGTCGTCGGTGGTGCAGAACGACGGGTGCAGGCCGACACCGGCTCGGAATTGGCCACCCCGGTCGCGAAGGGTGCACAACACCGACCGTGCGCCGATGCAGTAGCCGATGCAGCCCATTGCACCGCCCCGGGCGGCCGGGGCGGACGGCAGCCAGGCAAGCAGCGCGGTGAGATCCTCGGCGACTTGGTCCTCGGTCGTGCCCAGGACCAAGCCGAACATCTTCTTGATCTCGTCGTCGGTGCGGCTTTGCATCGTGTACCACGGCTCGGCTCGGTGGTAGCGGTCGTGGGTCACCACGTAGTAGCCCCACTGCGCGATGCGGGCCATCGTCTGCTTCGATCCATCGTCGAGCCCGGGACCGTGATGGAAGAACACGATCACAGGGAATGGACCCTCGCCGTCGGGACGCACGACATGGACGCCCATCTGGCCGCTCGGCGTGGTGATCTCCTCGGTGTGCGTCTGCATCGCCTCACACTTGTACAACTCAACGCGGTCGCAACGATCGGCCGCGCGCCGAACGGCAACCGCCCACTCGCTCACAGCAATCCTCACTGGCGATCAGCGACGGTGATCGTGTTCGTACGGCGGAGCGGTAGGGGCCACAATGCGTCGCTGCCTGAGGGTTCGCTGCAGGAGCTCAACCACCACCGTTCGTGCGACACGCGCCGGCGTCCCCTGGCCGTCCCACTGACGGGCGTTGTCGGAGCCGATGCCGGCGGCCACCGTCCGGGAATGTCACTATGCCAAGGTGACAGGTAGTGGTGGAATCGTCTGTGGGAAGAAGGGGTTTGGGTGCACGATCGTCGACGGCGGGGTAGCTGCGGACCACGACATCGAGGCGCCGGCGAATCTCACGTCCCGTGGCGAGCAGCTGAGCTGGATCGCCGACGAGATTCAGCGCGTCGTCACCGCAGGCGGGTGTACCTCGATGGCCTTGCAGAAGGCAGCAGGCGGGGGCACGTTCGGTGCCTCGGCCGAGCGAAACGAGGTAGAGGCGGCTGTCCAGATCGGATTACATC
>JBBQTN010000387.1:0-3866 GCA_038213195.1 Acidimicrobiales bacterium | reverse complement strand
CGCAGCTCGCGTTGTTGGCTCCTGGGGTCGTTGGTCATTGGGCCAGCATCCACCACCCATCTGCTTGAAGTTCTTACGCTTCAAGCACATCGACCAGGGGGTGGTCGTGATCGTTCAACGAGTGGTGATGCCGACGACCGCAGCGACATCGTGGACGCTGCTCGCTGATGACGGGTCGCTGGTCGAGCCGGCCGAGACCTACCTGAGCTACCTGGCTTCGGTGGAACGTTCGCCGAACACGCAGCGGGCCTACGCGACGAGCTTGAAGTTGTGGTTCGAGTTCCTCGCCGGTGTGGATGTCGACTGGACGCAGGTCAGCGTCGACGACGTGGCCCGGTTCGTGGCTTGGCTGCGAGCCCCGGCGGACAATGTGATCGTGTTGGAGTCCGGCTGCGGGTTGCGCTCACCGGCGACGGTGAACCGGCATCTCGCAGCGGTGTTCGGGTTCTACGAGCATCACGCCCGTGCCGGTGTGGCGGTGGCGGCCGAGTTGACCGCGTGGCGGAGGGTGGGTCGCGGCACCTACAAGCCGTTCTTGCATCACGTCACCGCGGGGCGACCGGTCCCTACTCGCCCGGTCAAGCTGCTCGTCGCGCGGCGCACGCCGCGCACGTTGAGCGCCGAGCAGTTGGTGACGGTGCTGGCTGCGCCGCAGCGTGCCCGCGACCGGTTCTTGTTGGCGTTGCTCGCGGAGACCGGGATGAGGATCGGGCAGGCGCTCGGGTTGCGCCATAGCGATTTCGTCAGCCGGGACCGGCAGGTGCACATCGTTCCTCGCGCTGACAACGCCAACGGGGCTCGAGCCAAGCTGCGCTCGCCGGCGGTGATCCCGGTGACGGCCGGTCTGGTCCGCTGCTACTCGGACTACATGCACAGCGACTACGGCGACCTCGACTCCGACTACGTGTTCGTCAACCTGTGGGGCGGTCGGATCGGAGCCCCGCTGACCTACGCGACGGTGCACAAGCTGATCGGCCGGATCAGGGCGTGCACCGGGATCGACTTCACCGTCCACATGTTGCGTCACACCCAAGCCACCGCACTGATCCGTTCCGGCGTGGCTATCGAGGTGGTCGCCCGCCTGTTGACCCACCGGTCCTCGACAACGACCAGCCAGATCTACATCCACCTCGATGTCGGCGACGTCCGAGCTGCGCTGCAACGAGCCGGAGTGTGGAACCAGGAGGTGACCACCCAATGACTGCGTCAGCGGCGCCACGATTGATCGAACTCAATCGCCGTCACCGGTGATGTCGTCGAGCAGGCCTACGCGGCCGACCGATGGCACGCCGAAGAGTTGGGCATCGCCGCTCGACGCGGACATGGCCTGGTCAGCTTCACCGGGATCGAACAGGACTGGTTGCGTGCCGCGGTGAAACGGTGGTGCCGATTCCGGCTCGCGACCGGCTCGGCCTACGGGACGATCAACACATGCGCCCAGGCGCTCGACAAGTTCTCCCAGTTCCTCACCGAACGCCGTCCCGACGTCGGCGACGTCAGCGGTGTGACCAGAACGCTGGTGGAGCACTACTTGTCGTGGATGGCGTCGAGCCGCTGGGCGTCAACCACTCGCACAGTCGCCGTGATCATGCTGCGCGGGTTCCTCGATTGGGGCCACCGCTACGGCCAGCTGCGCGGCCTGCCCACCAACACGGTGATCTACGTCGAGGAAGTCACCCGCCCCGCCGACGCCCTGCCCAAGTTCATCCCCGAGTTCGTCATGAACCAACTCGAGTCCGACGCCAACTTGGACCAGCTCCCCAGCCCACCGGTCCGCAACCTCGTCGTGGTGCTCATCGAGACCGGCCTGCGCGGCGGAGACGCCTGCGCCCTCGAGTTCAACCCGATCATCGAAGACAGCACCGGCTGGCCATGCCTGCGGTTCTCCAACACCAAAGTCGGAATCGAGCAACTGATCCCGTTGAGCGCCAAGGCAGCCGAGACGATCCGCTCTCAGCAAGCGCACGTCCTCGATCGCTGGCCGGGCGGCTCCCCATGGCTGTTCCCCGGCATCGCCCACAACCCCGACGGGACCAAGCCCTACGCCCACGGCAGCCTGTCCGGGCAGCTCGGCCGCTGGCAGGCCCGCATCGGCGTGCACGACGAGACCGGCCAACCGGTGCGGATCCACGCCCACCAGTTCCGTCACACCGTCGGCACCCGACTGATCAACGCCGGCGTCCCCCAACACGTCATCCAGAAACTCCTCGGACACGCCAGCCCACGCATGACCACCCACTACGCCCAGATCCACGACCACACCGTCCGGGACGCCTTCGAGGAGTTCTGCCGCCAACGCGTCAACATCGCCGGCCAACACGTCGTCTACGACCCCGACGCCGTCACCGCCGACGCCGAACGCGTCAAACACGACCTCGCCCGCATCCGCGACAGCCTCCCCAACGGCTACGGCGGGCGCCCACCACAACAAGACTGCCCCCACCCCAACGCCTGTCTCCCCTGCCCCGACTTCCAGACCACCCCCGAGTTCCTCGACATCCACCGCAACCAGGCAGCCGTCAACCGGCGGCTCATCGCCCGCGCCGACGCCAACGGCCAGTTCCGACTCGCCGACAACCTCCGCAACGTCCAGACCAGCCTCGATCGCATCATCCCCGCCCTGCAAGCACTCGACCACGACGCGCAGACATGACCCGAGCAGACAACTGCGCCCACCTCCGCCGAGCCGTCGCCGACCGCCACGAATCGACCCTGCAGCGGGCACGCATCGCGCTCGCCGAACTCGACCGCACCGGTCAACTCGTCACCTTCACCACCGTCGCCCGCACCGCACACGTCTCACGCAGCTGGCTCTACGACCAACCCGACCTGCGCGCCACGATCAGCCGCCTCACCCGCAGCACCACAGCCGCCGCCCAGCCAGACACCCCCTCCGCGCAACGAGCAACCCCGGACTCCATCCGCCAACGCCTCGACCTCGCCCGCCACGAGATCACCAAACTACGCGCCCAGAACAACGCCCTACGCGATCAGCTCGCCCTCCTCCTCGGCCAACAACGCGCTCGCCGATGATCGCCTGCGACAACGACATGTCCACAACGCACAACACCAGATCAACCCACCCAACAGCCGATCGACTCGAGATAACGGCAGCTCAAGGACGCGCTACCAGACGTCGGCATGAGCATTATCGGCGTGACATTTTCGGTCAGGTTGATGAGCGCGAGAAGCGCGGTCGACCGACGGTGAGCCCCGCGCGTCCGGCGACTCGCCGCAGGGGCCCACCGCCAATCGGGTCGTCGAACGCGGCAAGGGCTCGCGACCGCCGTCGCCCGACATTGTCGCTCTCGGTCAGCGCTCGGTCTTGCGGTTGTTCGGCTGCTGCCAAGGTCCGGGCGTGTGCTTGGTGTTCCAGACGTTGATGATGTTGCCGTCGCGAACCTCGAAGACTTCGATGCTCGAGATGACGTGGACGGTGCCGTCGTGGAGGGTGCTGCTCAGCTCGTATGTCCATGACACGTACGGACTTTCGACGAGCGAGTGGATCGTCCGGAACCGGAGCTCAGGTGGTTGCGTCGAAAATGCTCTTCGTGCGGGTTCGGCAGTCGTCGTTGCTCATGGCGGTGACGGCGCCGCCAGCGTCGTGGCGGCACATCGGGGCTTGGATTGGACCCGCCACCTCATCCCCCGGACAGGAAGCACTCGTCCTCAAAGGAATATCGCCGGGTCAGCCGCGAGGTGTGAAGCACTCCGAATGCGTTCGATCAGGGCGATGAGCGCGGCGATGATCTCGCGCTCGATGCTGAAGTGGCCTGCGAGCGGCACTCGGGTCAAGGTTGCGGTGGGCAGCATCGAGGCGGTGTGTTCGGCGTGGCTGACGTCGACCAGCTGGTCGAGGTCGCCGT
>JBBQTN010000386.1:0-3872 GCA_038213195.1 Acidimicrobiales bacterium | reverse complement strand
AACCCGTCGACGACCACTTCTGGTTCGCCCACGCGCTCGTCGCCGAAGCGGTCCTGCAGCAGCTGCTCGGACGGGAGCGGCGCCGGCTGCACGAGCGGGCGCTGATCGCGCTCGAGGCCCAGCCCGAGCCCGATCACGCGTCGCTGGCGCGGCACGCGGCGGGCGCAGGCCACTTCGAACAGGTCGTGCCGATCGCCCACGTCGGGGCGCGGCGGTACCTCGAGCACGGCGCGTCGTTCCAGGCGTTGCGCCTGGCCGGCCACGCGCTGGAGGAGGCGCCCGACGATGTCGAGCTGCTGCGCGTCGCGACAGATGCGGCATGGCGCCTCGACTTCCTCACCGAGGCCCTCGTCTACGGGCGGCGCTGGAGGACGGTCGCGGCCACGGACCTCGACCGTGTCGAGGCGCAGCGGTTCATCGCCCGACTGCTGCACGAACAGGCGCCCGACGTCGAGCGCGATGCCGCGCTCGACGAGCTCATCCAACTCGCAGAGAGCCTCCCGCCGGGGATCGCCCGCGGCCGTTCGTACGGCGCGGTCGCGCAGATCATGATGCTCGCCGATCGCGGTGAGGAGGCGGTGGCGTGGGCCGACCGCGCCCTCGACGCAGCTCGCGCTGACGATGATGCGTGGCTGGCGGCGCAGGCGATGGTCGAGCACGCATCGGCGTTCGTGCAGCGCAGGACGCAGGCGACGGCGGCGGCAGAGCTGCGGTTGGCGTACGAGGCGTCGCGCGCGGTGGGCGACAAGGTTCTCGCCTGCCGGGCGCTGAACAACCTGCTCTCGCTCGTCGTGGCCCACAGCGCACAGGCGGATGCGATCCGTGCCGAGCTGCGCGCCCTCACCGCGTCGGCCGGGTTCGACAAGCTCGGCGCGCCGATCCTCGCCTTCCGCGACGCCGACGCGGCCTTCGGGCGCGGCGACTCACGGGCCTTTCGCAACGCGATCGCCGAGGCGGAGCAGTACGCCGGTGAGTGGTCCGCCGAGCGGGTCAGCCTGATCAGCTACCGGGCCGAGCTGGCGCTCGAGGAGGGCAGGCCGAAGGCGGCGCTGGAGCTCCTCGACGAGATGGGCGAGGGCGGCGCGTGCCGCGCCGACTTCCGCCGTGAAGTCCCGGCGGCCCGGCTGTTCGCGGCCGGCCAGCTCGGCGACCCGCGGATCGCGGCAGACGCCTGGAGCACGTTGCTCGCCTCGCCGACGCCGCCGAACGCCCCGTACTCGCTCCCGTCGGTGGTCCAGATGGTCGACACCGCGCTGGTCGCCGGGATCCCACCTCGGCGGGTGCGCGACGAGTTGCTGGACAGGTGGCTCGACGGGCATCCGTCCCAGCGCGACGCCGTGCGCCACACGGAGGGTCTGTTGCGCCTGGCCGAGGGCCATCCCGAAGATGCGGTGGGTGAGCTGCGTGCGGTGCTCGAGACGCCGGCCGATGAGCTGACCAGGCCGGTCATCGCCTCGCTGCGGTTGTCGCTCGGGGCCGCGTTGCTGGCGACCGGTGATCGAGCCGCGGCGCTGGCTGCCGTGCGCCAGGTCGTCGCCGAGGATCTCGTCGACTGGCCGGGCTGGCGTCGCGACCGCGCCGAGGCCCTGCTGCGCAGGCTGGAAGGGTCGTCGTCGCGTTCCGAAGGCGAGCTGACCCCGCGTGAACGCGAGGTGGCGGCGCTGATCGCCGAGGGCCTCACCAACGGCCAGCTCGCCGAGCGGCTGTACATCTCGCCGAAGACGGCGGCGGTGCACGTCTCCAACATCCTGATGAAGCTCGGCCTCTCCGGTCGCGCAGAAGTCGCTGCGTGGGCCGTTCGCCACGGCGTCGTCCTCCAACCGAACTGAACGGCGCGGTCGACGGCACTCGTCGGCTTCGTGCGCGGCCGGGTCGCCAGTACGCTGCCCGATCATGGGCCAGCCGGTGACCGTCGTCGTCAAGCACAGCCCGACGCCGGGCATGATCCGCTTCGAGGCCAATCGCACCCTCACCGGGATGGGCCACGAGACGTTCCGCACCGCGGCCGACGCGGTCGGTCCGCGTCCTGCGGCGGCGCTGGCGCGGACGTTGCTGGCGACGGGCCAGGTCGAGAAGGTGCACATGTACGGCAACGTCATCACGGTCGACCTTCTCAAGGGCTTCAGCGCGGACGGCCTTGCCGACGTGGTGCGCGACATGTACCAGTACTGGAAGCCCGGGATGGTGCCGCCGGCGTTCACCGAGCCGGCTCCGGAGGAGGGCGCCGCGGCCATCGGTGCTGCGCCGGCCGATGGTGGCGCCGCCGCTTCTCCGTACGAGCAGCTGATCCCCGCCAACCTGCGCGAACGCAGCGCGTCAGCGCTGGCGAAGTGGCAGGCGAACCACTGACGGTTCGACGACGTGGCCCCCTTGTCGGGCGTACGTATGTTCGATAGAGTTCGATCATGGTCAACCAGTTCGCCGCCCAGCAGCATGCATCGGGGCAGGTGACAGCACCGGCGGGCGCGGTGCTCGGGGTGGCCGCTGGGGTCGCCGGCTCACGCGATCGCACGGTGGAGCTGCTCTCCGCGTTCGCCGAGCTGGTGCCAGGCGGGGTGCTCCAACGAGGAACGACCGTCGGGTGCGCGGGAGCGGCGGCGATGTCGTTGGCGATGGCTGTTGCTGCCGGGCCCGTCGGGCAGGGCGCATGGGTTTGCATCGCCGGAGTGCCGACGTTCGGGATGAGCGCCGCAGTGGAGCTCGGCGTCGCTGCGCAACGGTTGGTGCTGGTCAACCAACCGCCGGGCGGGTTCGGTGAAGGTCAGTGGGCGGACGTGGTGGCGGCGATGATCGACGGGTTCGACGTCGTCGTCCTCGGCGCCGGTGTGCGCGGGGTTCGCCCTGCCATCGCCCGCCGGTTGCAGGCCAGGGTGCAGACGCGTGGTGCGATCCTGATCACGGTCGGAGCGCTCGACGGGTTCGGCTGTGACCTGCAGCTCGTCGCCGGGCGGCCGGTGTGGGAGGGGCTCGGCGACGGCCATGGGATCGCCACCGCCCGTCGGGTGGAGGTGGAGCTGCGTGGCCGCAGGATGTCGCGGCCGCGCCGGGCGTCGATGTGGCTCCCGGATGCCGCCGGCCATCTCGCCGCCGCCGAAGGGATCGAGGTGCTGCCGACCACCGCACCGCTCCCGCTGCGCCGCACGGGTTGAGCCCCTGCATCGGCGGCGTGAGCGCCAGCGCCAGCGCTGATCAGGTGAACAGCGCCGCGGCGAACGGCTCGCCCTTGGCGGTACGCCCAGGGGGCACGAAGAAGAAACCGCCGCCGATCGGGCGGATGTACTCCTCCAGCGCCTCGCCGTTGAGCCGCGTCTGCACCGTGACGAACCCGGCGTTCAAGTCGCGCTGGAAGCAGATGAACAGCAGGCCCTGATCGAGCTGGCCGTCAGGGGTGAACCCGTTGGAGTAGTTGAACCCGCGCCGCAGGATGCGGTTCTTCTCCGTCGCATCAGTGCGCGGGTTGGCGCGGCGGATGTGCGCCGACAGCGGGGTGAACGTGCCGTCGGGATCGTTGGAGAACTGCGGGATGTCGACCTCGTGCGTCCCGTCGAGTGGCGCGCCGGATTGCTTCGAGCGGCCGACGATCAGCTCCTGGGTCTTCAGCGCGGTGCGATCCCAGAACTCGACGTGGTTCTGGATCACGCGCACGACCTGGTACGAGCCGCCGACCGTCCACGCCGGTTCCCCGTTGCCGGCCCGCACCCACACCAACTCGTCCATCAGCTCGGCATCGGCCGGCGACGGGTTGGCGGTGCCGTCCTTGAACCCGAGCAGGTTGCGCGTGCTCACCTGTCCGCCGGTGAGCGTGTTCGGGCGCACGAAGCCGCTCTGCATCCAGCGCAGGGTGAGGCTCGCCCGTGTGACGCGCATCAACC
>JBBQTN010000385.1:0-3890 GCA_038213195.1 Acidimicrobiales bacterium | reverse complement strand
GACTCGCTGGCCCAGTCGATGATCGTCGCCCCGAGCGGGCAGATCGTCGCCCAGGCGTTGACGACCGACGACGAGGTGATCGTCGCCCGCTGCGACCTCGACTGGTGCAAGCGCTACACCGGCACGCTGTTCGACTTCGACCACTACCGCCGCCCGGAGCTGTACACGAGGATCACCGCCCAACGCGGCGTCGAACTGCCTCACTGACCCCGGTCCGAAGGCGGTGCGCGCGGCGAGGGAAGCGCCAGCGACGAGCCGCACGAGGGAGCGGCGAAAGCGCGGCGGTGCGCGCGGCGAGGGAAGCGCCAGCGACGAGCCGCACGAGGGAGCGGCGAAAGCGAGCGCAGCGAGCGGACGCCAGTCCCGAGCATCGAGAGGGAAGCGCCAGCGACGAGCATCGAAACGTGTGAACTGCGCGTGACCGATCTGTCAGTCGGCTTCCCAAAGGCTCCGTTCTTTGACAAAATGTCAAGCATGGCGATCCAGTTCGAGTTGAACGGCACGCCGGTGTCGGTACGAGACGATCATCCGCACCTTCTGGCGGCGATCCGCGAGGAGCTCGACGTCACCTCACCGAAGGACGGTTGTTCGCCGTCGGGGCAGTGCGGGTGCTGCACGGTGATGATCGAGGGCAAGGTCCAGGTCTCCTGCCAGTACGCGGTGGCGAAGGTCGCCGGGAAGTCGGTGACGACGCTCGAGGGCGTGGCGGAGGAGGAGCGCCAGCGCTTCTCCGACGCGTTCGCAGCGTGCGGCGGTCTGCAGTGCGGGTTCTGCATCCCCGGCATCGTGATGCGCGCCAAGGCGCAGATCGACAAGAAGGGCGCCGACCTCAAGCGCGAGGACATGGCCCGCCACCTCGGCGCGCACCTGTGCCGGTGCACCGGCTACGTCAAGGTGCTCGACGCGATCGAGGCCGTCGCCCAGCGGACCGTCGTCGACGCCGCGCTGCCCGGCGGGGTCGGCACCAGCGGCGCCAAGTTCGAGGCGCACGAGCTGTGCCTCGGTGACCGCGGCTATGTCGACGACATGCGCGTGCCGGGCATGCTCCACGCCGCGCTGCACCTCACTGCGCACACCAGGGCGGACATCCTGCGCATCGACACGACAGCGGCGAAGGCCGCGCCGGGCGTCGTCGCCGTGCTCACCGCAGCGGACATCCCGGGCAAGCAGTACGTGGGGATCATCTACAAGGACTGGCCGGTGTTCATTGGTGAGGGCCAGCGCACGTCGTACGCAGGTGACGTCCTCGCGGTCGTCGTCGCCGAGACGCGGCAGCAGGCCCGCGCTGCGGCGCAGCTGGTCGAGGTGGACTATGGCGTGCACCGCCCGATCACGGATCCGGTCGCCGCGATCGACGATCCGGAGATCGCCGTCTACGGCACCGAGAACAACGTCCTGTCCGTCAGCACCTACGCCCGCGGCGACGTCGACGCTGCACTCGCGGCGAGCGCGCACACGCTCCACGAGGTCTTCCAGACGCAGCGCATCGAGCACGCGTTCCTGGAGCCGGAGAGCACGCTGGCGACGATCACCGACGGCGGCGACCTCTACGTCTACTCCGGCGGGCAGGGCGTGTGGGACGACCGCGACCAGATCGCCGCGCTGCTCGGGCTGACCAACGAGCAGGTCACCGTCGAGCTCGTCTCCAACGGCGGGGCGTTCGGCGGCAAGGAGGACATGAGCAACCAGGGTCAGACGGCGCTCGCGGCGTGGCTGCTGCAGCGGCCGGTGAAGTGCACCCTGTCGCGCGAGGAGAGCCTGCTGATCCACGCCAAGCGCCACCCGATCCGCCTCGAGTACTGGGCCGGCTGCGACGCCGATGGTGTGTTGACAGCGTTGCGGGTCAACGGGATCGGCGACTCGGGCTCCTACGCCAGTGTCGGGATGAAGGTCCTCGAGCGCGCCGCGGGCCACGCCAGCGGGCCGTACCGCGTGCCGAACATCGACGTGCACTGCACGGCGGTGCGCACCAACAACCCGGTGTGCGGTGCGTTCCGCGGGTTCGGCGCCAACCAGGCGCAGTTCGCGATGGAGGGCGTGATGGATCGCCTCGCAGAGCAGGTCGGGATCAGCGGGTGGGAGATCCGCAAGCGCAACGTGATCAAGCCCGGGCAGGTGTGGGGTCCCGGCCAGATCATGGACGACGGGGCGGAGGGCGCTGAGGTGTGCCTCGACCGCGCCAAGCCGCACATCGACGCCGCACTCGCGGCCGGCAAGGCCGTCGGGCTCGGCCTCGGCCTGAAGAACTCGGGCCTCGGCAACGGGCTGCGCGAGGTCACCGGCGGCGTGGTGCGCTTCGAGGATGCGGGCGCGGACGGCAGCGGGCTCACCGGCACCGGCACGATCGAGGTGCGCCACGGGTTCACCGAGATGGGCCAGGGCGTGCACACCGTGGCGATGCAGGTGGCGGTGACCGAGCTCGGTGTCGATCCCGCGCGGATCAAGGTGATCGTCGACACGACCCGCGAGATCGGCCACGGGCAGACGACCGGGAGCCGCGGCACGCTGATGGCTGCCGGTGCAGTGCAGAAGGCATGCCTGGCCGCGCTCGCCGCCGGATGCACGCCGGGCGTCGACCACGCCGCCGAGCACGTCGTCGACTGGACCCAGAAGCTCGGCGACCCGAACGTTCCCAACCCGACGATCCACGCCGCGTTCGGGTTCGCTGCACAGGTCGTGATCGCCGATCGTGAGACCGGCGCGATCGAGAAGGTCGTCGCGATCCACGATGTCGGCATGGCCGTCAACCCGCGGCTGTGCGAGGGCCAGATCGAGGGGTCCGTGCACATGGGTCTCGGCTACGCGCTGACGGAGGACTTCCCGGCAGACGAGCTCGGCTTCCCGACGAACATGACGTTGCGCAGCCTCGGGATCATCCGCCCGAAGGACGTCCCGCCGATCGAGGTCGAGCTGGTCGAGGTGCCCCAGCCGAAGTCGGCGTACGGGATCAAGGGCGTCGGCGAGATCGGCCTCGTGCCGACGGCGGGCGCCATTGCCGCAGCGCTGCACATGGTCGACGGGCAGTGGCGCAACGTCCTGCCGATGCGCCGGGCGACCACCGACGACGGCTGATCGCCGCGCTCCTCGCCGACGCCACTCCCCGCCGGAGCGCCCTGCTCGCCGCCGACCGGTCCCGTCCCGACCCGTCAGCGCTTGGAGAAGTGGCGGGGCGCGTAGTAGCTCGGGTTGGTGTCCGGCCGGCCGCGCTTGGACGTCCACCGCCACTGCACCGAGACACGGGGGCGCATCGGCACGCGGCCCTGGGGGACGGCGTGCAGCCAGTCGCTCTGACAGCGGCCACCCATCACCAGCAGGTCGCCGCTGGCCGGGGCGAGGTCGATCGCGCCGTCCGTCGACTCCTCCAGGTCGTTGCGCCGTCCGCTGATCTTCTTGACCAGGAACGGACGTTGCTGGCCGAGCGTGAGCACCCCGATGACGGTGTCCTCCAACCACTTCATCTCCCGGTCGCGGTGCAAGCCGACACCATCGCGCTCGTTGCGGTACCAGGCGAGCGCCAGCGCGTCGAACATCACCCGGTAGCGGCGGGAGATCCACTGCTGCGCCTCGACCAGTGCGGGGTGGCGGTCCGCGCCGCGCTGCCACGCGCCGAGGCGGGGCTCGTCGATCCACTTCTCGTAGCGAAACACCCGACCCTGCTCCCACGTGGTGGTCGCCAGCAGATCGTCGAGCAGCCCGTCAGCGTCGGGCATCAACCCGCGCACCACGTCGATCCACGAGCGGTCGTCCAATGCCAGGCGCTCCACGACGGGATCGGCGACGAGGGTCACGGCCCGATCGTAGGGCCGGCATGCGAGGATGGCGATCGATGGCGAACGTGACGCCGGGCCTCGTCTGCGGCCACCACCACCTCTACTCTGCGCTGGCCCGGG
>JBBQTN010000384.1:0-3931 GCA_038213195.1 Acidimicrobiales bacterium | reverse complement strand
AGTTGACAGGTTGATTCAGTCGATCTAATATGCTTCATCGAAGCGGGTGGCCCGCAGGGGACGGTGGGCCCACGAGAGGGGAATGCTGTGTCCGGAGTTGCCTGTGTCGGTGTCGTTCCAGGCCGGGGTTCAGCGACTCGTGGCTGAGTTCGACGGCCGTGTCGCGCTCGTCACGGGCGCAGCGCGAGGACAGGGACGCGCCCATGCCGTGGCATTTGCCAATGCCGGCGCCGACGTCGTGATCACCGACGTGTGCACAGACATCGCGTCGGTGCCGTACTCGCTCGGCGGGCGCGATGAGTTGAAGGAGACTGCCCGGCTCGTCGAGAAGGCCGGGCGGCGGGTGCTCGCGATCGAGGCCGACGTGCGCGATCGCGAGGCGATGCAGGCGGCAGTGGCGCGGGCCGTTGCAGAACTCACCAAGATCGACATTGTGGTAGCCAACGCCGGTATCTGTGGGTTTGGCGCGATGCCCGAGTTGACCTCCGAACAGTGGGACGACATGCTCGCGGTGAACCTCACCGGCGTCTTCAACACCTTCAGCGCCGCTGTACCACACATGGTCGAACGTGGCTATGGCCGGCTCGTGGCAACGTCGTCCGGTGCCGGGCGCACCGGCACGCCGAACCTGTCGCACTACGCCGCGTCGAAGTGGGGTGTGATCGGCTTCGTCAAGTCGGTTGCCCTGGAAGTCGCCGGCGACGGCATCACGGCCAACGTCGTCTGCCCGGCCACGGTGGACACGCCGATGGTGCACAACCCTGCGCTGTACTCGCTGTTCGCGCCGGACATCGCCGAGCAGACCAAGGACGCAGTGCGCCCGCGCTACGAGGCGATGAACCCAATGCGCGTCGCATGGCTCGATCCGCGATCGATCTCGGATGCCGTGTTGTTCTTGGCCTCCGACCGCAGCACCTTCATCTCCGGAGAGACGATCGAGGTCTCCGCGGGCGGGAGCGCCCAACGATGACCACCAATGGCCGCCGAAACCGGGGCGGTCCGCAGTCCGCCACCATCTGCTGAGGAGCCCATCGTGCGCATCGGCGCCAACCTGATCACGAATGACACCACCCTGTCGATCCTGGAGGTCGCACCGCTTGTCGAGGCCGCCGGTCTCGACGCGATCTTCCAGGGCGAGCACTCCCACATTCCCCTCGACACCGTCTTTCCGGTGGCCGATGGTGCCGTACCGGACTTCTACAAGCGCTTCCCTGATCTGTTCGTGACGATGGCCGCCGCCGCCGCGGTGACGACGACGCTCCGCCTCGGCACGGGCGTGGTGCTCCCCGCGGAGCACCAGCCGCTACGTCTGGCCAAGGCGGTGGCGTCGCTCGACGCACTCTCGGGCGGGCGGGTCGACTTCGGCGTGGGCTACGGCTGGAACGCGCCGGAGATGATCAACAATGGCGTCGATCCGCAGCGTCGCCGCACGGTGTTCCGGGAGCACATCGAAGTGATCAGCCGGCTGTGGGCAGAAGACGAGGTCGGACACGATGGTCCGCACACCCACTTCACCCCTTCGTGGTCGCTGCCCAAGCCGATCCAGACCGGGGCGCGCCGGCCCGGCCCGCCAATCCTCATAGGCGCTGCGGCGGGCCCGCGGACCTTCGCCGACGTGCTCGACCTCGCCGACGGCTGGTACCCGCTCACCGGCCCGACATTCCTCGACGACGCCGCCGAGCTGCGTCGGCTGGCTGCCCAGCGAGAACTGCAGCTGGAGATCAGCGGTTGCGAGATGGCGGGGCAGTCCGGCATCCCGTGGTACTGCGACGACGCTGCTTCCAAGCAACAACTGCTCGGCAACGTTCAGCGCTACGTGGACGGTGGGATCGACCGGGTGATGGTCGGGGTGCCGGTCGACAGCCGTAGCCATCTCGAGGACGCACTCGCCGTTCTCGCCGACGTCGTGGTCGACTGCCGGCGCGACACCGCACCCGTGGCCTGAACGACAGGAGATACCCCATGCACATCGACGACTCGCTGTTTGCTCACGTCGAAGACTCGCGACAGTTCAACGAACAGTTCGCGGCAGCGATGGCCGCCAGCCCGCTCAGCTTCGCGACTGCGGAAGATGCGCTACGCACCCGCAAGATCCTCGACGCTGCGGTCACACCGCTCGCGCCCGAACGCCTGCAGCCGGAGGTGCTCCAAGTCGGGTCGGGCGAACCACGTGTGACAGTGCGCGTGTTCGTACCAGCGCGGGTGGACGGCGTCTGCGTGCAGTTCCACATGGGTGCGTGGGTGATCGGCTCGGCGCAGGCGAGTGACGACCGCAGCGCCGAGATCGCCGAGCGTTGCTCGGTAGCCGTGGTGAGCGTGGACTACCGGATGGTGCCCGAGGCCCTCCCACCGGCACAGCTGGAGGACGCCCAGAACGTCATCGACTGGGTGCGCACCGAGGGGCGCGACCGTTTCGGCGATGCCCCGATGATCCTGATCGGCGAGTCCGCAGGTGCCACGCTGGCTGTCCTGACGCTCGTGACGCTGCGCGACAGCGGTGGGCTCGGTCAGGACATCGTCGCAACCGCACTGGCCTACGGATTGTACGACGTGTCCGGCGGTCCGAGCCAGCGGCTCGACGCCCCTGCGCTCGCTGTGTTCAGTGATGCCCAACGACTCGTGTACCCGGGCCTCTCCGTCGAGGAGCGGCGCATCCCGTCGATCTCGCCGCTGTACGCCGACCTGCGCGCGCTGCCTCCGGCGTTGTTCTCGGTCGGCACAAGGGATGCGCTGATCGATGACACCTTGTTCATGTACGAACGATGGGCGGCGGCGGGCAACGATGCGACGTTGGCGGTCTACCCAGAGTCACTGCACGGTTTCGACTCGTTCCCGACCGCAATGGCCGCCGAGGCGCGTCGGCGGATCGACGCCTTCATCACTGAACAGGTCCAGCGTCCCTCGGGAGGGGGTGTTCGCCAGCGGGCGGACGGGGATGCCTGACGACCGGCTCCCGTCACGGCCGTTCGCCGGCGTGCGGATCCTCGACGTGGCCGCGCCGGTCACCGCCTACTGCGCTCGGCTACTCGCGGCCTACGGCGCTGACGTGCTGCGTCTGGAGCCTCCCAGACCCAGCTCGATCACGGCCGATCCCCGTCGGGATTGGTTGGACGCGTGGTACTCCGCCGGTTGCCGGCGAGCGACGCTCGATGTCACCCGGGCCGAGGCGGCACCACTGCTCGCCGAGCTGGCCGCCGACGTCGATGTGGTCATCGCCTCGCCGACATCGTCGACGACGGTCATCGGCTTCGTCGATGACCCGCTCGGCTTCTCGTGGTGTGCGGACTCTGTCATCACCTGCCTGCTGACACCCTTCGGCGCCACGGGCCCGTTGCGCAACTGGCGGGCGACGCCGATGACCGCGCACGCGATGAGTGGTTTGATGTACGCGATCGGGCCGGAATCCGGACCCCCGCTGTCCATGCCAGGCCGCCAGCTCTGGGACGAGGCCGGCATCCGCGCCGCGATCTGCATTGCCGCCGCCTTGCAGGAACGCCCGGAGATCGGCGGTCAGGTGCTCGACATCTCCGCGCACGAGGTGATGGCCAGCCAGGACGACATCATCCACCGCTTCTCGGTTGCCGGTCTGGTGATGCAGCGGCGGGCCAACTTCGCCCCTCCGCCGAGCGGCACATGGCGCGTCGCCGACGGGACGATCGACATTGCCGTGAACACGCCCGGACACTGGGATGCGTTCGTCAAGACGATGGGATCACCGGTCGAGCTCACCGACGACATCTGGCTGGACCGTGCGATGCGCATCCAGCTGCACGACGTGCTCACCGAGCTCATCGAACCGGTGCTCGCGGCCCGCCACCGCGACGAGCTGATCGCCGACGGGCAGGCCAACGGCCTTCCCTGCTCGGCGCTGAACACTCCGGAAGAGTTCATCGAGGACCAGCGACACGACGCACGCAGACCCCTCGGCCGG
>JBBQTN010000383.1:0-3932 GCA_038213195.1 Acidimicrobiales bacterium | reverse complement strand
GTCGTCCTGGGCACAATGTTCATCGCGTTCGGCAGCCGGTCGCTGCGAGCAGCCGGTTTGTCGTTGATCTTCCCGGGTGGCGGGTTCCTCTACGCAGCAGATCCGTTGCTGTTCTTGCTCACCGTCGCGATCCTGCTGGTCGCGATCGTCCTGTGGTGGGGCATCAGTGCCCATTGGGCGATCCCGCTCGTCTCGGTGTTGAGCGCCGTTGGCTCGGGTCTGATGGCCAACGGCCCGCGACCGTTCGTCAGCCGGCACACCGTGTGGCCGTGGGCGATCCCCGTCGTCTACCTGCTGGCGGCGGCCGGAATTGCCTGGGCGGTGTACCACTTCGAAGCCCGCTACCGGCGCAAGTTGGCGCGTGTCCCCGAGCTGAACGCATTCCTTGCCGGCATCACGTCAGGTCAGGTCGACAAGGCCACGATCGATCCGACGGAGTTCGACAGCGAGCTGCTCCGCTGGGTGTACGAGATGGCGCTGCAGCCCCTCGACCAGTTCAAGGGCTTCGACTGGGGTGAGCAGATCCATGGTCCGACGTGTGTGCGATATCAGCTGAACTTCCTCGGCATCGCGCTAGCCCTGTACACGGTGAACTTCGTCCCGAACGCCCGCCAGTCCGTCGAAGCGGCGATGGCCAACCTGATCGACAAGCAGACCGATCTGCGTGTGTGGCGTTACTGGCGGACGCTCAACACCATCGGCAACTTCGACCGCAACCCCGACCCGATCGTGCGCGACAACATCATGATCTCGGCCTACCTCACCGATCAGATCAACTGCTTCGAGGCCGCCACCGGCTCCCACAAGTTTGACGAGCCGGGCTCGCTCACCTTTGTCTGGAAGGACGGTCGAACCTTCGCCTACGACCACGGAACCATCGCTGCGGCCGTGCGGCGAAACTTCGAGTCGAACCCACTCGGCCTGTTCCCCTGCGAGCCAGGATGGGTCTTCACCGCCTGCAACGCGTTCGGCGCTCAAGCGCTGAAGGGCCACGAGACATTGCACGGCTCCGACCACTGGGAACACGTCGAGCCCCATTGGCGCAGGGGCATCACCGAGGAGATGCTCACCCCCGACGGCAACTTCCCGCACATCCGCTCGAAGCTGGTGGGACTCTCGTTCGACACTGGCGAAGTCCCGGGCGGGGAGTACTACCTTCAGGGGACCGGCTCGTTCGTCGACACCGCACCGGACCTGGCCGTCAGGGGCGCCGCTTTGGCGCTGCGCGGCGTCGACGCGAAGGTGGCTGGACTGGCCGACACCATCGTCGACGGAGTGCTCCCCCTGGAGTTCGAACCGAAGTTCGAGCGCAACACGTTCATCAAGACGGCAGTGCCGGAATGGACCCGACTGGTCGGTGCCGCTCGAGGTGTCGGCCGCAACGATGTCGCTCAGGCCGCGCTGCGCGGCATGGAGCGATCCTGCGCAACCGGCAAGCAGTGGCCGGCGCGGCCCCTCCAAGCCGGTGTGCAGACCATGGGCATCCACCTCTTCGTGCGCTGGGCGACCCCCAACGGCACGGCCGCGCTGTCCGTCGGCGGCTATCAGCCGCCAACGGGTCCGATCCTCAGCGGAGCCACCTGGCCCGACGTGCTCGTGACCAAGGCCCGCAGCACCGACGACACCAGCCTTGACCTCATCGTCGAACCCGGCGGTGATTCCCCGGTCACCGCCAACCTCCACTTCGAAGCGCTTCATCCGGGCCAGCACTACCGGCTCGTTGGCGAGCGCACTAGCTGGTCGGTCGACGCGGACGCGAACGGACGAGCCCACATCGGCTTCGACCTCGACGACCGCCAGCAGTTGCGTCTCGAACCTGTGACGACGCCGTGATCCTGAACATCGACAAGAACTGGACCCGACTGGTCACCCTGTCGTGCAGGGTGCTGCGCAGGAGCCAGGTCACCGACGACCGGGCCCCGATCCCGATCGAACAGCGTCGCTGACGCGGGTAGACCGACCTGACCGGAGTCGGAGTCGTGTGCGAGCGTTGCCGTACGATGTCTGAGGCTGGGCTGTCGCCACCGAGAGGAGAGGTTTGCCCGCCAGCAAATGGTCCTGCTTGTTACGTGGCTGTTCGCGCCAACGGTCGCAGGGTGCCCTCCGCCGGCGGGTTGCGCTCGAACGTGACGACGGTGCCCGACGTCGGCGTTGCGACGACCACGCTGAAGACGGAGTTGCCGACCGCGTGCCGGGCGGCGACACCGTCGTGATGACACGATCTCGCCCGCGACCGAGGCAACGGACACGGCGGTGACGGCGCCTCCAACACCAGACCCGACGGAGCCGCCGACGATCGCGCCGGTCGCAACGTCGTTGCCGGTGTGGTTACCGCCGAATGACGCCTTGACCCTGCCGTGCCGGATGGTCCCGCGCAGTCGGGATCGCCGGCTCAGGGCTTGCCGGTACGGTCTTCTACGAACCTGCGCCGCTGGGACAGGCACGCGAATGACCGCAACCTCACGCCGGGGTTGGCGACGGCCGCCGGGCTTGCCCGCGCCACTCAGCCGAGAGTGTGGTCGTCAGTCCGATAGGGACCTCTTGGGGCTGCGAGTCGCTGTGGGGGTGATGCGAGTGCGAGCATCCTGTCGCGATGATCGGCGACCGCGCACGCTCGGGGGTGGTTGGCGATGCCTTTGGATCGGCGCGCCGTCTGCGCCGCCGCCGGCGTCGAACCTTCGCCGTCCTCCTTGCAGCTGACATCTCGATCGTCGCGTTGATCAGGACGAGCCACCGCGGCACGCACATCGCCGAGAGCGTCATATTCCCCGGTGCCGGTCTGTTCGAGAACTATCGGTTGCTGTCGGTCGGGTTCGCGCTTGCCGTTGTTGCCGCGACGGTGGCGTGGATGTCATGGGGGGCCGACTGGCTGGTCGGTGCAGTGTGGGTCGCCGCCCTTGTAGCAACGGTCCTGCTCGCACAGCGGGGCCAGCCCGTCGTGCGCGGCGTGGCCCAGCCGCTGCGTGGATCGCACGAGTTCCCGCTGGTGATGGCGGTGATAGCCGCTGTCGCATGGACGAAGTCGGTGCTGGCGAGACTGCCGGGGGTTCGCCAGTTCCGCCGGGCGCGGCAACGACGGCGCGACGAGCTTGGTCGTAGCGCTGCGAGCGTCGTCGACACCTGTCGCGCCGCGTCGATCGCTGCGCTGGCGATCAGCGCCGGTGCAGCTGGCGTGGACGTGACCGGTCACCGCCTCGCAATCACCGACGCTCGCGTTCAGCGGCGGGCGCGCCGTGTCGGAGCGATTGCGCGGTGGCGGTTCACCGGAGATCCGCTACGCGCTGACCAGGCGCACATCCGCACGGCGCTGTGGCTATGGGGCGAGCTGAGTGACGACCAGGCCGCCGGGTTCGTCGCCGAAGCCGGTCGGCGGCTCGCCGGTGTGCCGGCGAGCGAGGCGGGGTGGGTGCGCCCGGTCGATGCGGTGCTGGCTGCGGTGGCGCTTGACGAGCACGGCGTGCAGACGCCCCGGTGGCCAGCGATGCTGCACGATCGTTGGAGTCTGCGCAACGGGCACCGTCCGGCGTGGTGCTACGAACCGCTTGGGCTCGTCGCCGGCGCGTGCCCGCCGTGGGAGCACGCCACACTCGGGGCGCTGTGCCGGACACGCGGGTGGGTCGGCGATGCCGATTGGGCAGCGGTCAGGCGCACCGTGCTCGGTGGGGCAGCTCGTCACGACGGCGACGCCCACGACGAGCGACTGGTGGCCGCCGGCAGGCTCTGGCTCGCCTACGTAGACGACGAGCAGGCACGCCAAGTGATCGGGAGGCGATCGGTGGGGACCGATCGGATTGCCGTGGCGCTCAGCCAGCTCGCCCGCGCAGTGGCCGCCGCCGCGAGGTCGGAAGTCGGAGTTGCAGCGACATGACACTGACCGCCGCCACCTCAGTCTCCACCCGCGATCGGCACGATCACTGACGACGCCTGGGTTG
>JBBQTN010000382.1:0-3969 GCA_038213195.1 Acidimicrobiales bacterium | reverse complement strand
TCACCCTGATCGCCGAGTCCGACCTGAACGACCCACGCCTCATCACGCCGCGCGAGGCGAACGGTTACGGCCTCGATGCGCAGTGGAGCGACGACTTCCACCACGCCGTGCATGTCGCGCTGACCGGCGAGATCACCGGCTACTACGCCGACTTCGAGCACCTCTCCGCCCTGGCCAAGGTGCTCACTGCCGGCTTCTTCCACGACGGGACCTATTCCTCGTTCCGTGGACGCAACCACGGCCGGCCGATCGACGTCGAGACCATGCCCGCGTCACGGCTCGTCGTCGCCAGCCAGAACCACGATCAGATCGGCAACAGGGCGATCGGCGACCGGCTGAGCGCATCGCTCGATCACGGTCAACTCGCGATCGCAGCGGTGCTCACGCTCACCTCGCCGTTCACCCCGATGCTGTTCATGGGCGAGGAGTGGGGTGCCTCCACGCCGTGGCAGTTCTTCACCTCTCATCCGGAACCCGAGCTCGGCGCGGCGACGGCAGAGGGTCGGATCGCCGAGTTCGCGCGCATGGGGTGGGACCCGGCGGTCGTCCCGGACCCGCAGGACCCGGCGACGTTCACGCGATCCAAGCTCGACTGGGACGAGGCCGAGCAGTTCGAGCACGGCAGGTTGCTGGAGGTCTACCGAGCCCTCATCGCGCTTCGTCGCCGACTCCCGGACCTGACCGACCCGCGGTTCACGGCAACGTCGTGTGAGGTCGACGAGCAAGCGCGATGGCTGGTGGTGCGGCGCGGTCCACTGACGATCGCCGTCAACTTCGGCTCGGTCCCCGTGTCACTTCCGATCACGGGTCAGCTGTTGTTCGCCACCGACGACGCCACGCGCAGCGCGGACTCCGCGGGTTCGGTGTCGTTGCCGGGGCACAGCGCGGCCCTCACTGGGTGGTGAGCGGCCCTCGGCGGATCAACGCCGGAGGAGCAGCACTACCACGATCACGATGAGGATGAGGAGGATCGCGCCGCCGCCGATGTAGATGCCGTCTGCCAACATGTCGAGCTTAGTACCCGCTCCGCTCCCCGTTGAGACGCGGGCAAGACCACCGACTTCCATGTGGCGGACGCGCGACGCACAGCCACACGCGCAGCATCAACGTCGATCTCCGTACCGCGTCTGATCACCGTCGGAAATCGGGTGAATCTCGCATCCGTTCCCTGCTCCTGCGACGTACAACAGCGTCATGCCAGTCGCTCGTCTCGAAGGATGGTGCCCATGAGTTCCTTGTCCCGTCGGAATTTCCTGTACGCAGGAGGAGCCGCAGCCGTCGGCGCCGCTGCGGCGGCAGGGCCACTGAGCCATGCATCGGCTGCGGGGACGGCGTCGCCGCAGTTGGCGGAGGTGTTCGAACCGGAAGGTACGGACCAGCTCGTGATGTACGTCCGCAACACGGGATCCGGCGAGGTCGCGGTGCTCACCGACGGCCACGAGGTCGTGTTCACCGATGCGCAACTGGTCGCCCGCGTCCAGCGCGCCGCCAAGAAGGCAGCCAGCTGATGTCCTCCCACCGTGAAGCCCCCGAAGTCTCCAAGGACCCCGTCGTCGACAGCACGGACGTGTACGCGTTCGTCAGCCCCGACAAGCCCAACCTGGTCACCCTGATCGCCAACTACATCCCCTTCGAGGATCCGGCAGGCGCCCCCAACTTCTACGAGTTCGGTGACGACGTCGTCTACAGGATCCACATCGACAACAACGGTGATGCCCTCTCCGACATCATCTTCGAGTTCACGTTCGCGACGTTCGTCACCAACCCGAACTCGTTCCTGTACAACACCGGTCCGGTGACCGACGTGAGCGACGCCACGCTCAACCGCAAGCAGTTCTACAGCGTCGACAAGATCAGCTACTTCCCAGATCCGCGCACCGGCTTCCGGACAGTTGTCGAGCGGCTCGTCGACTCCAAGCCCGTGGTGCCGTGCAACGTCGGTCCGCGCTCGATGCCGAACTACCCGGCCTTGGCCGGCTCGACGGTCTTGCGTCTGGCCGATGGGTCGAGCGTGTTCGCCGGCCAGCGCAAGGATGCGTTCTACGTCGACATCGGCTCGATCTTCGATCTCGGCGACCTGCGCCCGTTCCAGAACCTGCACCTGATCCCCACCGCGGCGGCCGGCGGCGTGAACAACCTGCAGGGCTTCAACGTCCACTCGCTGGCGATCGAGGTGCCGATCGCCTCGATCACGAGCAGCCGGACACAGCAGGCGGACGTCAACTCGCCCGATGCCGTGATCGGCGTGTGGACCTCGGCCAGCCGCTACAAGGCGACCGTGCGCGGCGGGCCGACCCAGACGTTGACCGGCAGCCAGACCGGACCGTTCGTCCAGGTCTCGCGCCTCGGCAACCCGCTGATCAACGAGGCCGTCGTCCCGATGGCGCTGAAGGATGCGTGGAACAAGAGCACGCCTGACCACGATGCCCAGTTCGCCGCGGCCGGGCTCCATCCCGAGCTGGCCAAGCTGCTCCCGGTGCTGTACCCGGGCGTGTTCCCCAACCTCGCCGCCTACACGAAGGACCGCGTCGATCTCGCTGCGATCCTGTTCACCGGCATTCCCGCCGGCGTGGTCCCCGGGTTCCAGAACTACAGCGGACCGACGATCGCCGACATGCTCCGGCTCAACGTCGCCGTGCCGCCGTCGAAGAACCCCAACGCGCTCGGCATCTTGGGCGGCGACCTCGCCGGCTTCCCGAACGGGCGTCGGGTGATCGACGACGTGGTGACGGTGGAGCTGCGCGCGATCGCCGGCGTGACCATCCCGCTCGTCGACCCGACCTTCAAGCCCGACGCCGCCGCAGCCGCCATCAAGGACGGCTCCGACGCTGCCAAGCCGAAGACGCTCGGCACGTTCCCGTGGCTCGACGACCCGATCAGCGGCTACACCACCGTTCCGCCGCAGGGCGCGTAGGCATCGTCGTGACAGGCCAGGACGTCATGGGTCAGCGCATGGACGAACGTGGCGACGAGCACAGCCACGACCACGATCACGGGCATGCCCACGGGCACTCCCACGACGGTCACACCCATGACCACGACGATCACGATCATGACGTGCATCTGCATGACCAGCCCGGAGGGGCAGCCGCCGAGGCTGCCCCTCATGGGGGGCCGGTCGTGCTCGACATCGGTGGTGACATCGGCGCGGTCGTCGCCCGCCTCGACGACGATCAGGAGGGGACGGAACTGCCGATCCTCGCCATGGACGACCCCGACTGGGATCCCGCGACCCACACCGGGGTATGGCGGCGCACCATCGGCACCAGGTCGGTGGTGGTGGCGGTGTATCCCGAACTGCGCCATGGCCGGTACCGGATCACGGTCCCGTACGGACGCACGGCGGACTTCGCGGTCACCGGCGGGAGCGTGACCGAGCTCGACCTGCGCACCTGCTCCGACTGACGAGCACCGCGACCTCGAGGCGCTCAGGCATCCCGACCGGCTCGCCCGTCGGGATGGAGCATCGCCATCCCGAGCTGGTCGGCGATGGCCACTGCGGCGTGGCGCTGGTCGGCGCTCAGCGCTGTGCCGATCCTGCCGTCGGCGAACACCAGCACGATGTGCCCATGGGTCCTCCCGTGGGCGCGCACGGGCAGCGCAGCCATGCCGCGGGCGTCGCTGTTCGCCGACACACGGATCGAGCCGTGGGTCAGCTCGGGCATCGGTCGCGCGAGCGGCCCGTCCACGTAGCGGCACGACTTGAGGTCGAGCATCTCGGTCAGCTCGCGCACCGTGACGTTGATCAGCCTCCCGACCGGCTCACCGGCTGAGGCCAGCTCGGCTCGTCGGTGGACGCCGGCCAGTTCCGCCCGCCGCGCGGCGGCCTCGGCGCCGCTGCGGCGGGCGCGTTGGACGAGCTCGCCGGCGATCAGACCGACGATCGCCAGCTGTGCGGTGGTCTCGATGTCGGCGGCGCTGGTGATCCGCAGCGATGAGAACGGACGCGTCAGGAAGAAGTCGAACGCG
>JBBQTN010000381.1:0-3996 GCA_038213195.1 Acidimicrobiales bacterium | reverse complement strand
GATGCGCAAACGACCCCCTCTGGACGAGCCCCGGCACCAGACGACGCGCGAGGACCCACTAGACACTACGTGACGAACAAGTCTCTGTCAATGAACACAGACAAGTGTTGACGATTTGTTTCTCTGTTGGTTGACATAGAGACAGTCGATCCGTAACGTCAGCGTCGAAGAGGCAACCCCGTCGTGCTGCTGCGGCTGCCGGCGTCGCCCATCGGCTCGGGGATCGCTCACAGGCGTCGCAGCGAACTGCCCTGCCCATCGCCATCGACCGGCACCCACCTGGAGGCACCCATCATGAGCATCGCGATCGACGATGACCACCTCGAACTCGCGCGTATCGCCCGCCAACTGCTGGCCAAGCGCGGTGGCACGACGCCGGCGCGCAGTGCGCTGGACAACGCGACGTCGCGACCGTCGTTCTGGGACGAGATTGCGGAACTCGGCTGGCTCGGACTGCACGTCGCCGAAGAGCTCGGCGGGTCCGGGTTCGGGCTGATGGAGACGGCCGTGGTGGCCGAGGAGCTCGGCAGGGTCTGTGCCCCTGGACCATTCCTCGCCAACGTCGTCGCCGCAGCGGCCATCGCCACGGCCGGCACCCAACAACAACGAGTGACGTACGTGCGGCAACTCGTCGCAGGCAAGCTGATCGCCGGGATCACCACCAGCGCCACGATCGAACGCAACGGGTCACAGCTGCGCGCCGACGCTGTCGCGGTGCTCAGCGGCGACATCGCCGACGTCCTCGTCGTGTCGATCGGCGACGATCTCGCACTCCTCGACCGCAGCACCCCTGGACTGGATGTCGAGGCGACAGCCGGCCTCGATCCCGGGTTCGGATTTGCTCGGCTTTCCGCTCCTTCAGTGGAGATCGACGAGAGCCATGTCGTGCGAGGTGGTGCCGCAACCCTCCAGCACACGCTCGCGGTCTTCACCGCAGCGATCGCCAGCGGCGGTGCCGCCGCGTGCCGCGAGATGGCCGCCGGCTACGCCGCCGACCGGTGGGCGTTCGGTCGTCCGATCGGCCACTTCCAGGCAATCAAGCACTACTGCGCCAACATGCTTGTCAACGACGAGCTCGCCAGCGCCGCCGTCTGGAACGCGGCCCGGCTCGACCCGTCAGCCGCTGCATTGCCATTCGCCAACGCGTCGGCCGCCGAAGCGTTGGCCGCGTTCTGCACCAACGCCCAGCTGAACATCCAAGTGCACGGCGGAATCGGGTACACGTGGGAGCACGACGCCCACCTCTACCTGCGACGCGCCACCTCGCTGACCGCCTTCTGCGGACCGTTGAGTCGGCTCCGGACCGCAGCGGCAACGCTCAGTCTCGACACCTCGTCGGGTGTGCCGCTCGACCTGCCCCCCGAAGCCGAACCGCTCCGCGAGACAGTCCGTGACGTCGTCGCCACGTACTGGCAAAGCCCCGCGGAGGACCGGCACGCGCACATCCTCGACGGCGGCTACCTCTTCCCGAACTGGCCGCCACCATGGGGACGCGGCGCCGGGCCGGTTGAGCAGATTGTCATCGAGGAAGAAATGAAGGGCGTGCCCCGGATGGAACCGCTCGGGCCGACATCGTGGACCCTGCCCATCAACCTGCCCACCATCCTCGTCCACGGCAGTGCCGACCAACAGGCACGATGGATCGGCCCGACGATGCAAGGACACCTCGCCTGGTGCCAGCTGATGAGCGAACCCGGCGCCGGCAGCGATCTCGCAGCCGTGTCAACACGGGGGACCCGCGCTGCCGGCGGTTGGCTCGTCACCGGACAGAAGGTGTGGACCAGCAACGCCCACGACGCCGACGTCGGCTTCGCGCTGGTCCGCACCGACACCGACACCAAGCACGGCGGGATCACCTGCATGGTCGTCGACATGCACGCACCCGGCGTCACGATCCGCCCATTGCGCCAGATCACCGGGCATGCCCACTTCAACGAGGTGTTCCTCGACGACGTGTTCGTCTCCGACGACGACGTGATCGGCGCCGTCAACGACGGCTGGAGGATCACACGCACCAGCCTCGGCAACGAACGAGTTTCACTCGGCCAAAGTCACGGCTGGGCCCCACCACAACTCCTGTGCCTCGTCGAACGCCACGCCACCGTCGCAGCCCACGACGACCCATCCATCCTCCCGGATCTCGGCGCACTCTGCGCACGTGCGGCCGCGATCAGCGCGCTCAACCTTCGTAGCGTGGCCCGGGCGCTCAACGGCAACGGCCGCGCCACCGACGGCAACCTCACCAAGCTCGCCGTTGCCGAGTTCGCCCAAGCAGCCTGCGAACTCGGCGTACGCGTTGCCGGTACCGATGCCCTCTTCACCACCGGGGTCGGCGGCAAGCTCGCAACCGCATTCCTCGCCAGCCGCGCCGCGACCATCGCCGGTGGCACCTCCGAGATCATGCGCAACGTCCTCGCCGAACGTGTCCTCGGCTTGCCCAGAGACGTCGACCCGACGGTACACAGCGCGACCCCCTGACCGTGCCCACCCGACCCACCCTCCCGGGGCCACCGCCGCACGGTCGACGCAGCCCAACCCGCACCCGCCGGGGACCCACCCCCTCCGTCAGCTCGAGCGAGCGGCCCGAACCGCCAGTGAGACTCGGGGCGGATGAGATCAGTCGCCCCTACCCGTAGGTGGGCGCACGCCACCTCGTCTGGTACGCGACGGCGGGCTGAGCGCAGCAATGATGGAACGATGCCCGACCCGACACGATGCGCACCACTTGATCCGGAAGTGGCAGCGATGCTGGCCGCCTTGCCCTTCGATATCGGCGCCGCGCTCGCTGGATTGACGGACGACTCCATTGTCCAGACCCGAGCAGCGATGAGTGTGAGGCAGCCGGCCCCGGAGTTGACCGACACGGTGGGGCGCCGCGATTACACCATCCCCGACACGGACGGCCTCGTCGTCAGGGTGCACCGGCCGGTCGGGGCGACCGGTCCTTTGCCATGCCTGTATTGGATGCACGGCGGTGGGCTGATCATGGGTTCCTACGCCGGCGACGACGCCCGATTCGACGCCTGGTGCCCAATGTTCGGGATTGTTGGGGTGTCCGTCGAGTACCGCCTCGCTCCCGAAACACCATACCCAGGGCCGCTCGACGACTGCTACGCCGGTCTGCGCTGGGTGCACCAACACGCCGGCGAACTGGGAATCGATCCGGTACGGGTCGGGATCGGCGGGGGTAGCGCAGGAGGGAACCTTGCTGCAGGTCTGGCGTTGCTGGCCCGCGATCGCGGTGAGGTCCCAGTCATGTATCAGCTGTTGATCTACCCGATGATCGACGATCGTCAAGTCACGGCGTCGAGTCAATGGGCGGATCCGATCTGGCCGCCGAAAGCCAACACCTACGGCTGGACGGCGTATCTCGGCGACCGAAAGGGCGGCCCGGACGTCCCCGCCTACGCGGCTCCGGCGCGTGCCACCACCCTCGAAGGCTTGCCGCCCACGCTGATCGCAGTCGGGGCCATCGACGGGTTTTCGGACGAGGACATCGAGTACGCGGTCCGCCTCCGCCACGCCGCGTCCCTGTCGACCTCCACGTCTATGCCCGGTGCACCACACGGGTTCGACGTGTTCGCCGCAGGAACCACCGTTGCCACCCGCGCCATTCGTGATGTCGAGCAGTGGCTCGGCTACCAACTCGGTACCGGCTGACCGCACCGTCGGCCGCGAACCCGATCCGTAGAAGGCGAGTGGCCGCGCCCACTCGTCCGGACGTGCGGATGATCCGTCTGCCCGACGACGACTTCCTGCGGGCCGATGGCCGCATCGAGTGAGCGCACTGTGCCCGGCTCCGCCGACGCACCCGACAATCCCATGCGGTCGAAGGATCGCATTCGCATCGGTCAGCTGCCGTGCATTCTCTTCATCGCGACCGGCGGCAAAATGCTCTTCGGATCTGCGGGTGGATGACGGTGAGGTAGGGGTTTGCGGGGCGGCACCGGGGCTCTGTGACGCTGAAAGTATTTTTAGCCAGGCGACGTCGAGGAG
>JBBQTN010000380.1:0-4005 GCA_038213195.1 Acidimicrobiales bacterium | reverse complement strand
CCGCGGAGCAGCCTGGCTGCGTCGTGCCGGTCGTGCTGCACGGTCCACGCCGCGAGCAGTTCCTCCAGTGCGTCCTCGTCGGCCTTGCGCGCCGCGAGCGTGGCGAAGCGCGCGTCTGCGGCCAGCTCCGGCGCGCCGATCACCGCAGCCAACGCAGCGAACTGCGCGTCGTCGGCCACCGCCACCGCCACCCAGGCGTCGTCGCCCGCACACGGGAACGTGCCGTGGGGGCTCATCGTCTCGTCGCGGTTGCCCACAGCGACCACCGGCCCCGCGCCCGCCGCCTCGATCAGCATCGGCCACGGGAAGGCCGCCAGCGTGGCCTCGAGCATCGCCACCTCGACACGGTCACCGACGCCCGTACGACGGGCGCGGTACAGCGCGGCGACAGCGGCGATCGCGGCGTGGATGCCCGCTGCGGGATCGGGCAGCGACATCGGGAAGTCCGTCGGACCGCCGCCGGGCGCCGCGTTGGACGCGGCGACGCCGGACAGCGCGTCGATGATCGACCCGTAGGCCATGCGGTCGCGCTCCGGTCCGTCCTCACCGAAGCCGCTCATCGCCACCGCGACGATCCGCGGGTTGATGGCGCGCAGCTCCTCCATCGGCAGACCCATCCGGGCCAGCGCGCCGGGGCGCATGTTGTCGATGATCAGGTCGGCGGTGGCGATCATCTGCTTCAGCGCCGCCAGCCCCTGCGGATGCTTGACGTCGAGCACGACGCTGCGCTTGCCCTGGTTGTACTGGTTGAAGTACCCGGAGCGGTTGATCCCGATCTCCTGGTCGGCGAACGGGCCGAGGCGGCGGGTGACATCGACGCGTGAGGTCGACTCGAACTTGATCACGTCGGCACCGAGATGGGCGAACTGCAGTGCACAGAACGGTCCCGCCCACACCCAGGTCATGTCGATGACGCGCAGGCCGCCGAGCGGCGCCGGCCCGCGCAGCGGGTCGCCGAGGTCCGCCGGCTCCGGCCGCGGCCGCCAGTCGGCGACGACGGCCGCTGCGTCGGCACCCAGCGCAGGGCTGATCCGGGCGACCTTGGCCGGCGGGGTGGACGCGAACCGCCACGGCGGCGTGGGGGCGACGACCTCGAGCCCCGGTCGCGCGGCGAACTCGATCGGCGTGAAGTAGTTGCGGGCATGCAGGTGCGGCCACGTCAGCAGGTCGTGGGCGTCCTGCACCCGAGCCGCAGCGACACCCTCGCGCTGGCACACGTCGAGGAACTCCTGGACGGTGAACGCCTGCAGGGCCTCGATCAGCAGCGGGTCGATCACGTCGTGCAGCTCTGCGCGCATCGCCGTCGTGTCGAACACGTCCGGCTGCGCCCACTCCGGCTCGCCGAGGATCCGGCGCAGGTTGAACCACTGCGGGTCCTCGGTGATCTGCAGCAGGACGAAGCCGTCGCGGCACGGGTAGAAGCCCCACGGTGCGACGCCGCGCACCCCGTCACGCACGGGCGTCGTGCCGGTGTACAGGTACAGCGACATCGCCGTGGCGAGGATCGAGGCCGTCGCCGCCTGCGCGGAGATGTCCAGTCGCTGGCCGCGACCGTCGAGCAGGCGCGCGTGCAGCGCGCCGAGCACCGCCAGCACCGCATCGCAGCCCGCGTGGATCGAGGAGAACTCACCGCGGTAGCGCAGCGGTTCGGAGCTCGCCGCGACCGGGTCGGTGCCGTTCACCGACAGCAGCCCACCTGCGGCGAGGGCGATCAGGTCGAGGGTCGAGTGATCGGCGACGGCGCGTCCCCACGTCGAGATGTCGGCCACGACGAGGCCGGGGTTGGCGTGCTCGATCGTCGCCAGATGCTCGTCGTCGATCCAGTCCTCGCCCGAGCGGGTGCAGCGGACGATCACGTCCGCAGCGCGAGCGAGATCCTCGAGCAGCCGTGCCTGCGCCGGGTCGCCGCGGTCGACGACCACCGAGCGCTTGCCTGCGTGGAAGTACCCGAACCCGACGCTGGCTTCGGGGTCCGGGCGGTTGCCGACGTAGGGGCCGATGTGACGCAGGGTGTCGCCGTCGGGTGGCTCGACCTTGACCACGTCGGCCCCGAGGTCGGCGAGCAGACGGCCGGCATACCCGGCGGCGATCGTGTCTCCGCATTCGAGCACGCGCACCCCGATGAGTAGCAACGCCTGCTCAGGAGCTGCGTTCGTCTGTTCCATCACCTCGTGCCTCTCGGTGCCCCTGTCGGACGGCCATCGTGGCAGAGCGCACCGCCGTGTCGTCGCAGTCGAGCCGTGGACGCACGCCCGCTTCGGGACTGATCCGCGCGGCACGCGCGGGGTGCCGACGACTCGGAGTTGTCAACGTCCCCCCGCTGCTCTGCGGAGGGACGTTGCCTGCATCGTGGATGCGACCTGCACCGCGTGGAACCTGGGCGCCGCGGCGGCGCGATCGGGCGGTCGGGGACAGTCCGGACGTGAGCGGTCAGTGGTCGGCGGGGGCGAGCCCTGCGGCGACGAGCGCCAGTTGGCGGGCGTGATCGAGGTCGTAGTGCTTGCGGGTGACGATCCGCTGGGCGTACAGGCCGCCGCCGGCCTGGATCTCGGTGACCGCCTTCCACCCGCCGTACGAATCCGCGGTGAGGTCGCGGATCGTGTGGAACAGCCGGATGCGGTACTCGCCGTCGACGTCGTTGCCGGTCGACATGTACTTCTTCAGCAGCGGGCCGGTGTCCGGGTTCTCCAGGTCGAGCGTCGACGGTGCGGTGACGACCGCGCCGCCGGCGATGTCATGGAGGTGCCGGACCATCAGGCTGTACGACGCCACACCGGTGTACTTGCCGGCGTTGGTGTACAGCTCATTGGGGAACATCGCCCCGAACGGGCCGGCGCTGGAGTGCGACATCGCCGCCTCCAGGCATGCCCGCACGACCGTCGCGTGGATGATCATCTCGGAGATCTTCTCCTTGATGTGGCCTTCGCCGGCGAGGCCGTTGGCCTCCGCGATCAGCTGGGCGAGACCGACCATCAGGTCGCCCCCGTCGGCCATCCCGGAGAGGCCACCGAGGCGCTCCCACAAGCCCAGCGAGTGGGCGAACACCGAGGCCTGCGAGACCTCACCGTTGAGGAAGATCCGATCGTTCGGCACGAACACGTCGTCGAACATCACGAACCCTTCCGGGTAGTGGTTGTGGCCCGACACCGGGAAGTCGCGCAGGTCGGCGTGACGCGGTGCGTACGTCGTGTCGACGATCTTCACACCCGGCGCGTTGACCGGGATCATCGCCGCGATCGAGTAGTCCTCTTCGCCCGTCTTCATCGCCTTGGTGGGAATGGTCATCAGCTCGTGGCCCATCGAGGCGCCCGTGATGTGCAGCTTGGCGCCGCGGATGACGACACCGTCGGGCCCGCGATCGACGACGTGCACGTAGGCGTCGGGGTCGTCCTGCTTGCCAGGGGGACGGGAGCGGTTGCCCTTCGCATCGGTGATGCACTGGGTGATGCGGATGTCCTTCTTGTGCGCCTCGTCGATGAACGCCTGGATCTGCTCGACGTACTGCGGCGCCGCCTCCTTGATCCGCCCGGCCGCGGTCGCCAGGGTCATGATCGAGGTGTAGGTGACGTGGGCCATCATCCCGCACTTGTGAACCAGGTCGACCTTGGCGCGCAGCTCGTCCTGCGTGGTGGGGATCTTCGACAACGGGCTCTCGCCGTCCACGGACTGCGTCTGCAGCCAGTCGTAGTCGCGGCCGACGCGCTGCACCGCCGGCCCAATGAACTGATGCGTGGTCAAGTCGTCGACGCGCTTGCCCTCGAAGTAGATCGAGCGGCCGTCGAACAGTGATTCCTTGTACTCCTCACCTGTCATCATCTTGCAAAGCCCCATTCGTCTGTGAAACCCCGGCGGGTGCCAGCGGTTGTCGCCCCCGGCTAGCAGACGTTCTATCAACCAAGCGGTAGAATCTCCAATCGGACCACGAAGAAACCCCCGCGTGCGAGGATGCTGCCACTCGTTCGATCATCATGGCGGCGTGACTGGCAGGAGCACTGACGCAGATCG
>JBBQTN010000379.1:0-4016 GCA_038213195.1 Acidimicrobiales bacterium | reverse complement strand
CGCACCTCCGCCACGGACACACCAGCGTCACGCGCGACACGCCCGGCGAACGCAGCATCATCGAACGCCAACTGCGCATCGGCAGTCAGCCGACGATTGCCCGGCAGATCGAATCCGATCGTCCCGGACCCGCCCGGGTTCGCCCGGTACTCCTTGGCGGCGGACGGTCGTTCGTCCGCCCGCTCAACATTCCTGTCCGTCATGCGGTCCTTCTTTCGATGTAGTCGTCGACGCTGACAGCGTCGACCTGCCACTTGCCGGCGACCATTCGTCCAGCCAGTGCGTTGCGCTGACACAGACGCACAACCCAGCGCGGTTGCACCTGCAACCGCTGAGCCGCCTGCGCCGTCGTCATAAAGCGCAGTGTGCGCGATCGGGCCTCCACGGCAGGCCCGATGAGCCCGATCGGGACCGATGCCGAACGGTGGGCCCGACCCAACTGCTCGAGCTGCTCCAACAACGACCGCTGCGACGCGCTCAGGCTCCAAGCGTTACGACGCTGCTCGGACCGCAACAACGGCAACAGCAGCGCCAAGAACGCGGCATCGGCAGCCGACAAGATCAGCGACGGCCCCGTGCTCAGCGTCGCCACGACAAGCCCCCAGCCAAAAGCCCCAGACCCGTGCACAGCCCGAGGTGACTAGGCGGTAAGCAGCGGGTGGTGCGCCCACGAAAAATGGGGGGCCGTTTGGTTGTGCCGCCGGCTGTTGCGGGTGGGGTGGTTGTGGGGGGTGGGGTGCTGGTCATGTGGTTGTCTGGGTGGCGGGTGTGGCGGTGCGGATGCGTCGTCGTTCGCGTGCGGATGTGCCACCCCAGATGCCGCTGAGGTCGGGGTCGGCGAGTGCGTACTGCAGGCATTCGCTGCGCACGAGGCACGACTGGCAGACGGCACGGGCGGCGCAAGTTGAGTAGCCGGGGGTTGGGTGCCAGTCGATCTCTGGGTGGGACCGGCAGCTCGCCGTGGCGTGCCAGGCGGGTCGGCCGAGGAGGTAGTCGATCAGTTCCACCGTCTGGCCTTGCGGGTGAGCAGTGCGCACCACGTGTCGTGGGCGACGTGGGCGTAGTGGATGCCGTCGGCGACTGTGTCGACGGTGATGTCGGGGTTGCAGTTGCAGCCAGAGAGGAGCGAGGCGAGACGTGCCGCGTTCTTGACCTCGGTGACCGTGGGATTGTTCATCGGTGGTCACCGGTCTGACGGCCGGGTCTGGGGTGCGACACACTACGTGTGTTGTGTCGCCCCCCCTTGACCGTGAGGGTGCGACGGACTGCGACGGGCACTGCGACGCAGCAGGTCAGTGGGTTGATGAGTGGGGTGCGACGGAAGGTGCGACGCCGGGTTGCGTCGGGGGTGCGACGGAAGGTGCGACGGAACGCTGAGCGGGTCATCGGACACCATCCGAGGCGCGTTGGCGGCGGTACTTGACGGCGGCCCGGATGACGTTCTGGGCGTGCTTGTGGCCGGCGTCGCGGAGTGCTTTGCCGGCTGGTCGTTCTCCGTGGGTGAGGTCGACGGTGAGGGTGTCGAGGAGGTCGGCGACTTCTCGTGTGCCGTGCGGCCAGTCCATCGCTACGGGGACGAAACGGAGCGGGTCAGTGCTCATGTGGAACACGGATCGTTCAGGGACCCACGTCATGCGGGCGGCGTCGCGTTGGAGCTCGAGCCCGGTGTCGGTGCGTGCGAGGCGCCAGACGATGTCGACGTCGTCGCCTTTGGCGCTGCTGCCGCGCTGCCCGCGGGCTGCGTCTTTGCCGGCGTGGTCGAGTCGTGCCCAGGTGATGCCACGTTGTTTGAGGACGAGCCCGGTCCACCGGTAGAAGGCACGGACGGTGTCGGCCGAGTTCTCGTCGCCTGCGACGGCTCGCCCGGTGGTGTCGATGATGACGACCAGGTGTTCGCCAGGGAAGTCGGCCTGCACACCGTCGAGGAGTGCGAGGAGTGCCGCGGCGCCGGCGGACGTGTCGAGTGGCGGCAGGGTCGGCAGGAGCGCGTAGCGCAGGCGTGTGAGGTCGCTGTCGGCGCCGTAGCCCATCTCGTCGAGGCGTTCGAACAGGTCTTCGCCGGTCATCTCGAAGTCGAGGTAGACGACGACACCTTTGCGGCTGCCGGCGATCTTGGCGACGCGTTCGAGCATGAACAGGCTCTTGCCGGTCTTGTGCCCCGCGTAGATGGCGTGGGATCGGCCGCGTGCGAGGACGCCCTCGTCGATCCAGTCGGCGTCGCTGCGGTCCCGGTCCCAGAACGTGGACCAGTCCACGAATGCCGAAGCGGGACGAGCGGTCGCTTCCATCGCTTCGACCTGCGCGATGAGCGACGCGAACGCGTCCGGGTCGCAGAAGTCGCTGTTCGGCCGCGGTTCGCCAAGCGCGTCGTCCAACGGGTCAACTGACACGGCGCGCCGTCCGGTTCCACCATGAACGCACCTCGGGTTCGGTCGCGATCCCGGCGCGCACTGCCTGCGCCAGCCGTTTCGCCCAGGCCACCTCCGCGTTCTGGCGACGTTCGTCCCCGGCGGCGGGGAGGTCAGGGTGAGCGAGCACCTCGCGGTGCGCTTCGACGAGCAGCTCGTATGAGCGGCGGCACCACGGGCACGGGTCCTTGACCTCACCGCACCACGTCGCCGAGCACTGGGTGCAACACAGATCGAACACGTCGGTGCCGTACTCGTGGCGGCGTCGCCCGGCAGCGGCGCCGACGCCACCGAACGTCTCGGGCAGGACATGCTTGTCGAGCAGCGGCTCCCTGAACGCGAGCCAACATGGCCTGCAGAACGGTTGCGTGCCGATCCACCGGTCGGCGCCTTCCGGGCACTTCGAACACGTGTTCACCGGTCACCGCGCAGGTATTCGAGTGCGGCCTCGAGGAACGCGATCGCCTCGGCCCGATTACGTTTCGCGTTCGCCAACTGCTCGGCGAAGATCTCGAAGTTGCGGACGTCGACCACGGCGATCGATCGGGGTTGGCGGGTCATGCGGAGACCTCGTCCGGCGAGAGTGGGATCGGGCAAGTGGCCCACGGACACCCCGGCTCATTCGAGCAAGCGGCGACGCAGCGCGGGTCCGGGGTGCGATAATGGTGGCGTTCGATCTCCTGCCCGGCGATCTGGCGTGCGCCGCCGTCGGGCGGCGTTCGTCGTTCAGGGCTCACGACGCGTCTCGCTGATCGTCCTTGTGCGCCTCGAGCCACTCGTGCACGTCGGCCTCTGCGTAAAGGACTCGCCGACCGACTCGGGTTCCTCGTGGGCCGAGTCCGCGATGTCGTTGGTTGGCGACCGCCTTCGGGCTGCATCGGGTCAGGTCGGCGAGATCCTCCGTCGTCAGGTAGCGGGTGGGCAACATTTCACGATTCTCCTTGCCAGTAAGGCGAACGACAGGGTAGTGTCGTTACTCATAGGGAATCAGGTGGCCGCCGCACATGCAACAGGCGATGACGTACAGGTTCGCCTTACTGCGTGGCCGGAGCGGCCGGTCGTTGTCCCCCCGATCCTGTGGGCACCAGCGGTGTTGCTTCCGTCCGGCCGCGTCGACTACCGGGGCGTGGCGACGGGGCGAGAGCTGGCGCCGGAGGTGGTGCTCCGCGAACTTCCCCTCCTGAACTACGCCGACGACGACGCAGTGGTGGGGTTCGTCAACACCCATGGGATCATCGCCGTCACCGCCGCGGACTCTGGCCTGCCGGTCATTCTCGGCGACGACCCGGCCTTCACCGCCTCGCGAGATCGCGAGGCGCAGTTGGCCTACACCGACGATGTGTCCGCGATCTGTGACCTGAGCCCGGTCGGTGTTCGGGTCGCTGATGTAGCGCTTCACCTTGCGTTCGCGCAGGCCGCGGCGAACCATTGGATCGCCTACAGGGAGGGCACGTCCGTGGTTGCGGCTTGGCGGGGGCTGTTCCCGGCACCAGACGAGCTCAGAGCGTGGACAGAGTTTGGGCATGTGATCAACGCGGGCCTTGTGCGCTACCACGTCCGACTCGAGGTCGCCTACGACTATCCGGCGAGCGACGGTTCCACGTTTCC
>JBBQTN010000378.1:0-4018 GCA_038213195.1 Acidimicrobiales bacterium | reverse complement strand
AAAATCGGGCGTGCTGGCACGTCTGGTATCACCCCGGGCACGCTGAATCTGACGCTCGAGAATTTCGACGGCCGGTTCAATCCGCGAAACACGGCCGGCCCGTACTTCGGCAACCTGAAAAATGGTGTGCCGGTACAGGTGGTGTGCACTGTCGACGGTATCCCGGTGACACGGTGGCGGGGTTTCGTCTCGGGTGGTTGGCCACAGGATCTGGTGTCGTTCGCGCAGACGGTGCAACTCGATTGCCACGACCTGCTCGGGTTGTTGTCACAGGGGCCGGCACCGGCGACAGCATTTGATATGGCGGTGACAGCGTTGGCATCCCAGCCGGATCAGTGGTGGCGTCCTGGCGACGGCGAATGGATCGACCGTAAATCTGGTGTCCGCGGGTATCACAAGGCGTTGTTGGTGCCGACAGATCCGCTCGTCGACGGCGACGCTGGTTCATGGGGGCAGCTGAATGTCCCGGCCGGTCCGGGTGTCGTCGAGGATCTCGCGAAGGTCCCAGACATCACATCGATGACGAACTTCAAGGCTGCGTCGATGTGGGTCCGGTCGGTGCCGCCCAACCAACGGTCGTTCCGCACCGATAACTACGACGTTGCGACGTTGCTGCATGTGCCGTCGACGTCGCCGAATTGGGCGGGCCGGGACGGCGGCATGCGCGTCTACGCGGAGCAGTCCATCACCGGTGGAATTGCGCAGATGGTGGTGTCCCTCAAGACGACAGCGGGCCGAGTTCTGGCCATCACGAGTGGTTATGGCGTCAAGCTGTGTGACGGTGCAACTCACCACCTGACGGTCAGGTGGCGGGAGTACACCGACGCGATCTCGCTGTGGGTTGATGGTGTCGAGTTGGCGCTGACGACATGGTCGATTGGTGCGTGGGGTGCGCCCGCAGCGGTGACGCGCCGACCGATGGTCATCGGCGATCATGCCGATGGGGTGTCGGGTATTCCGACGTACGCGTTCCAGGGCACGATCGATCATCTGCTGCTGTGGGGCAGCGACAGCCGCTCGTACGCCCAGGTTGCCGCTGACGCTGCCGCACTGAACACCGCTGGTCGGATCGCTCTCGCCGGCCAACGACTCGATGAGCGCATCAGGTCAATCATCACGGCGCTCGGTCTGTCGCACTACCTCGGCACGCTCGATTCGTCTGTGATCGTCACGCAGCAGGGATATCGGTCGGGCGACGTCATACAACTGTTGCAGTCGCTCGAGGAGACCGAACAGGGTCGCGTGTGGGTCGATCAGTCTGGGATGCTGATGTTCTCGAAGCGGTCGTGGGCGTGGGACGATACCGTGTCGAAGACCGTGCAATACACGTTCACCGATGTTGGCGCGACGATCGACGCTGGGACCGGCATCGAGATGTTGTCGGGCGGGACGGTCATCGCCGACGACCCGCTGAAGGTGTCGAACGTCGCACAGGTGACGAGCACCTATGGCCGTCAGCAGACCGCCGAAAACGCTGCGAGCGTCGCCGCTGTCGGGCGTCGTAACCCCGTCACATTGTCTGGGCTGCTCCACTCAAGCGACCGTCAATCGCAGGCGATCGCCGAGTGGCTGGTGTACAGCCGTGGCAGCAGTGCGGTGAACGCTGAGCGGGTCACGTTCGATCTTGACGTGCAGTACACCGCTGCAAAGTATGCGGCCGCCGTTGGTCGGGTCGGGTTGCTCGTCAGGGTGGAGAAGCAGCCGCCGATTGATTCTGCGGGTTCGCCGATCGGGCCGACCGTTATTGTTGACGCTCACATCACGGGTCTTACCCATTCGTGGTCGTGGGCTGGGACGACCGTGTCGTTCGACCTCGACGCGTCGCGCGTCGGCCGCACGTTCTTCGCGTGGGGGACCTCTACATGGGGTGGCTCCGACGGGTGGGCGTTCTGAGATGGAGAGAATATGACGACCCCATACGCTGACCCGCAAGGCTTGCACAACCCGGCGACCGGCAACAGTCCGCCGGCGTCGTGGGGTGACAACGTGCGCGACAATTTGCAGACGCTGTCCGCCCCGCCGGGGTGCACGGTTGTCACCAACGCGGGGCAGGCCATCCCAGATGCGAACTTTGCGACGCCGCTGGTGTTCGCCGGGGCTGACGTGCGGGACACCGACGCATACCACGACACCGCCACGAATAACACCAGGATGACCGTGCCGACGGGGCTCGGCGGCGTGTACCGGCTGACAGCGAGCATCGAGTGGGAACCAACCTGGACTGCCCCCGGGTACCGTTGGCTCGGATACCGCGTCAACGCCGGTGCCGTCACCAACCTGTCGTCCCTGATCGTTACGGTCACCACTATCTACGGCACTGTTTTGAACGGCTCGGTTGAGATCTCGCTGAACAGCGGCGACTATGTCGAGATCATCCCGTTTCATGCGGACACCGGGGTGACGCGGAACACCCTGTCTGCCCGTGCGTCGCTGACGTGGATCGGCCGAGCGTGACGCCGTGGACGTTCCCCGTGCTCGCTGCTCGTGCTGTTGATGGCGACACGGTCGAGGTGACGCTTGACCTGGGGTTCGGGGTTCGCATCGAGGAGACGTTTCGGCTGCTCGGCATCGACGCACCGGAGCTGCGGACACCGTCGGGGCCGAGAGCGAAGGCGTGGCTGCAACGGCAACTGTCCGCAGCGAAAAGTGTCGAGTTGACGTCGCACCGCAACAGCAAAAACAACGCGATGTCTGACAAGTACGGCCGGTATTTGGCGACGTTCCTCGTCGACGGCGCGGACCTGTGTGCCCGGTCTTTGCGCCTCGGATACTCCGTGCCGTGGGACGGCCACGGCCAACACCCAACCCAACCAACGATAGGGGTCAAACCATGAGCGCGACGCACTACGTCGAAGTATTCCGGGACGAAGCAGGCGAATGGCGGTGGCATCGCATGAAGTCGTCCGACCTCGTCGGCAACAGCGGCGAGGGGTACCTGTCGCGGATCTATTGCCTAGAGGTCGCGCAGGCCGAAGCGCTCGCCCATGAATGCGAGCTTGTGGTCGCGACCGATGGATGACGACGAACTCGACGGGTGCGAGCTCGACTTCGCCGCCGACCCGACCGACGAAACGAACGTCGACATGGTTGTGCTGTTCGCCGATTGCGTCCATCAGGACGAGGTCGACGCGCGCAAAGCCGAGTGGGACGAGCTGCTCCGATGAGTCGCGACACGGGTATCGCCGACCGTCTCCGCGCGGCTGGCCTCCGCGTGGTCGAGGTCGCCGGGTGGCAGACCAGAGGGTCAGCCGACTTCAACCCGCGAGGGTCCGTCGACCATCACACAGCATCCGGCCCGGCGGGCAACAGCCCGTCGTTGGGTGTCGTGATCAGCGGCCGCTCCGATCTCCCCGGTCCGCTGTGCAACGTCTTGCAGGCGCGAGACAACACACTCTATGTGGTGGCCGCAGGTCGCGCTAACCATGCGGGCGCTGGCGGCTGGCAAGGACTTTCCGGCAACTCGACCGTGTACGGCATTGAGCGGGAGAACGTCGGCACACCCGCTGAGCCGTGGCGTCCCGATCAGACGTTCGTCGCCGCTGCTGCTCACGCTGCGCTGATCCGCGGGTGTGCCCGACCTGACGCCGGGCTGGTGTGCCGCCACCAGGAATGGGCACCGACACGCAAAGTCGACACGCACTCGATCGACGGCCCCGCGTTTCGCGGCCTCGTCAACGCAGCGTTGCACCCGCCAGCACCCGCACCACCGCCCGCCAAACCCACCACCGCAATCGATGAGGACGACGACGACATGGTCATGATCCAAACCCCAGGACGCCCAGAGGTGTTCGCGACGAACTTTGTAACGAAGTCGTGGATTCGCTCCGGCGACATCATCCAATTCCACCAGCAGCTCGGTGCGCTCGGCGGGAAGAACGTTGGCCCGTTCAACGTGCCCGCGTCGGTCCTCGACACCATCCCCACCGTCGCCTAGCGGCGACACCAACCCAAGGAGTCACCCATGTCCAACCCTCTTCGCGCCGAGCCCGCTGTTGTTGCTGGCGCCGTTCTTGCCGTG
>JBBQTN010000377.1:0-4045 GCA_038213195.1 Acidimicrobiales bacterium | reverse complement strand
CTGGATCATCTCCAGGTCGTATTGGGTGCGCATCCGCAGGCGCTGCGCCTCCAGAAGCTTGCCGTTGGCCTCGAAGAACGCGAGGCGCTCCTGCAGCTCGGCCTCGATGCCCACCACCGCAGCGCGCATCCGTGCGTCGCCCGTGACGTAGTGCGTGGCCGGGAAGATCTGCGTGCGCTGCAGCTCGCGCAGCTGCTCACCGGTGAGCGGGTCGATGATCGTCATCCGGTCGATCGTGTCGCCGAACATCTCGATGCGCAGCACGCTCTCCTCGTAGCTCGGGTGGACCTCGATCGTGTCGCCGCGCACCCGGAACTTGCCACGCCCGAGGGTCATGTCGTTGCGGTCGAACTGCAGGTCGACGAGCTTGCGCAGGATCGAGCGCTGGTCGTAATCGATCCCCACGTTGAGATCGATCATGTTGCCCTTGTACTCCTCGGGGTTACCCATCCCGTAGATGCAGCTGACCGAGGCAACGACGATGACGTCGCGCCGGGTGAGCAGTCCGGCGGTGGCGGAGTGACGCAGCCGGTCGATCTCGTCGTTGATCGACGAGTCCTTCTCGATGTAGGTGTCGCTGGAGGCGATGTACGCCTCCGGTTGGTAGTAGTCGTAGTAGCTGACGAAGTACTCGACCCGGTTGTTCGGGAAGAACTCGCGCATCTCCTGGGTCAGCTGCGCAGCGAGCGATTTGTTCGGGGCGAGGATCAGCGTCGGTCGCTGCGTCTTCTCGATCGTCCAGGCGATCGTCGCGCTCTTGCCGGAGCCGGTGATCCCGAGCAGCGTCTGGAACCGGTCGCCGCGCAGGACGCCCTCGCTGAGCTGCTCGATCGCGGTGGGCTGGTCGCCGGCAGGCGCGTAGTCGGAGACAACCCGGAACGGCGATTCGAGGGTGGACGACGTCACCGCGGCAGTCTATCCGCGTCTCCGCGCCCCACGAACACCCGTTCGCCACGAAGCGGCGGCCGCCGGATCAGCTGCGCGCCGCAGCGTCGTGCCGCCGCTGCGCCGAGTCCTCGCGCTGCCCCTGGCGCGACGTGGCGTTGTACTCGAAGTCCGCCGGCAGCTGCGGCAGGGCGACGAGCCACGCCCACAGCGCGTCGATCTGGGGGGCCAGCGCCTCCGGTGGGCCGCTGTTGTCGACCACGAAGTCCGCTCCGGCGAGGCGCTGCTCGCGCGTCGCCTGGCGGGCGATCCGCGCCCTCGCGTCGACCTCGTCGAAGCCACGGAAGCGGAGCAGCCGTTCGACCTGCACGTCCACCGGCACGTCGACGACGATCTTGCCCTGCAGGCCTTCGCGAGGGTTCTCGGTGAGCAGCGGGATGTCGAGCACGACCACCTTGTCGGTGGCCACCTCCGCCTTGACGCGACGGGCCATCTCGACGTGGACGGCAGGGTGGACGATCTTGTTCAGCGCCTTGACCTCGTCGGGATCGCCGAACGCCTTGTCGGCCAGCACCTGGCGGTCGAGCGCGCCCGACGACGTGATGATCTCCTGCCCGAAACGGGTGGCGAGCTCGTCGAGGAGCGGTGAGCCAGGCTGCTGCAGGTCGCGCACGACCGCATCGGCATCGACGATCAGGGCACCGCGAGCGGCGAGCAGTTCGCTCACCGTCGACTTGCCGGATCCGATGCCGCCCGTCAGCCCGACCAGGATCACAGTGTCAAGCTAGCCTCAAAGGGCAACGGGCCTCCCGCCGGGCACGTAGCATCCTCGACGGTGGCTGAAGGGACCGACGAAGTCGTGGCTCCGACGTCGGTCGAACCGGCGCCAGTCGGCTGGCCGCTGGTCGAGCGTCGACGGGATGCGTCCGCGCCACCACTGGGCGTCGAGCGCCGGCGACCGTCGTCGACGATCGACTTCGACAGCTCGCCGACGCTGTCGACAGCGCCGTTGTGGCCGTTCCGTCTCGCCGCGCTGTGCGGCGCGACCTTCCGGGCCGTCTCCGACCACCACGTCGGGCGGACGAGCGTCATCGCCGCGACGGCTGCCTACGCCGCGTACACCGCGGTCGCCTGCCTGCGGCCGATCCCCTACCGCGACGAGGTCAAGGTCCGCCTGCGGATCGTCATCGAGCAGATGCTCTGCGCCGGGCTGATCGTGATGACAGGGGCGTGGGCCTCACCGTTCGCGTTGTGCCTGGTCCCGACCGGGATGCTCGCCGGGTTCGCCGCCGGCTGGCTGTTCAGCGCCGAGCTGGCCACGTGTGCCGTGGCCGCGATCACGCTCCAGCACGTGACCACGAGCAGCGTGAGCCAGGGCCTGCCGGAGGGCGCGGTGTGGGCTGCGCTGCTCGGCATGGTCGCGTTCACCAGCGGTCTCGCCCACCGCGCCGCGCTCGACAGCGTCCGCCAGCGGCAGCTCGCCCACGATCGCGTGAGCATGCTCGCCGAGGCCAACTCGCTGCTGTTCTCGTTGCAGCGCGTCGCCCAGACCCTCCCCGCCTCGCTCGACCTCGACGAGGTCCTCGACTCCACCCTGGCGCGGGTCGAGAGCCTCGTCCACAGCGACGTCGTCGCGGTCATGCTGTTCGACCGCAACGGCTTGGCCACGCCGATCCGGATGCTCGGCCTCGAGCACCTCCCGGAGTACCCGTTCGGCGAGCTGCCGAGTGGCCTGGAGGACGCCGTGGGCTCGCCGCGGCCCGTCCGGATCGACCAACTCCTGCCGGGTGCAGGGGTGTCGGAGAACTCGCGCAGCGGACTCTACGCAGCCTTGCGGGCGCGGGGCGCGCTGGTCGGCCTGATCGCCGTCGAATCCGATCGGGCGTCCGCGTTCACACAACGCCACGTCGAGGTCGTGCACGGCCTGACAGAACCGTTCGGGATCGCGATCGACAACGCGAGGATGTTCCGTCAGATCCGCACGATGGCGGCCGATGAGGAACGTTCGCGCATCGCCCGCGACCTCCACGATCACATCGGTTCGTCGTTGGCGACGATCGGTTTCGAGGTCGATCGCGCCGCGGCCATCTCCCACGACGCGGCGAAGGTGGGGCCGGTCCTGCGCGAGTTGCGCATCCAGGTGAGCGCCGTCGTCTCCGAGGTGCGCGAGACCCTCTACGATCTGCGCACCGAACTGACAGAAGACAAGGATCTCGGCGCGCTCTTGAACGACTACCTCGAACGAGTCCAGATCCGCAGTGGCATCGTCACCACCCATCGGATCACCATCGAGGGCCGGATCCCGTTGCTCCAGGAGCGTGAGATCTGGCAGATCATGCGCGAGGCGATCACCAACGTCGAGCGGCACTCGCAGGCAACGCACCTCCACGTCGTCGTGCACGAGACCGAGGATCACATCACAGCGGCTGTCCGCGACGACGGCGTCGGGCTCGGCAAGTCGCCCGTCCGCGCCGACAGCTACGGGATGATCGGCATGCGGGAGCGCGCCGCGAACGTCGGCGCGACGTTGCACGCGACGACCGATGACGGCGGTGGCACCGAGATCCGGGTCGCCATGCAGATGCGAGAAGGGAGTGAGCGGTGGGACTCACAGTGATGCTGGTGGATGACCACACGATGTTGCGCCAGGGCCTCAGGCGGGCGCTGGAGAGCGAAGGGATCAACGTCGTCGCGGAGGCGGGCGACGGCGCGTCGGCGGTGCGGATCGCCCTCGACACGAAGCCGGACGTGGTGCTGATGGACGTCTCGATGCCCAACATCGACGGCATCGAGGCGACGCGTCGCTTGATGGGTGCCGACGCCAGGCAGCGGGTGATCATGCTGACGATGCACGCCGATCGGGACATCATCGACCGCAGCATCAAAGCCGGCGCGGTCGGCTATCTCACCAAGGACTCCTCGATCAGCGACGTCATCTTGGCGATCAAGCTCGCCGCCAACGGTGACCGCCCGATGTCACCGCGGCTCGCCTCGGCGATGCTCGACGAGGCCCGCAAGGTGGAGGAGGGCGTCGTCTCGGCTCGTGAGGAGGAGGTCCTCCAACTCGTCGCCGACGGCCTCGGCACGACCGAGATCGCGCAACGCATGTACATCAGCCAGAAGACCGTGAAGAACCACCTGGCGTCGATCTACGACAAGC
>JBBQTN010000376.1:0-4060 GCA_038213195.1 Acidimicrobiales bacterium | reverse complement strand
GGTGCCAGGAGCGACTCTGGGCCGAATCTGTTGGCGGCGGTCAGCGACGCGTCGTCCTGGTGCTTCAAGGGATGGATACGTCTGGGAAAGACGGCACGATCCGCCAGGTGACTCGCTCCCTGAATCCGCAGGGGGTCGCGGTCTATTCGTTCAAGGCACCGACCGCCGAGGAGCGGCGCCACGATTTCTTATGGCGGATCGAGAATGCGGTTGCCAAACCGGGTTACGTCGGCATCTTCAATCGGTCGCAATACGAGGACGTATTGATCGTGCGTGTTCACGAGTTGGTGCCCGAGTCGGAATGGTCGACGCGCTATGAACGCATCAACGAATTCGAGCGCCGCCATAGCGACGACGGACTTGTGTGGGTCAAGTGCTTGCTCCACATTTCCCCTGAGGCGCAGAAGGAACGGCTACTCGCGCGACTCGACGATGCAACGAAGTATTGGAAGTACAACGCGGCTGATCTCGCCGAGCGCGCGTACTGGGGTGACTACTCGACGGCGTACTCCGACGCCCTAGAGAAGTGTGGGACCGACGTCGCACCCTGGTATGTCATCCCCTCCGATCGCAAGTGGTATCGCAATTGGGCAGTGGCGCACCTTCTGCTCGGGGCGCTCGAGGCAATGGCGCCGCAGTACCCGGCCGCCGATTTCGACGTGGCTGAGCAACGCAGACTCGTCAAAGCTGCACCCTGATCGCCGCAGGTTTCCCACGCTGCCCCGGATAGCGTGGCTGCTGTGTCAGTGACAGGGCGTACGCGGGCCCACGCGCAGTCGTGGTGGCGACGCGGTACCGGCCGCTTTGGTGGCTGGGTGGAACAACTTCCCGCCGCGCGCGGTCGTCGTTTACGAGTTGGTTGCGGGGTGCTCGTGGTCGCCTCGCGCCTGCAAACGCGCGCCCGCCTCAATGGGCGGGCTGCCGAGATCTCGTTCTGGGGAGTCTTCTCGATGCCCTGGATCGTGATGGGCGCAGTGTCGACGAGTGCGTTCGTCGCTCGGTTCGTCCCTCAATCATCGCTCGACGACCTCAAACAGCAGGTGGTGACGACTCTGTCGAGGTTCGTCACGCCGCAAGTTGTCAACGACTACGTCATTCCGATTCGTGACGAGATCGTTTCCGGTGGGAATGCGTCGTTGGGTCTGATGGGATTTGCGGTCGCGATTTATGGCGGATCTCGTTTGATCGCAACGACTGTTCAGTCCATCGCGTCGATTCATGGCAGTGCTGAGCGGTCGTACACCCATTCGCGCATTTTGGCCGTCCTCGTCTACGCGGCGCTTCTCCTCGTCATCGCTATTGCCATCCCACTGCTGTTGATTGGCCCTGGCCTTGTGGCGCACTGGTTCCCATGGGCTTCGTGGTTGAGCCTCGTTGGATATTGGGTCGTGGTGGGAGGTCTGATCGTGGGCGTGCTGGGCACGCTCTATCGCGTCTCTCCGTCCCCGTCGTTGCGTTGGCGGGACACGATTCCGGGGACGGCGGTGGCGGTCGGTGGGCTGTTGCTGGGCTCGGTGGGGTTGCGCGTGTATTTCGCGTACCTGTTCCGCGCCGGATCGATCTACACCGCGATCGCTGCACCGATCGCGATCTTGCTGTGGGCGTACGTGAGTTCGCTCGCCGTACTCGTGGGTGCCGCTGCAAACGTGATCTGGCTACGGCGTACGGAATTGGAGTCCATCGGTGGAGACGCCCTCGTCATCCTTCGGGACAGTTCCGCCGAACCCCCACTCCCCGGCGCCCCCGAGAGTTGATCATGGAGAAATGCACGGCATTCCCCGAAATGCTGCGCAAAAGTCCATGATCAACTTGGGTGTTGGGGGTGAACTGGTTGGCGATACTGGGATTGAATAAGTTGGACGACACGCCTCTGACCTGCACAGATATCCCGAAACCCCTTGTCTCGCAGTGGTTTTCAATCCTGCACGGTAGACGGGTGTGGACACGCCAGGACTCGATATGACAGCATTTACGCACGGGCGTGCAGAAATATCGAGGCCCAGACCTGCTGAATAACGCGAAACTGGAAGGTGACCAGTGCCCGCCAAGCCCGTCAAATCTACCCGCCGACCCAACCGCAGCGGCGGGGTACGTCGGCTCCCGTCGGGGCGCTGGCAAGCGACCTTCCCAGGACCGGACGGTGTGACCCGGCCAGCACCGGAGACCTTCGACACGAAAGGCGACACCGAGAAGTGGCTAGCGAGGCAGGCCGATGAGGTCAAGCGAGGCACCTGGGCACCACCGGAACGCCACCGCACCGACACCCTCAAGACATACGCCGAAGCCTGGCTAGCAGGACGCAACCTCAAGCCACGAACCCGTGACCACTATCGCAAGTTGCTAGACGGCTTCATCCTGCCGCTCTTGGGCGACCTCAAACTTGACCAGTTGCAACCGGCCCGAGTGCGCTCGTGGTTCGCGGCCATGGACCCGACCAAGCCCACCATGCGGGGACACGCCTACGGGTTGCTGCGAACCATCTGCGGGACGGCAGTGTCCGACGACATCATCTCGGCCAATCCCTGCCGGATCCCCGGAGGTGGCTCCACCAAACGCAAGATCACGATTAGGCCCGCGACGTTGGCGGAACTTGAGGCAATCACCGACTCCATGCCGGAACGCCTAGCGATGATCGTGGTGCTGGCCGCGTGGTGCGCGCCGAGGTTTGGCGAACTGACAGAACTACGCCGCAAAGATGTTGACCTCGACGGGGAGGTGCTGCGTATCCGTCGCGCCGTCGTAAGGGTCAAGGGGCAGGTGATCGTCGGCACGCCCAAATCAGAGGCAGGCATCCGCGACGTGGCCATCCCGCCGCACTTAATTTCCCCGTTGCGTGCGCACCTACGCGAGCACACGGGCAAGGGCGACGACGCGTTGCTATTCCCCGGTGCGAAGGGTGGGCACCTCGCACCGTCGGCGCTCTATGGGCCGTATTACAGGGCCAGGGATGACGCCGGGCGGCCCGACCTGCGATTCCACGACCTACGCCATACCGGGGCGGTGCTCGCAGCCCAACAGGGCGCGACGATTGCTGACCTCATGGGGCGGCTCGGGCATTCCACACCTGGCGCAGCGATGCGCTACCAACACGCCTCCGCCGATCGGGACCGGGAGTTAGCGGCCCGGCTCTCCGCGCTCGCGGCAAAGGGTTAGGCAGGCCATGCAACTACCACGATCTGCGCGGGGGTAGGTGATGGTGACGGAAAGGTGGGAGTTGGACGCTGCCGACACGATTCACAGCAAGGACCCAGCCGCGACGCCCGGGCAGCAGTCAGAACAACCCTTCGATCCGATCAATATCCGGCGTTCGCACTCGGTCGTAGCGGTATTCGTGGTGGGGACTGTTCCTAGTGTGGGAATCGCGCAACAACGTTGGCAGGGACCGTGCTGACGAGTGCCCGGCTCACGGTTGTCTGGTCGATGACTGTTCCCGCCATCAGGCCGTCGATCTGGCGCTCGACTACGGTGCGCTCGCCGACGAAAGCGCCATCGGTGGGATCGATCACGATCTCGGGTCGTAGGCTGTGTGGGTCATCGAGTCGACCGAAGCCGACTCCAATGACGCCATCGATCGAGGCCTTCGCTGACGTGATCTCCACGCCTGGGACCGTAGCGAGCACGCGATACAGCGCGGCCCGAAGGTCGGCTGGCACCAACCCCGATCGCAGCGCATCGGCAATGTAGGTAAACGCTTCGCTGTCGCTGCCCACGGTGGCGTAGAGCCGCGCTCGAAGCGCTGAGGTGTCGCGGGGCAACCCGGCGAGGAAGATCGGATTACCTGTCTGCCAGGCACCGGGCTGCAGTTTGGGTGCCGGCCTCGAACTCACAATGGCCGACGCCACGAGGTCGGAAGCGGGCGGCAGGAGACCCGGCGGGCCGGAGATTTGACCGTCCACGGTCTCGACCCCGTCCACAGTGATAGTCGGACGGCTGCCGTCGACCGCCAGGTAGCGGACGTTTGTGGCTCGCAGCCGCCACGCTCCTAGCTGACCGGTACTGCTCTGGGCGGTCAGCATGACCACGCCCGAGGTTGTGACGCGCCACCACTGCGCGGGCGTCG
>JBBQTN010000375.1:0-4061 GCA_038213195.1 Acidimicrobiales bacterium | reverse complement strand
GGGCTAGTGCCAGTTGCGCCTCAACCAGCGACCGGACACTAGATCACCGAACTCAATGAGCGGCAGATCGAGGTTCTGATTCCGAGCAACCCGCCCGCGCCGGAGCCCGCGTCACCCGCCGTGGTTCTTATGCGCATCGGTCGCGATGATGCCCACATCGGCGGCGACTACACCTCACACCGAGTTTGGTCCTTCGACCTCGTCCGGGCCAACGCGGTCGCCGGCCGCCTCGACCGCCGCCTGCGTCGAACCGTGCACCATCGGCCGATCCCGGTTCAACTTCCACGGCGGCTTCCACCACGGCTTCTCCGGCGATGTCACCGCGGTGGTGTTCCCGGTTCCCGTCGTGTTGAGCCGCGCCAGGCATCCGCTAGAACGGCGGGCGCTACCTTGGCGGGGCAGGTTCCGCTGGACCTGGCAGGCCCAGACCGCGGCGAGGCGTGCAACGCAAGCACCACCGTGCGGCCGTCGGGTCTAAGTCGGGCTCCCCTGACGCGGCAAGACCGGTCTTCTCCTCATGGCCGACGGCGTTGACCTGCGCTGGTGTGAGCGCTTCCCACTTCGGCCGTTGTACGCAAACCGGCAAAACTTCGACAGGTCGCGCTCCACTCGGGCTCCGGTTGACGCTGCTGTGCTGCGGGTCGACCCAGCCCTCGCACGAGGGTCGTCGCGCCGACGAAGTCGATGCGACCCTGACGAGCCCAATGCGCCTGCAACTCAAGTTCGGCGCGTTCCCTGTCGGGATATGCCCTGGTTTGCCAATCGTGGATACCGCACACCGCCCGCCAGTAGGTCCCGGCGAACAGCGAGGTCACCGCTCCGCAGTCCACATCGGCGACTGTAGGGGCGGCCGGCGCTGTGGCATAGGTGAATCAAACCCGACGCGACGGTAGTGGAAGTAATGACCGTTCATCGCTCAGCGTCTTGGGGACCTCGCTGCCAACGGGGAAATCCCACCCTCGTCCTGCGGCTTCTACAAGTTGTCACGAAACGTGCGGATCACCGTCCGGATCTGATCGAGCGCAACGACGTCGCGGTCGAGCTGGAGAGCGTCGTAGACGACATCCTCGTCGAGCTTCTCCAACCGGGTCTTGCCGGTCTCCCGGTCACGGAACTTGGTCGCCAACCCCGCATCGACCGTCGATCCCTGCTGAGTGATCTTGGTGCGTATCCGATAAACGTCGAAGTCGACGTTGACCCCATCGGCGACCGCTTCCGCATGCCCATACTCGACAACGACGTTCTGGTTGAAGAACCCGAACGTCTGCTTCGCCGGCGTCGCCGTCAACCCGACGAGGAACGCGTCGAAGTACTCGACAACCTGTCGCCACGCCCCGTAGATCGAGCGGTGACACTCGTCGACGATCACCACATCGAACGACTCGATCGGGATCCTCGGGTTGTGACCACTTCGGCCGGTCGCGCCGGTTCGATCTCCGTGCCCGACTTCTCGTCGTCGTCGGCCGAGAACTCCTCGTCACCGCGCAGCATCGATTACAGGCGCTGCACCGTCGTGATCACCACCCGCGCAGCCGGATCGATCCAGTTCGAGGTCAGCCACTGCACGTTGTACAGATCGGTGAACTTCCGACCGTCGCACGGCGTCGAGAACTGCTGGAACTCACGCAACGTCTGCCGACCAAGGTTCGCCCGATCAACCAGGAACAGGACCCGCTCGGCATCCGCCTGCTGCACCAGCCGGTACGCGAGGTTCGCCGCCATGAACGTGTTGCCCGGCCCGGTTGCAATCTGCGCCAACGCTCGCGGCCGGTTGGCCTTCATCGACACTTCGACCTTGCCAATCGCATCGACCTGGATCCGCCGCAAACCATCCAGCGGAACAGCGCCGAGCTGTTGCAACCGGGCCCGAAACGACCCGCTGGCATCGTCGTCCGCCGACTGGCGAGCCACCGAGCCAGGGACTCCGGACGATGGAACGTGAACACCTGCCGACTGCGCGCCTCCGGGTCGAACCCGTCGGTGAACATCGTCTCGTCACCCGCCGACTCGTACAGGAACGGCAACGGGCGACACGGCGCCGACAAGTTCGCCGGCAAACCCGTCGAGTACTTCCCCGACTGGGGCTCGCCACCCGCCAACGGCGTACCCGATGGCTTCGCTTCGATCGCGCCGACTGCCTTGCCGTCGATGAACAGCAAGTAGTCCACCCGCCCATGGCCGGCCGCCATGATGAACTTGCGGACCGACACCCCCTGCTGCGCATACACGTTCACCGCCGACCGGGACTGGACTACCCAGCCGCACGCTTGCAGTTGGAGATCGATCTGCACTCGAGCGCGTGCCTCCGGCGTCAAGTACGACGTGCTGCTCATGACAACCTGTGGCCCGACCCGCGCATGCTCCCGTTACAGTACGGCGCCGTTGAGCCGTTGAACGGCAGCCTGCGTCTGGTGGGCGACGTTGCACCAACGGCGCACGGCGCCGAGCGTTCGATGACGCTGTTGCGCCCTGCGGAACTACCGGGTCCTGGGCGGCATATGACGAACCAATCTGCGGCTCCGGGACATACAAGTGACCCGCCGGGTCGCCCACGAGGTGCCTTTCTGTGAGGGTGGGGGTACCTACCTACCAACCGTATGCGGCTCGCGATGACGTGGCGGTGCAAGGCGTCGCCGGTTCACAACACGTTGGAAGCTCCCTGCTCGCACCGGCCGAACGCCCCCGGGGCCCGCCCCCGTAGGAGCGCACGTTCAGGCCTCTGTCGAACAGACGCTGCACAATGCGCACCGACGGCGCCCAGCCCTGATGGGTGGCGATGATCCGACACACCTGCGTGCCGTGCCGGCGAGCTTGACAGCGAGCCGTGGAACGCCCCGCGTCCGTGAACGTTCGCACTCTCGTCCTTTCCGTTCGCCGTCGACTGAGCCGCGACTCGGCGGACCATGCACGGAGCGACGCTGCGTTCAACTCCGAGCGTCGCGTCGACATCGGGCACCGACTACGTGTTGGCCAAGGAGTTGGTGGCGAGCTCTTCAGCGATCGATTGGACGTGATCGAGGATCCGGTGGATGTCGTTGCTGTGTTCGCCGGAGACCTGCTCTGCCAGGACGCTGAGTTCGAGGGCGACCGCTTCGATGGCGTGGAGGAGGCGTTCCGACGGCTGGTGTTGGCTTCCACCCTGGACCGGCTCGGAGCCGTCGCCGGCGCCAGATCTCAGGCGTGGGCCTCGGGATCCGCGTTTCGGCTGACCGCGTGCAGCTGCTGCGAGTGCATCAAGCAGTTGATCGGCCGGAACCTCGGTGACCCGTACCGTTGCGAGGTCTCCGGGCTCGGAGTTGTCGAGTCGCCGGAGTTCGATCTTGCGGCCGGGTGCGGCACTATTGGTGAGCTTCCAGATCGTCAGCGGTCCGGTGACCTCCCTGCGGAGACCGCTCGACACGATCGTGACTGCTGTGATTCGGCCTTCGTCGGCGAGGGCCGTCAGCCCGTCGCGGAGGTCTTGTTGCGGTTTACGTCGCGCCTCGTTGATGTCGGTGATGGCGTGTGCGGGCAGGGTGATCACGCTTCGACCGTTGTCGGCGAGGTGATCGATGGCGTGGTGGACCCATTCGACCAGGTGCAGCCGTGTCGTGAGCGGTGGGTCGGCGACGACCACGTCGGCTCGCAAGCGTGGAAACTGGTCTTCGTCGACGGTACTCAGTCCCGGTTGCCCGAAGGTCGCGGTGAGCGGCTCGACGAGGAACCGTGTTCTCGCGATCCGTGATGCGTTCTCTTCGAGTTCTTGTGCGTACACGGTCACTGGCCCGTGTGCGGTGCGTGCGCAGTTGAGCAAGAGGAGACCTTCGCCGGCGCACGGGTCGTAGACGGTGTCTCCGGCGGACACGTCGGCGGACGCGGCGACGAGGTCGGCGAGCTCGGCCTCGGTCTGCGTCGAGGCGGTCTTGGCGTGGCCGGTGGTCGAGGTCTGCTCGAGGATGATCTGCAACAGCCTGCTGTCGTGTTCCCCGTCGTGTGCGGCACGTTCGAGACGAGTCAGGATGTCGCGCAGCACGGGGGCGGGCATCCGCGCATGTGCCAGCGGTTCGGTGAGGAGCCCTGAC
>JBBQTN010000374.1:0-4073 GCA_038213195.1 Acidimicrobiales bacterium | reverse complement strand
CCGGTCGAGTTGACGGTGAGCACGATCGGGCCGCCGACGGTGTAGGCGATCGCGGTCACCGAGCAGGTGCTGATGACGATCCGTTGGAACAGATCGAGATGGGTCCCCATCGCGTGAGCGGCGACGGCTTTGATCGGGTCGGCGTGCGAGACGCAGACGATCGTGCCGCCGGGATGCTTGGCCCGCAGCCGATCGAGCGCGCTGACCATCCGCAGCTGCATCTCGGTGAAGCTCTCCCCACCGGGGAAGCGGAACACCGACGGGGCGCGCTGCACCGTCGTCCACTCCGGCAGCTTCATCAACGTCTTCAGCTCCGCACCGGTCCACTCGCCGAAGTCGCACTCGATCAGGCCCTTGTCGATCTGGACCTTCACTCCACGGGCTGCCCCGATCGGCGCGGCGGTCTCCCGCGCCCGCTCCAGCGGGGAGGCGTAGACCGCGTCCACCTGCTTCAACTCGCCGATCCGCTGCGCGACCGCATTGGCCTGGAGCACGCCTTGGTCGGCGAGGTGCAGTCCTGGGGCACGACCCGGCAGGATCTTGCCCGTCGTCGGTGTCTGCCCATGGCGCACCAGCAGCACGACCGTCGAGGCCGGGGGAGCGGGTTTCGTTCTCGCCATTCGAGGATGCAACCTAACGTCGTGACCGTGGATTCACTCGCCGCCCTGCATGCCGACATCGTCGACTGCAGGGCCTGCCCGCGGCTCGTCGCCTGGCGCGAGCTGGTCGCGCGGGACAAACGGGCGTCGTTCCGCAACGAGACGTACTGGGGCCGGCCGGTCCCCGGGTTCGGCGATCCGCAGGCTGCGGTGCTGGTGGTGGGGCTCGCGCCCGCTGCTCACGGGGGGAACCGCACGGGTCGGGTGTTCACGGGCGATCGGTCGGCGGACTGGCTGGTCCGCGCGATGCATCGGACAGGGTTCGCCAACCAGCCGACGTCGGTCTCCGCCGACGACGGCCTGCGCCTCGACGGCGCGTGGATCTCGGCCGCGGTGCGTTGTGCACCGCCCGACAACACCCCGACCCCCGACGAGCGCGATCGCTGCCGCCCGTTCCTGCAGCGCGAGTGGGCGTTGCTGGGTGCGGTGCACGTCGTCGTCTGCCTCGGGGCGTTCGCCTACCAGGCGGTGTGCGTCGAGCTCGGGGTGCGCCCCCGGCCGCGCTTCGGACACGGTGTCGAGGTCGTCGCGCCGAACGGCACGACCGTCGTGTGCTCGTTCCACCCCAGCCAGCAGAACACGTTCACGCGCCGGCTGACCGAGACGATGCTCGACGCGGTGTTCGCCCGCGCCGCTGAGCTCGCCGGGGCGGCCCACGTGCCGGGGTCATAGCCGTCCGCGCATCGACCACAGCTCGGGGAAGAGCACGACGTCGAGCATCCTGCGCAGGTAGCTGACCCCCGCGGTGCCGCCCGTGCCGGGCTTGACACCGATGATCCGCTCGACGGTGGTGACGTGCCGGAAGCGCCACTGGCGGAACGCGTCCTCGAAGTCGACGAGCTCCTCGCCCAGCTGGTAGAGGTCCCAGTGCGCCGACGGAGTGGCGTAGACCGCGAGCCAGCAGTCCTCGACCGCCGGGCTGGCCACGTACGGCTCGTGCCAATCGCGGTGCAGATGATCCTGTGGCACAGCGAACCCGCGCCGGGCGAGCAGGCGCACGGTCTCGTCGTACAGCGACGGCGCGTCGAAGTCGCGGGTGAGGACGGCGAGGACGTCTGGGCGGTGTTCGTGCGGCTCGAGCATCGCCGCCTTCTTGTTGCCGACGAGGAACTCGACGCTGCGGTACTGCCAGCTCTGGAACCCGCTGCTGGCGCCGAGGAACGGGCGGATCGCCGAGTACTCGGGCGGCGTCATCGTCGACAGCACGTCCCACGCGTGGACCAGCTGCTCCATGATCCTGCTGACCCGCGACAGCATCTTGAACGCCGCGTCGAGCTCGCCGACGGCGACCGCGCCGACGGCAGCACGCAGCTCGTGCAGCATCAGCTTCATCCACAACTCGGTGGTCTGGTGCTGGATGATGAACAGCAGCTCGTTGTGATCCGGCGAGAGCGGGTGCTGCGCACCGAGCAGCTCGTCGAGGTGGAGGTAGTCGCCGTAGCTCATCGACTCGGCTGCAGGCACGCCGGCGTCGGGCGATGGGCGTGGGCGAGGGCGCAGCGGCATCGGGTGAGTCTCGTCCCGGCCGGAGGACGACCGTGACCCCGGAGAACCGGCAGCACTACTGTCCCCGAACATGACACCCCGCCATCCGGCGCGCGCCGCCTTCGGCGCTGCCCTCGTCCTGCTCGCCGCGATCGCGGCCTTCGGCAACCAGTGGTTCACGGACCACGTGGTGCTCGACGCGCGCAGCAACCGCGCCCGCACGATCCTGCGCATCCCGAGCTTCTTCCAGTGGCGCTTCACGCGGCTCGGCGGCGAGACGACGATCTGGGTCGCCCAGCTGCTCGGCGCCATCGCCGTCGTCGTCCTCGGGTACTTCATGGTGTGGGCGGTCGCTAAGCGGGCCTCGGGACTGTCGCTGGTGCTCGGGGCGTGGGGAGTGACCGTCCTCGTCGCGATGGCGGCGGGCTGGTTGGAGACCGTGATCGCATACGGCGACCTGTTCCCCGGCATCTCGGACCCCGAGGGCCTCGGCCGGTTCTGGTACTCGGTCTTCAACGGCGCGCAGCCGGCGGCGATGTTCGGCGCAGCGGTCGGATTGATCGCCGGCCTGGCCGCGGTGCTGTTCGCCGGTTCGTCCGACGACGGCCGCGCCCCGACGTACCACGGGGTGTACGTCGGCGCGGCACCTGCGTCTGCGCCGGTCGGGGTGTACGTCCCGGTTGCCGCCTCGGTGCCGAACGACGGCGACGACCCGACCACGCAGTACCAGACAGCGGCGGCCGATCCGACCGGCCAGTACCCGTACACGAGTGAGAACGAGGTGACTCCGCCCCCGCCGCCGCACGATCCGGACCGGACCACCGTGATCCCATCCTCTGCCGAGTGGACGTCGCCGCCGCCTCCGCCGCCCCCGCCGTGGGCCGGGCCGGAGGAGCGCACGAGTCGCGACTGACCCGCGGTGGCGGCTGCGGCGCCTCAGTGGGCCGCAGGCTCCGAGCCGTCGGCCTTCTTCTTCGGCGGCGGCACGCCGATCGCCGGGCCGCGGTCGGCGAACTCGGGCCAGCGCCGGCGGCTGACGATGCTCAGCGTGCGCAGCAACTTCATCGCCACCTCGTCCTCCTGGGCGGGACGGGAGATGATCGTGCCGTCGGCGATCATCCGGTTGATCACTTCCTCACCGAGCTCGGTGCGCACGATCGTCAACGTCCAGTCGTTGTCCTTGCCGATCCCGCCTGTCGAGATGTCGGCATGCTCGGCGGCGAAGTCCGGGCAGTTCTTGCAGCCCTCACGCGTCCACTGGTGGCACTCCTTGAGGTTGATCTCGTGGTACGAGCCGTCCTTCATCCAGATCTGGAAGACGCCCTTGATGTTCATCTTGACCATGTCCTGCTTCTTGAGGCCGTACTTGGCCTCGAACAGCTCCTCGAAGATCGCGTCGTCGAAGGTCTTCGAGCAGAGCAGGCCGATGTTGAACACGAACGGCTTGGAGATCTTGCCTGCCTTGCGGTCCCACATGATCGGCGGCGAGCTGTTCTGGCAACCCATCCCCACGAGGGCGAGCCGCTCGAGGCCCTCCTCCTTGGCCTGGCGCAGCGCGAGTGGATTGGCGCAGTAGGTGTAGCGGCTGCCTGCGGTGGCCAGCACCTCCTCCCTGTTGTGGACGAGGACCGGCTTGGCCTTCCACGCGTCGTCGTCCTCGACCCCGCTGACCATCGCCGCTTCGATGTAGTCGTGGGCCAGCAGCCAGTTGAGCATCGCCGAGACGAACCCGCCGTCCTGGCCCTTGGTGTGCTCCTCGTCGTTGGCGGCGCGGGTCAGCAGCAGCTGGCGCCAGATCCCGGACATCTCGTTCGGCTCGCGCACCCGACCGAACAGGTGCATGTCGGCGGCCGGCTCCCACGCCCTGAAGCGCGGGCAGGCGCGGGTGCAGGTGGTGCAGCCGCCACCTGCACCGAACCCGTGGATGCA
>JBBQTN010000373.1:0-4074 GCA_038213195.1 Acidimicrobiales bacterium | reverse complement strand
GATCGTGGCGCGGCGGATCGAGCACGTGATCGACGACCGCTGGTTGCTCGCCTACGCCACAGCGGTCGGCGAGGACCGGCCTGCGCTATGCGATCTGGACACGCCCGGTGGGATCGTCGCCCACCCGGTCTTCCCCGTGTGCATCGAGTGGCCGCTCATCATGAACGGCTCACCCGGTGTCGAGTTGAGTCCGGGGACCCTCGAACGCGGCTTGCACGTCACCCACCGCATCAGGCTCCGCCGGCCGATCCGCAACGGGCAGCGGCTGGTGACCACCGCCAGACTGGTCGATCTCGAGCGCCGCTCGGTCGGCACGTACCTCGGCGTGCAGTTCGAGACCACCGAAGACGGCAACCCGGTGGTCTCGAGCTACGTCGGGATGCTCTACCGCGGCGTCGAGGTGGTCGGCGCCACGGACCGCCGCGCAGCGCCCGCGCGTGCGCTCACGGTTCCCGAGCCGACGATGCGGATCGCCAGCATCGATGTCGACGCCACCAACGCCGTCATTTACACCGAGTGCGCGCGGATCTGGAACCCGATCCACACCGACGTGCGCGTCGCCAGGGCTGGCGGCCTGCCGCAGACCGTCCTGCATGGCACGGAGGGCCTTGCCCGGGCGGTCACCGCGGTTCTCGGCTACCTCCCTGCCGGGCACGCCGACATGCTGGTCGCAATTGAGTGCCGGTTCGCGGACGTTGTCCTGCCAGGAACGTCGCTGCGTGTCGTGGTGTCCGAGCTGGTGACCGACGGGGACATGTCCGCACTCGGCTTCGAGGTCCGAACGTCACAAGGCACTCTGGCGATCAGGGACGGCTACGCTGAGTTCGCCCCCCGCGGCCAGGACGCAGCTGTCGGTGAGCAACGGTGAGCCACCAGCCCGACCCACGTGTTGCCGGGCGCGAGGAATGCGTGCTGCGCTACCTGCTCGAGCACCGCGCCGCCACCGCACCCACGGGCGTGTTCGCGGTGTTCGAGGACGGCACGACCTGGACCCACAAGGAGCTGCTCACCGAGGTGCGATCGACCGCCGCTGCTCTCCAGGCCGCAGGGGTGGGCCAGGACGACCACGTGGTGTGTTGGCTCCCGAACGGCGCAAGCGGGTTGCGCTTCTGGTTCGCCGTCAACTACCTCGGAGCGGTCTACGTCCCGATGAACACGGCCTACCGGGGCCAGTTGCTGGCGGACATCCTCGCCAACGCCGACGCCCGTCTCGTCATCGCCGCCGCCGAACTCGTCCCGGCGTTGCGCCAAGTGGAAGCTCTCGGCGCAACGGAAGTGATCGCCTGCGTCGGAGCATCCGAAGGCGACGACCTGTCCGACATCGGCGCGGTGAGGATCATCAATGGCGAGAGCCTGCGCGGCGATAGCCCGGAAATGGAGTACCCGAAGCGTCCCATCGAGCCGTGGGACACGGTGGCCATCCTGTACACCTCGGGAACGACGGGTCCCTCGAAGGGCGTAATCGTCTCGTACATGCAGCTGTACGCGATGTTTGGCCCGACAACCATGGACTTCCTCGGGCCGGAGGACCGGTTCATGATCAACATGCCTCTGTTCCACGTCGGCGGGACGGGCCTCGTGCTGGCGATGCTCATCCACGGCGGGTCGGTTGCCGTCATCGACAGCTTCAGCGTGCGGCGGTTCTGGAGCCAGATCCGCAGCATGGAGGCCACCATCGTCTTTCTCCTGGGCGTGATGGCCACGTTCATCGAACGCGAACCAGCCAGGGCCGATGACCGTGACCATCCGCTGCGGAAGGCCTACATCGTCCCCTCCCTCGACGACGTCGAGCGGTTCCGGGAGCGGTTCGGTGTCGACGTCTGGTCGATCTACAACATGACCGAGCTGTCCTCGCCGATCATCACCGAGCGCAACCCGCAAGTGCCCGGCACCTGCGGACGGGTCCGCCCAGGGGTGGAGCTGCGGCTGGTCGACGAGCACGACTGCGAAGTGCCGGTCGGGTCCGTCGGCGAGATCGTGCTCAGGACCGACGCGCCGTGGGCGCTCAACAGCGGCTACTACAAGCGGCCGGACGCGACCGCCGAGGCGTGGCGCAACGGGTGGTTCCACACCGGTGATCTCGCCCGACGGGACGAGGAGGGCAACTACTTCTTCATCGACCGGCTGAAGGACGCGATCCGCCGGCGGGGTGAGAACATCTCCTCGAGCGAGGTCGAGCGCGAGCTGCTGGCGCATCCTGCCGTGCGCGAGGCAGCCGTTGTCGCGGTGCCGAGTGAACTCTCCGAGGACGAGGTCCTGGCCGTGATCGCCGTCGAGCAGGACGTGACGCTCGACCCTGTGCAGCTGATTGACTTCCTTCGACCGCGGATGGCGTACTTCATGATCCCGCGGTTCATCCGGTTCGTCGATGAGCTGCCGAAGACGCCGACGGAGAAGGTGCGCAAGGCAGCGCTGCGAGCCGAGGCGCTCGTCCCAGGCACGTGGGACCGTGAGGCGGCCGGCGTGGTCGTGAAGCGAGATCAGCGGAGGTGACCGGATGCGGGTCCTCTCAGAGAAGGGTGACCGTTCCATTTCGGGGGGAGGTGGACGGCTTTGGAATGACCGGGGTGCAAGACGCGCGTGCACGTCAACAACATCCATGTTCTTCCTCGCTGACAGCAAGGTGAACCCCTCGAGCGTCGTCATCTTGTGGGCGCCCACCTCCTGGAGCACAGGCGACGCTTCGCCGTCCGCCGTCGCCAACACCATCTGCCGGGGCATGACCACCTCCGCTGCATCTCGGCCAATCGCCACCTTGGCGCGACCTACGCGCCGACAGACACGTCGAGCACGTTGCCGCGGCAAGGGTCTGGGCGATGGAACACGTAGCCCCAGGCTTCCTGCGCGATGCTCACTGATCCACCATGGGTCGTAGCCGGGGCTCTTGAGGAAGGGTTTCGGTGTGTGTCCGGTCCCGGTGGGTCACTAATTCCGATGCTTGCTCTTCGAGAGCCAATGGAAGTGCAGCAGGGCTCACCGGTCCGGCGTTGACGACTGGCGATAGGCCCACGCGCTTCGAGCGCCTTGCAGTGAGCGACCAGCACCAACGCCAGGACCGGGTCACGCATCCCGACGAGCGAGACGAGGTGGATGTGACGGTGTGGTGGCTGGAATCGATTGGGCGTCGGAACTTCATCTGTGTTGTGTGATCGACGCGACTGGTCGGGTCGTTGAACGCTTCGAGGTCACCCACGATGCTGCGGCGTTGCGAGGAATGACAGCACGGCTGCGACGGGCAGGTGTGGACGGGGTGGCGATCGAGCGTGGCGACGGAAGCGGCCAGCACGTCACCGATTTCCGCAGGGACCAGGCAATGTCAGCGCTCGCGTCGCCACGGTTGCCGATCCCCGAGGTGATCGCCGTCGGACGGGTGGTGGGATCTGCGAACCACTACTACTGCGTGTCGTCGCGCGCTGTCGGCGATCCGCTGGAGGACTGCGCAGCCAGCGACTGGCCGGCCATCGCCGAGCAGGTTGCTGCTGCGCTCGAAGCGATGCGGGCACTCACACCGACGCCGACGACAGCAGCTTCAGCCGGTACGGCTGCGTCCGTCGCGCCGTGGCGTCAGCAGCTCCTCGACATCGAACGCGGCGACCTCGACCCCCGAGGCGCAGGCTGGCCCGCGAAGCTCGCCACCTCGAAGACTGGGTCGGCGGGGTTCACCGCCGGCATCGACCACCTTCGCAGGCTGCACCTGGGCGACGTACCACTCACGCTCCTCCACGGTGACCTGCTCAACCGCAACGTGCACATCGACGCCGATAGGATCACCGGCATCTTCGACTGGGGCTGCCAGCGATGGGGTGACCACCTCTACGATCTCGCTTGGTTCGACTTCTGGTCCCCGTGGTATCCGAACCTCGACGTCAACGTCCTCCGAGCCGCGATCAGCGTGCGCTGGGCTGCGGCCCAGTACGTGCCCGTCGGCGAAACGAACCGCCTGCGAGCCTGCCTGATCTACATCGGCCTCGAGGACCTGATCTACAGCGCAACCATCGACCGCTGGGACGAACTCGACCACGTCGTAACCCGAATGAAGACGCTCGACCTGATCTGACAGCGGTCTCAGCCAGG
>JBBQTN010000372.1:0-4088 GCA_038213195.1 Acidimicrobiales bacterium | reverse complement strand
GATCTCGACCAGCTTCGGGTTCGTCTCGAGTTGGGCGGCGATGCCGTGGTCCTGCAGCTCGACGAACAGGTTGTCCTTGCCGAAGATGTCTTGCAGGCGGGCGGCCTTCTCGAGCGCGCCCCGGTCGTCGCCGTTCAGCATCGACTGCAGTACCGGGCCACCCAGGCAACCGGTGGTGGCGATCAACCCCGCGGAGTACCGCTCGATCAGCTTCGGGTTGGTCTCGTGCTGGGCGGCCAGGCCGTGGTCCTGCAGCTCGACGAACAGGTTGTCCTTGCCGAAGATGTCCTGCAGGCGGGCCGCCTTGTCCAGCGCGCCCTTGCCGTCGCCGTGCAGCAGCGATTGGAGCACGTGGCCGCCGAGGCAACCGGTGGTGGCGATCAGCCCGTCGTGGTACTGGGCGAGCAGCTCCCAGTCGATCCGCGGCTTGTAGTAGTAACCCTCCATGAACGCCAGCGAGGCGAGCTGGATCAGGTTGCGGTAGCCCTGGTCGGTCTCGGCGAGCAGGGTGAGGTGGTAGTAGAGCTTGTTGCCGCCCTCCGTGTCGCCGCCCGAGTCGTCGATCCGGCCGCGCCGCGCCGGCCTCTCCCGACGCGAGTCGTGGGCCATGTACGCCTCGGTGCCGATGACCGGCTTGACCCCCTGGGCGCGACACTCCTTGTAGAACTCGAGGACCCCGTACATGTTGCCGTGGTCGGTGATCCCGATCGCCGGCTGCCCGTCCGCCACCGCCTTGGCGACCAGTTCGTCCAACCGCGCCGCGCCGTCCAGCATCGAGAACTCGGTGTGCACATGCAGGTGGGTGAACGAATCAGCCATCTGCCCTCCATCCTCGTCGACGTCGCCGACCACCGCGGCGCACTGCCGAAATCCGCCGGGTTACACGGTTGTGATTCGCACGACGCTACCCGATCCGCGGGGTCGCCGTTCCCACGATCGCCGGACGCGCCCCGCCGTCAACGACGGGCGAGGTCACGGGTGAGGATCTTGCCAGTGGCGTTGCGCGGCAGCTCGTCGACGAACTCGACCCGCTTCGGGACCTTGAACCTGGCCAGGTGCTCGCGCACGTAGCGCTTGACCGCCGTGGCGTCGAGCGCGGCGCCGCGGCGGCGCACGACGAACGCCGCGAGCACCTGCCCGAACTCCTCGTCCGGCACCCCGACGACCGCCGCCTCGTGGATCGCCGGGTGGCGGTTGAGCAGCTCCTCGACCTCGGACGGGAACAGGTTCTCACCGCCGGAGACGATCATGTCGTCGTCACGGCCGTCGACGTAGAGGAAGCCCTCGTGGTCGAAGTGGCCGACGTCGCCCGACGACAGCAGGCCACGGCGCGACTCCTTGCCGCCGCCACCCGTGTAGCCCTCGAACCGCGCCGAGTTGCCGACGAAGATCCGCCCGACGGTCCCTGCTGGCAACGGCTCGCCGGCGTCGTCGAGGATCTCGACCTTCGCCCCGGGGGCCGGTCGCCCGACCGTGGTCGGGTGGAGGTGCAGGTCGGCAGGGGTGGCAACGCTGGCGACGGCGACCTCCGTCGAGCCGTAGGTGTTGTACAGGACAAGTCCGAACCGGTCGGCCGTGTCCATCGCCAGCTGGCCGCCGACGGCAGAGCCGCTGGAGGCGATCACCTGCAGGGCCGAGCTATCGGCCGAAGCGAGCAGCTGCGGCGCGACGGCGAGGATCCGCCTGAGCATCACGGGGACGACGACGAGGACCCGCGCCCGGTGGTCGGCCATCGCGGCGAGGGTGGCCTCGGCGTCGAACCGCGACGCGATGATCGACGTGGCGCAGCGGGTGAAGCCGAGCATCAGGTGGGAGAGCCCCCACGCGTGGAACAGGGGCGCGGCGACGACCTGGACGTCGCGGGGCCGGATCGGGATCCGTTCGAGGATGCCGGCGACACCCTCGATCGCGCCGGCGCCTGCGGCCCGCGTCGCGCCCTTCGGCCGGCCGGTGGTCCCGCTGGTGAGGATGACCACCCGACCCTGGTGGCTGGTCGGCGAGACCCGCACCCCGCTGGTCGCCAGCTTCGCGAGCGCCGCGCCGCCGACCTTCGTGGTCGAGGCCGCGCACGCCGCGGCCTGCTCGGCGAACTCGTCGTCGTGCACGACGATCTCGATCCCCTCCGCCGCGACCACGTCGGCGAGTTGCGGGCCGGCGAACCCGGTGTTCAGCAGCACGAGGTCCGCGCCGGTCTTCGACGCGCCGACCAGCGCATCGATGAACCCGCGGTGGTTGCGGCACATGATCCCGACGGTGACGTTCGGACCGGCGCCGAGGGCACGCAGGCCGTGTGCGACGCCATCGCTGCGCCGCCACAGGGCGCGGTACGAGACGGACCCTTCGTCGTCGATGATCGCCGCGCGTCGCGGTTCGCGCCCGACGGCGAGGGCCAGTGCGGCGGACGTGGTCGCGCCCCAGGGCACGGCCGCGGCCATCCCGGCGAGCAGACGGTCCGGTCGCTCGAACACGTCGATGTTCGCCCGAGCGAGCGTGCCGAGGGCCGCGAGACGTCGAGCGAGCGCCATTCGCGCCGAGCGTATCGACCCATGCACGGCTGTCGAGACGTGAGCGCCGGCCGCGGTAATCTCCGGCGACCGAGACCAAGTGAGGCGCCATGGCTGCATCGAAGGCCCCGACCTGGAAGCAAGTGTTCGACGCCGCCGAGCGCGCGATCGGCCCGCGGGTCAACGAGTTCGCGCGCAGCGAGAACTTCGCGATCCTGGTGGGCCTCGTCGCGCGAGCCCGCAAGGAGGTGGAGACCCGCTCCGAGCGGGTCTCCCGCCAGCTCCTCCATCTCGCCAACCTGCCGGCTGGCAGCGACGTCAACCGCCTCATGGGCCAGATCGGCAAGCTCGAACGCGAGGTGCGCGAGCTGCGCAACCAGCTCGACGACGCCGAGGTCGCCCCCGCCGTGCGGTTGGCGGCGCGACCTGTGCGGCGGGCGAGCGCGTCGAAGGCGTCATCGTCGTCACGGTCGACGGTTTCGGCGAGCAAGCAGGCCGGCAACGGCAAGCGAAAGGTGGCAACCAATGGCGTCGTCCGTCAGTCCAGCAGGAGTGCTCGACAGGATTCGGCGTGATCTCGAGCGGTCGGCGCTGCGCGTCCGCAACGGGCTGAAGCACGTCGCCGGCGTCGGCATGCCCGACGTCGCGTGCACCCCGAAGGAGACCGTCTGGACCCGCGACAAGGTGCGGCTGTACCACTACGTCAGCGACACCCCCAAGCACTCGCCGCCGGTGCTGCTGGTGATGAGCCTGGTCAGCAAGGCGTACATCCTCGACCTCCGTCCCGGCAACAGCTTCATCGAGGCGCTGCTCGCACAGGGCCTCGACATCTACTCGCTGGACTGGGGCGTGCCGGACGCGGCCGACGCGGAGAACTCGTTCGAGACGTACTGCGACGTGTACCTGCCGCTGGCGGCCAAGGAGGTCCTGCGCGACAGCGGTGCCGATGAGCTGATCGTCTACGGCTACTGCTTCGGCGCGGTGCTGTCGCTGCTGTTCCTCGGCGGTCACCCCGAGATCCCGGTGCGCGCCCTCGGGATCATGGCCACGCCGATCGACTTCACCCTGCTCGGCTCGAGCAACACGATGTTCGCGTCGGGCCGGATCTCGCCGGACGACCTGGTCGACGAGACCGGCAACGTCCCGGCCAACTTCGTGCTCGAAGGCCTGCGTACGCGCAACATCACCGGCGACCTCGTCAGCTACGCGAACCTGCTCAACCGGCTCGACGACAGCGAGTACATCGCCGCTCACCAGGCGTTGATCGGGTGGTCGCAGGACCACATCCCCTTCGCCGTCGCGTGCTTCCGCCAAACCGTCGAGTGGTTCATGAAGGACGACTGCCTGGTCAGGGGCGAGATCCCGATGGGCGGCCGGATGGTCGACCTGCGCTCGATCACCTGTCCGTCGTTCAGCGTGATCGGTGAGGCGGACAACCTGATCCCGCCGGACGCGACCAAGCCGATCTACGACATCCTCCCGGACATGCAGGAGGTCCGCTTCCCCGCCGGCCACGTTGGGCTGATCATCGGCAAGTCGGCGCAGCGCACGACCATCCCGGCGATCGCCGGATGGCTGCTGGCC
>JBBQTN010000371.1:0-4109 GCA_038213195.1 Acidimicrobiales bacterium | reverse complement strand
CTCATCCACGCCCGACTTCACGACATCACAGCACCCCCCGCACCACCGCCCCCCACCCCGACCGGGTTCGTGCAACAGGCTCACCTGTCTGTCAATCATGGGTGCGTGCTTTGGAGGGGTGGTCATTGCGGCTGTCCCGATCAGGCTTCGATCGACAGCGTGAGCTGATCGTGGGCTGGAGGCGTCGCGCGTTCCGTGGTCGCTGGCGCGCTGAGATCGTGGATACGGACGTCGTCGACGGTGATGCCGTCAGGGATCGTCACCTCGTAGGTGCCGGCGGCGAACGTCCCGTCAGCGCGCGACTGCTGCTGCGTTACGAGTCGTTCGCAGCGAAGTCGTCGCAACGCCCGTGCGACCGTGTTCCTCGCCAACCCTGATCGCTCGGACAACGAACGGATCGACGCCGTCGACACATGTCGATCGGCGACGCTCGCGGATGTGAGGAGCAAGTCTTCGAAACCCGCCCATGCCGTTGGGCCCAACCGTCGGCGAAGCTGTGCGGCTTCGGCTGTGATCAGCAGTCGGCGAGCTCCGGTGACCATCGCGACACCAGTCGTCTCAGATCGCCCGGATCAGTGATCGCTGACCGGATGGCGGGCGCTGCCACCGCTGATGTAGCGCACCAGATCGAGCTTCGCGATTCGCATCATCCGCTCGCCGGCCATGAATACCGGCAGCCCTTCACGTCCGTCCGTCGCCCGGTAGCGCCGGGCCAACCCGTAGGCGGCCCCAGTGCTCACCCGCAGGAACCGAGCCGCCTCAGGAATCGTGAGCACGTCCGGCAACTCGTCGAGCGGCAGCGGGTTCATCGAACACCTCCAACCTCGGTCTACCGAGATGTTGACATGTCTGGAACTCGACAAACTACGCCCGTGTCGTTTGTTCGTCAACCGTGCCGCAGACTCGTCTAGCGTTGAGACAACAGCTACCGGAGGTTCGATGAGTCGATCGAGGCAGGACGCCACTGATCCCTACGTGCAGATCTCGCCGAATCAGGTCGTTGCCTACAACCTCGCCGAGGCTCGGGCCCTGCGCAGGTGGACCCAGGAGGAGGCGGCCGCTCAGCTCGAGGACTACATCGGCTCGCGCTGGTCGAAGGCGACGTTCTCTGCAGCCGAACGCTCGGTCGACGGCCGGCGCGTCCGCCAGTTCACTGCCGACGAGATCGTGGCGTTCTCCCGCTGCTTCGGCGTCCCGGTCGGCTTCTTCTTCATGCCGCCGCGGCCGAGCCAAGCCCCGCAACAGATGCTCCGGCTGAAGTCGTCAGAGAATCCTTGGGCCGGCATCAGCCTCACTGAGCTCCTCGACACCATCTTCGGCGCTCCCGGCGAGGACGACGTGATGTCAACCCGTCTCCGCCAGTTCCTCAGCGAGGTCGGGAGGAGCGAACTGACCGACGCGCATAGTCGGGCCGCCTGGCGTGCAGAAGATGCGCTCGAGGCCGTCGCGATGAAAGAGCTGGAGCGATTCGACGACTGGCGCAAGTCGTTGACCGAACTCGCCGGTCAGCTGCGCTCGTGGCAGAACATGGCCAAGGCGAGGGCTGTACGAGAAGCCCGGGCGAAGGGCACCGACGATGGCTGACACGCCGGCGAGCGCACGGACCGGCAACCGCCGCCCGAACGTCAAGCGACGTGGCTCGACCTACACCTACTACGTCTACGTCGTCGGACCCGATGGTCGTCGGGAGCAGCACAGCAAGGGCGGCTTCAAGACCCAACGCGAGGCGGAGGCGGCGCGGGTCGCAGCTGCGAACGCGCTGGCCACCGGCACATACGTGAAGGCCGAGCGGCTGTCTCTCGCCAGCTTCCTCACCGAGGAGTGGCTGCCATCTCGCCGGCCACCAGTGCTGGAGGAGAGCACGTGGCACTCCTACGAGCGGTACCTCCGTCTCCACGTGATCCCCCGGATCGGGGCGATTCCGCTGCAGAAGCTCTCGCCCGTCGACCTCAACCAGCTCTACCGACAACTGCTCGAATCGGGTCGGCACCGACCCGGGCCTCGACCTGGTCGATCACCCGAGCTACGCCAGCGAGCGGCAGCACTGCGCGGCGAGGGACTGACCTACGCCGATGTCGCCGAGCGTCTTCGGACAGAGTTCGAGCACGAGGCCGGGCTGACGAAGAACGCTGTGGCCGCGATGGTCAGGCGCGAACGCACCGACGCGCCCGCGCCTGAGCAGACGCCGGGAGTCGCTCCTCGCACAGTTCGGTACGTCCACACCATCCTCCACGCCGCGCTGAAGGACGCCCTGCGCTGGAACCGGGTCGTGCGCAACGTCGCTGACGCCGCCACTCCTCCGTCGGCCGCTGGTGCTCGATCGCATCGAACCGCGGCATGGAGCGCCGAGCAGCTTCGGTCGTTCCTCGACTACTCGGCTCGGAGCCAGTACCTGCCGGCGTGGGCGTTCCTGGCCACCAGTGGATGCCGGCGTGGCGAGTGCCTCGGGCTGCGCTGGAGCGACATCAATCTCGACGATGCGACGGCAGTGATCTCCCGTCAGGTGACAGCTCTCGATCACCGGGTCATCATCAAGGAACTGCCAAAAACCAAGCAGGCGCATCTCATCCGTCTCGACGGCGGAACGGTGACGATGCTCCGGAGCCTGCGGGTCGAGCAGGCTCAGGCGAAGCTCCGGATCGGGCCCGGGTACCACGACGGGGGCTTCGTTTTCTGCAAGTTCGACGGGCAGCCGTACCACCCGGAGCGGTTTTCACGCGAGTTCGATCGCAAGCAGGAGTACTTCAATCGCGACCACTCGGACCGGCCGCTACCGACGATCACGCTGCACGGCCTCCGTCACACCTGGGCGACGCTCGCCCTTAGCGCGGGCATCGACATCAAGATCGTCAGCGAGCGCCTTAACCACAGCAGCACCCACATCACGCGAGAGATCTACACGCACGTCATGCCGCCGATGCAGAGCGATGCCGCCGAACGTGTCGCCCGGCTCATACGCGGCGGCTGACCGCGGAACGCTGCTCGTCTTCGAGACCGTTGCTGTGGCGCAACCGCAGGAGGTGACCGTCTCGAGGCGGCTCAGCGAGCCTTGCGCGGCGGGGCGGGCGTCGGATCGGGGGGCCCGGGTGACGGCCACGGCACGGCAAGCGTGTCGCCGTCGGTGTACGGCACCAGGTGGCGTCGATGGACGTAGTTGCCGTGGTGCCCGAGCATCTTCAACAGAACGAGGTCGAGGCACTCCATCGCCCCCCGCCATGCGTCGATCATCAGGTCGGTCGACGGCCACTCCGACTTGCCGTGCTTCCTCGGCGGGTGGATGAGCCGGTTGCGAACGCCCGACAGAGCGGACGGGAGGTCACGGCCCGACTTCGCCGCGTACCCCCGGAGGTGAACGAGCTCGGGCGCGATCGTCGTCGAGATGCTCGCCCAAGTGAGCAGTCCTCGAATGAGGTCGGCGGCGGTCACGTCCCCGGGCGCCAGCTGAACCGGCGGAGCGACTGGCTGTTGGACCCACGCCAGCAGCTCGAGCCCCGACATGGCGACGGGGATGGCCTGGTCGATCGGGTGCGGCTGATTCGCTGCGACCTGCATGCGGACCGCCCGCCGCATGAGCTGGGTCCAGAAATCGTTCGTAGCGAGCGCCATGTAGCCCTCGACCAGAGGGCCCAGGTCGTCTGCGGCGTTGGCGTCGAACCACGTCAGGCGGCTCATCAGGCCCTCGGAGACGGTCTGGTCCCAGCGGATCCAGGTCGGCTGGTCGTCATTGGCCCCGTAGCCCATCGGGAGAGTCAGTCCGACGAGGGAGCCATTGGCGAGGCCGAGCACGTGAAACAGGGCCTCCCGGAGCGGCTCGGTGTCTGCGGCGGTGAAGGTGGCGCCGTTTGCCCGGCGGACGTCGATCGCGTGGGTCAAGGCGCTGTCACCCTCGTCCGGTCGCCACCAGCCGGTCCGCGCCAGCTGGGTGAGCCGACCGATCATCCTGATCCGCCACGGACCGACGTCCATCGCGATCAGCTCTCGGGACTCCTCGCCGTCGTGAGCCCAGCGGTGGATTCGGGCGGTGAAGTTGAGCACCCCGATCACGACCGTGTGGAGCGCGGCTGGATCGCCGAACTCGCGGACGTCGAGCCGGCCTTCGACCGATACCT
>JBBQTN010000370.1:0-4192 GCA_038213195.1 Acidimicrobiales bacterium | reverse complement strand
GTAGTGGGCGTCGGTGTGCAGGCTGCGGGCGAGGTCGTCGTGGGCGCAGCGGCGCCCGAACGCGATCCAGGAGAGGAGCCCGCGCAGCACGGCGGCGAGCTCGTTGGCTTGCCCGCCGTTGAACGTGACGGTCCGTCCGCTCGTCACGGTTCACCACCTGGGTGGCGGGGATGGTTTGGAGGTGGGGGTAGACCTCGCGGGCGATGTAGCGCTTCAAGCAGCGGATGATCTCGCGTTTCGACTTGCCTTCTTGGGTGCGCCGCTCGACGTAGGCCCGGGTGGCGGGGTCATGGGCCATGCGGACCAGCGCGATGCGCCACAGCGCCTGATTGGCTTCCCGGTTGCCGCCCCGATTGAGGCGCATCCGGGTGGTCTTGCCCGACGATGCGGGCAGCGGCGCGACGCCGCACAGCGCCGCGAACGATGCCTCGCTGCGGAGCCGTTCGGGGTTGTCGCCGGCGGCGACGATCAACGCGCCCGCCGTGTCGATCCCGACCCCGAACCGCGCGACGAGGGTGGGGACCGCGGCGGCGACCAGGGCCTCGAGATGCTCGTTGACCTCGCCGATCTGGTCGTCGAGCCAGACCCACCGCCGCGCGAGCGCGTGCAGGGCCCAATGGGCGCCCTGCTCGGCGTTGTCCACTTCGTCGATCATCTCGAAGGCGGTCGCCGCCGCGATGATCTGGTTCAGGCCCGCCGCCGCGTAAAGGTCGCGGAGCTCGTCGGGGCCCGTGTCGAGCACCGCGCGGATCTGGTTGGCGCACTGGGTGCGCGACTGGATCGCCGAGCGGCGCACCACCCGCAGCATCCGCACCGCTTCCACGATCCCGTCACCGCGCTTGGGGGTGCCGGCATGGCGGCCCGCCAGCACCGCTCGCGCCGCGGCCGCCGCATCCAACGCGTCGGACTTGCCCTCGAAATGGCGGGCTGTGCGATCCGGGCGGTTCACCTCGACGACCTCGACGCCCGCGCCGCGCACGTAGCGGGCCAGGCCCGACCCATACGATCCGGTGCCTTCCACGCCCACCCGGTCCAGGACCCCGAACCGGGCCAACCAGGCGTGGAGATCGACAAAGCCATCGGTCCGGTTCGGGAACGACTCGGTCCCCAACAACGCGCCCAACGGATCGACCACCGCCGCGACGTGGGCATCCTTGTGGGTGTCGACTCCGCCCGTGACAGGGCGCGACGAATAAGTCATCATGGCTCTCGCCATCCTTTCGCTTCCTAAGGGCATGAGGGATGGCACGCACCTGCCGGGACGGCGTTGCAGCGCCCGCGTCTGCGCAAACAGACGCGGACACTCCGCCCAACCGGTGGGTGCCACAACCAAGAAACCAATCAGCGCCGCGCCCAACGGGCAACGGCACGAAGCCGATCAATCGACGAACGAACTGACCGACACGCAGCTTGACTTTTTACCTCGCCGCTTGGCAAGAGCCTCTTTCACCAGAGGCCCCAACCGCCACCGAAGTATCACTGATCTGGGACACGCTCGGGCGCTCGCGATGTCAACCAAAGCCGCAACAGTCCCGTCGTAGAAGTGGAAGGCGGGTTGATCCGTGTCGTTTGCCTCGGACGTGTCGTCCGCGCATTGGCGACCGTACGAAAGCGCCACCGCAGTCTCGACAATGGCGCTCTCGTAGAATCGACAGGATGCGCATCCACATCGCGACCGACCACGCGGGCCTCGAGCTCAGCCAGGCGCTACAGGCCCACCTCCGCGAGGCCGGGCACGAGGTGGTCGATCACGGTCCCACATCGCTCGATCCCGAGGACGACTACCCGGCGTTCTGCATCAACGCGGCCCTGGCGACCGTGCGCGACCAGGCGGTCGGTGTCGAGGCCCTCGGTGTCGTGTTCGGTGGTTCGGGCAACGGCGAACAGATGGCGGCGAACAAGGTGAAGGGCGCCCGCGCCGCGCTGGTGTGGAACGTCCCGACGGCCGAACTGGCCCGACAGCACAACGACGCCAATGTGATCTCGATCGGCGCCCGCCAGCACATGGTGGCTGAGGCCGTTCTGTTCATCGACACCTTCATCGCAACCCCGTTCTCGAACGAACCCAGACACATTCGCCGCATCGAGCAACTCGGCGAGTATGAGCGCAGCGGCACCATCGGCGGCCACGAGCTCGGGATCCAGGCCGGCTCGGCATGACTCTCGCCCCCGAGGCCGCCCTGCAAGTCGCGGTCACGGCGTGCACACGAGCCGGCCAACTCGAGCGCGTTTCCGGACGATCAGATCCTCTCGGAGGAGTCAGCGCTCGACCTCCACGCCCTTGACTTCGACAGCCCGCTCTGGATCATCGATCCCGTCGATGGCTCCTCGAACCTGCTGCGCGGACTCCCGCAGGTCGGAGTGTCCGTCGCGTACAGCGACCAAGGGTCAGTCCGCGCCGGCGCGGTGTACTTCCCGTTCTTCGACCAGCTCTACACCGCGGTTCGCGGGGCGGGTGCTCGCTGCGGCCACGAGCCGTTGGCCGTGAGCGATGTCTCGACGCTCGCACAGGCACTCGTTGGCACGGGCATTCCCCTCGACCGATCCGATCTCGATCCTGTCCTCGACCGCTTCGAACGCCTGATGCGCTCGGCGCTCGACCTCCGGCGCCGCGGCTGCCCCACGCTCGACATCTGCTGGGTGGCCTGCGGGCTGCTCGGCGCGCACGCCGAAAGCCTCGGACCATGGGACATCGCGGCGGCAACGCTCATCGCCACCGAGGCCGGCGCCGTGCGCATCGACCCAGAAGACCGGTCATCACGCCTCCCCCGTGACCTCGATGGCGACAACTACATCATCTCGGCCCCGGGAATCGCGGATGAGCTGTTGGCGGCGCTCTCATCGACAGACCTGGCCCTTCGACCGCTCCGGCAGGGGCCTTCGACCGGCACCAGCCACGGCGCGAGTACGGCCTGCACACCGGGCCCGATACCTTGACCTGCTCAGCCATCCGCTCGGGCTGGTAGAGCCGCAGGTGAATAGCGCAACACTGCCGGCGATCGGCCCGCGTGGCTTCAGTAGATCTGCGCCGACGCGGTTCTCGTAGCATCTTCCCCGTGGAAGACGACGACGAAGTCGCAGAGCGGGTACGGCGTGAGCTTGAAGATCGCCTCCACCATGATCCTGCGCGAATACACGCTTGGGATGCGCTGGTTCCCGAGAAGCAACGTCGCTGGATCATGCGACTCGTGCAGGGCGAGCGGCGTCGAGCGGCATTCGAGGCGAGAATCGACGACGATCCCATCGCCGTTCGCTCGTGGTCGGTGATGCCGGTTACCGAACAACGCGAGTTGCTTGCGTCAATCGACTACCTGAGGTTCTTGCCGTTGCGGTGGGAACTCGGCATTAGGGTTCGAAACTTCAAGGCGTGGGTTGCGAAGCAGCCAGGATGATCGCGTGACACTTCATTGGCGACGGGTGGGACATCCGGTTCGAGAGCTGGGATGACACCCAAAGTTCCTCAAGAACCAGGCGGGAACGGTCGACTGGTCCGAGACAGCGGGTGTCCCCTAACTCCTTCACGATCACCCTGTACCCAAGCACATGGGTTGTTCGGGGCGATTGCATGGCGTGTCGATGACGTCTGCGAGCCAGCCGTCACCCACCCACGTCACCACGTGGCGGTACCGGGTTGATCAGCCGCGCGCTTGGTCGGCGGCCTTCTTGAGGTCGTCGAGGGCGAGGTGCAGGCCTTCGGCGATGTCCCACACGTCGGGGATGAGCTCGGGGCAGACGTTGAGGCCGAAGTCGAGGGAGTCGAGGTAGGACATCACGGTCATGTTGATGCCGCCGCCGTCGAAGATCGGGCCGACGGGATAGGTGGCCTGCACCTGCGCGCCGGCGACGAACAGCGGGAACGGTGGGCCCGGCACGTTCGAGATCGTGACGTTGAACAGGGGCCGGTGGCGGTCGGCCATCCTCATGCGCGAGTACAGCCGGGCGGCGCGGCCGGCGACCGCGGGGGCGGCGAACTCGGCCCAGTTCTGCAGGGTGTCGGCGCCGATCGCGTTCTGCTGGTCCTTGGCGACCAACATGCCGTCGTGCACGGCGAGCAGACGTTCGACCGGATCGTCGACGTCGGTGGCGAGCGTCGCGAGCGCGGACGAGACCTGGTTGCCCATGGCCCCCTTGAGGTCGTCGCCCCGGACCGAGATCGGCACCATCGCCACGAGCGGCCCGTCCGGGTGCTCCT
>JBBQTN010000369.1:0-4237 GCA_038213195.1 Acidimicrobiales bacterium | reverse complement strand
GCGTGGATCGAGGTGAGCGACGAGCTGCTCTCGAAGCTGCGGATCTTGAACGGTCGCGACGTCGATCTCGCCGAAGACGCGAACCGGGCCAGCAACCGCTGCCGTGACGCGTTGACGAGCATCAGCCCAGCTCTGGAGCGTGCACTCGGCTCTCGCCTCGGCCATCCAGGCGTCCGCGCCCTGCTCGGGGCGCATCCGACACCGACGGCGCTGCGCTCCTGCGGCCACGCCGCGATCCGCGCATTGATCGCCGGTCGGTCGCCACGACTGGCCGACAAGCTCGCCCGCGACATCGACACAGCCCTCGGCGCGCAGACCGTCACGTTGCCAGGCGAGGACACCTGGGGCGAGATCATCACCGGCCTCATCGCCGACCTGGAACGGATCCACACCCAACGAACAGCACTCGGCAAACAGATCGAGACGGTGTTCCTCGAGCACCCTCTCGGACAGGTCCTGGTGACCCTCTGCGGGTTCGGGCCCAGGACCGGAGCACGAACCCTCGCCGAGATCGGTGACCCCACCCGCTTCAAGGACGGCGGCCGCCTCGCCGCCTACGCCGGACTCGCCCCCGTCGACAAACGCTCGGGCAAATCGATCAACAACGCCAGCGCCTCCCGTCGCGGCAACCACCGACTGAAGAACGCCATGTTCCTCGCCGCGTTCGTCGCCACCCAACACGACCCACACGCCAAGGCCTACTACCAACGCAAACGCGACGAAGGCAAGAACCACAACGCCGCCGTCATCTGCGTCGCCCGCCGCCGCTGCGACCTCATCCACACCATGCTCACCACCAGCACCCCCTACGACCCACACCGAGCCGAGAATCTCGCCCCAGCCGCTTGACAACAAGACAGGGACACCCCCCCCCCCCCCCGGAAAGGTCTTCGGGGTCGGCGCTGTCGGGGAGGTCGGCGTCGAACACCAACGCGAAGAACGGTTGCTCCCCCGGGTTGCCTTTGAGGTTCGCGCGGTATGAGGGGCGAACCATGCTGTGCCCGCAGCGGGTAGGCGGCGCCCTGGAACTCGACCGGCATGAACGTCCCGTCCTCGGGTCGGAAGAACCGGGTGCCGTGGCGCAGGATCTTGTCGACCAGGTCCTGGCCGACAAGCAACGGGATGCTCAGTCAGGTGCTGCGGTTGATCCGTCGGACGGTGAGGGTGACGAACGCGAGCGTCGCGGCGGCGTAGATGACGAATTCGATGATCTGCAGCGGCCGGTAGTGATTCGCGGGCTGGTAGGTGGTGGTGACGCCAGCCTTCTCGGCGGTTTTGGAGAGGATCCAGTCGCCTCGGGTGGGGAGGTAGTCGGCCGGACCGGCCCGTCTGGGCGGCGACAGCCGCCGGATCGCAAGGCTCCGGGCGCAGTTCGCGAGCTGGGTGAGAGTGTCATCGAGTTCGTCGTTGTGGTGGAACACCCCGGTCGAAGCGACCTGCGCCACCTCAGCGGCGCCCGGGGACGCGCCCGCGGAAGGCGGGGTTGTCTTCGTGGCCGGCCACGACGGCGACGAGGTTTCGCTCGGCACGCTCATGGTGCACTTCCTGGGAGAGAGTTGGGCCGCCTGGAGCAGCCCGCATCGACAATTCGCCCTTGGTCTGTCGCGCGACGGATTGGACCTGATCCTTGGCCTGTGAGACCACACCGCCTTGGCCCGCGTTGAGACTTCCGTCGCGACGCCTTCGCGTTCCCGTCGCCGCCCTGGCAACCTCAGACGCTTTCGCGGCCGCCGCCTGACCAAAGAACTGTCCGTGCTCTGCCTCCACCTCCTCCAAGCAACCCTCGTCTATATCAACACCCTGATGATCCAAGACGTCCTCGACATCCCGACCACCACCATCTACCTCGACCCCGCGACCTCCACCCCCTCATCTGGAACCACGTCACCTCCTACGGCACCTTCACCCTCGACCTCGATCAACGCCTCCCCATCGCCTCATGACCGCCCGCTCATGCGGCCAACAGCAGCTTCGGTGACGTCGGGCCTAGAAGCGGCAGCCCGTCTCGCCGACGGCACCTGACACTCCGCACCGGCAGACGCGCTGTCCCAGGGGCTGGCTGTCACCGCACGAGGCTGAAGCTGTTTCGTGGCGACCTGGCTGCCAGACTCACCGCGCATGTCGTCACCCGCCGAACCCGAGCGGTCTCACCATCCGCGCCGGCGGTCGATGCGCGGCCACGGATATTTCAAGCGTCTGGGTCCCGGCATTGTCACTGGCGCAGCGGATGACGATCCGTCGGGGATCGGCACCTACTCCCAGGTCGGCGCCGCGCAAGGACTCTCGCTCCTGTGGATGGCTCCGTTCCTCCTCCCGCTCGCCGTCGGCGTTCAAGAATCGACGGCGCGGCTGGGACTCGTCAGCGGCAAGGGGCTCGGCACGCTCATCCGGGAGCGGTTCCCCCGGTGGGTGCTCGTCGGCGCCGTGCTCTTGTTGGCGTCGGCGAACACACTCAACATCGCGGCGGACCTGGCATCGATGGCCGCAGCATTGCGACTCTTGGTACCGGTTCCGGCGGCGGTGGGTGTGGTGTTGTTCGCCATCGGAATGGTCGTGGCCGAGGTGACGGTGCCGTACCACAGGTACTCTCGGGTGTTGCGGTGGTTCGCGCTGTCGCTCGTCACGTACGTGCTCGTCCTCGCCGTCGTGAAGGTCGATTGGTCTACCGTTGTGGCGCGTACGTTCGTCCCCCGTTTCAAATTCAACGCTACGAACATGGTCGCCCTGACCGCGATCGGCGGGACCACCATTTCCCCGTACCTGTTCTTCTGGCAGTGCGCCGAGGAGATCGAGGAACGCGACGACGGTCCCGCCGATCCCGTGGACCGGCCCCATATCACGGCCATGCGCGTCGACGTGTGGACCGGGATGCTCTCCGGTGTTGCCGCGATGTTCGCCATCATGTGCACCGCAGCCGTCACCCTCGGAGCGTCAGGCTCAGTCAACATCGGAACGGCCGAGCAGGCAGCGAAAGCTCTTGAGCCGTTGGCCGGGAGTTTCGCCAAGGTGTTGTTCTCGGTTGGGATCGTCGGCCTCGGGCTACTGGCTGTACCGGTACTTGCGGGTTCGACCGCCTACGCCGTCGCTGAGGCGTTCCACTGGAACGAGGGTTTGAGCCGCCGGCTCAGGGACGCGCCCGGATTCTATGGGGTGATCATCGCGTCGATGGCGATCGGCCTTGCGCTCGTCGGGCTGGGAGTCAATCCGATCCGCGCGCTGTACCTGTCCGCGATCTTCAACGGTCTGACCGCTCCCCCGCTGATCCTGCTGATCGTCATTCTCGCCCGCTCACGCGACATGCTCGGCGAGTTCCGGTCGGGATGGGCGTCGGTCGTCGCCACGTCAGTTGCCGGCATCGCGATGACGATCTTCCCGATCGTCGCTCTGCTGAAGTCATAGCCTGACACCGCGACGCGATCGGCTATTTTGGGATGCGATGGTACCAGAGCATGGAGACGAGTCCGCCGGCCCCGAGCGCGACGATGGCAGTGATGTTGGGAATCGAACGGTCTCCTCGTGTCTGCCTGTCAAACAGTGTGGTGGTCGGCCGCGGCGCCGGCCACGGCCGGTGGCGTCGGCCGATCTTGGCCTGGCGGCGGCGGTGACGTGTTCAGCGACGTTGCAGCAGCACGAGATCCAACCATCGCCCGAACTTGGTGCCCGCCTGCGGCAGACGGGCGACCTCTCGAAAACCCAGCCGCTCGTGCAATCGCACCGACGCAGCGTTCTCGCCGTCGACCGCGGCCATCATTGCGTGCTCCCAGGTGGACGAAAGCTGGGATGTCGACGGCTCCTACGAGGTACGCGAGTTTCACGTCCTCACACTGGACGACATTCGGTCGTGGAAGACCCTCGGGTCTTTAGCGCCTGCATTCAAGTCGTGGATCCAGTTCTCCGACGATCCGCATGAAGCACCTCGATACAGGGCAGCCGGGCTCGCACCATCCGATCCGGATCCTCGCCCGCGCCTGGATTTGGATCATCTGGCGCTGCTGGCACGACCACACCGCCTTCGACCCCACCCTCCACTGCGCCCGTCAACAACTCGCTGCTTGACGCAGGACACTCCTTATGTGGTTCTGTCAAGTCCTATTTCGGCTCTTCTGCTGCATCCGTGGGTGGGTTCAGGTGGCTGTCCGGCCGGGGAGGGGTGGGCAGAGGCCGCCGAGGTCGAGCATCGCGAGGGCGACGAGAGCGTCGGGTGAGCGGAACCCGAAGGCGATGCGGGTGAGCAGCC
>JBBQTN010000368.1:0-4354 GCA_038213195.1 Acidimicrobiales bacterium | reverse complement strand
GGAGAAACACCTGAATTGGCGCAGAGCATCCTGTCTGCAGTTCCTCCCCAGCACGCTCGCAAGCTCGTGGGTCGCCTTGCCGACGGAACACCTTTTCACCGCGCGAGATCTTGCCCCTGACTCCCGCATTGCCCATGTCAGCATCGACACCGCCGCTGACGGCACCGCCAGAGATCATCTCGAACGCACCGACGCTCACGCTGGATATAATGTGCGTGGCATTCGCGCACTCACCATGGAGTGATATTCCCTTACCGCTGACGCTTGTAAGCTTGAGCTGACCAACCACGTCTGTTCTCACACTCATGTTTGGCCATCTTGAGTGGTAATGGCCTGCACCAGAGTTCGGCTGCTTGAGCGTGCCAGCGTATTGCCGAGAGAGTCCGCTCGCCGTCTCGCAGTGACCCTGACCGATGACAAGCGGGCACGACGTGATGCACTACGTTGTAGGTTCCACCCAAACAACGAGCCACCCACGCCGTGCCCAACGCTGTACTTGTCACGTTCGCAGAGGTCCTGTCCAGCTGTCGGTTCCATTTCACCGCCCCGACCTTTTTCCGGTTCTTGGTGCTCGCGACCGGCTGGATCCTGGCGGGCGAGCCCCGCCGGTGCGTCACCGAGACGCTGGTCGCCACGGGGGCGTCCGGCCGGTTGCACTGGCAGGCTTTCCATCGCTTCTTCTCGCGGGCGAGCTGGGATGTCGATGGCCTGGGCAGGTCGCTGCTGTCGCTGCTGACTCCGCTCCTCGACGCGCGTTGGATCGAGGTCGTCATCGACGACACGCTTGCGCCGAAGAAGGGATCGCACGTCTTCGGCGCGGGGATGCACGTCGAACCCGTAAGCTCGACACGGCGGCGCAAGAACCTGATCCGAGCGCATTGCTGGGTGGTTCTCACCGTGGTCGTGAACGTGCCATGGTCGCAGCGACCGTGGTCCGTTCCGCTGCTGTTCCGGCTCTATCGGAGCAAGAAGGAGGCGGCAGGGGCCGATTACCGCACCAAGACCGTCCTGGCGCGCGAGATGATGGACCTGCTGTTCGGTTGGTTGCCGGAGACGACGAAGGTCCGCCTGTTGCTCGACTCGGGCTACATGTCCCGGCCCATGTTGCGTGGCTTGCCGCTTGACCGCGTCACGGTCTTCGGCGCGCTGCGGACCAACGCCGCCCTGTACCGGGCGCCCAAAGCGACGTCGAAGCGTCGCGGCCGGCCGCGCAAAAAGGGCCAGCGGATGGCCACGCCAGCGCAGATGCACCGCGATCGGCGCTGGGACTGGAGGACGGTGACGGCGAAGGTCTACCAGAAGGAGCGCAAGCAACGTGTGCTGAGCTTGCAGGCGCAGTGGTACGGCGTGCTGGGCGAGCTCGTCGCCCGTGTGGTGGTCGTCGATCAGGACGTCCGCATGGTGCGCGTCTTCCTGTGCACCGACGCCGAGCAGTCGGCTCAAACCGTGCTCGAGACGATCGCGCGGCGGTGGTCCATCGAAGTCTGGAATCGCGACAGCAAACAAGACTTCGGCTTCGCCGACTCACCCTCCTGGAGCGAGATGGCCGTACGGCGGACCGCTCCGTGGGCGGGCCTGCTCAGTGGACTTCTTATCGTGTGGTTCCATGGCGTCTACGGCCGCATCGACGTGCCCTTGCCCGAGCGTCCTTGGTATAGCTGGAAAGAGGATCTGAGCTTCGCCGACCTGGTGCGTGCGGCGCGCGCGATGCTGCGCCCGGTCGAGATCGTCGGCTGGGCCCGAGCCGTCGTTACCCGCGAGGCATCGGCCTTTGCTGCGGCGCCGCAGCGAAATAACACCGTGGAGTCGCGCAACACCAGAGCCAACGAAACCCCCTTGGCTGCATGACCGCCGCCGCTTCCTGCCCCTTTCCGGGCGCCGCCGCTTCCTCGCGGCGAGCCGTCCCCGGATGGATTCGTCCTCAAGATGGCCAAACACGAGTGTCACGGCGAGCTAGAGCTGGCGATCAGCCGAAGAGCGGCAGCGACTCGCCGGTGAGCGGGAACTGGGTGTCCAGGTCCGTCCCGGTGAGCCCGGCGAGCTTGCGGAGCTCACGGTGGATGTGGCGCGGCTCGATCCGGATGCCGCTGCCGTCGGTCGCCAGCGTCTTGGTGTTGACCGTCTTCGGCTTGAACTCGGCGTCGGTGGCGCCGATGACGACGTTGCCGGGGATCTTCGGGCCGGAGAGGAGCATGCTGGTGATGTTCCAGTGATCCTTGCCGTCGGCGTCGTTGTAGTAGGGAGTCCGGCCAAAGTCCGACCCGACCATGACGTACGTCTTGTCGGCGAGGCCCATGACCTCGAGCTGCGAATACAGGTAGTCGAGCGCCACCAGGATCTGCATCTGCTGCGACGTCTGCTGATCGTCGTTGTTGCTGTGGCTGTCGAACCCGCCGATGTCGAGATTGGCACTCACCGCGACGCCCGTCTTGAAGGCGTAGAGCGCGATCTGCGCCTGCTGCATCAGCCGCTCGGCGTCGCCGAGCTCACCCTGGTTGTTGTCCGGGATCATCGCCAGCTTGGGCACGTCCTTGATGCGGACGAGCTCCTTGCCGCGGAGCGCCTCGCCCAGGGCCGAGAGGCCGCCGTTCGAGGAGCGCGCCAGGAAGAGCGAGCCCATCGAGGTGCGGTGCGCGTTGAGCGTGCTCGCCGATTGCATCGCCTGGAGGCGAGCCGCTTGCGCGGCCTGGATCCGCGAGGCCGTCGCGTTCGAGTGGTAGAGATCCGACTTGGGATCGTTGGGATCGCGGATGTTGGGGTACGCGAGCCGCTGAATCGAGTCCGTCCCGCTCACGCGGGTGAGCGGCAGGAGCCCGCCCGTCGAGTCGTATCCACCGTTGCTGAGGTAGGCCATCGGGAGATCCAGTTTCTCCAGGGCCTGGGCCGCGACGAGCGCTGCGAACGAGGGATATCCCTCGGCGAGCTGCCCGCTCCAGATGGTGCGCGAGCCGGCGTCGTGGTTGTTCGTCGTCGTGTCGACGCCGTTGATGACCATCATCCGGTCGTGGTAGGCGTCGAGGAACGAGCCGCAGCTCGCCGCCAGCACGCCGCCCGGGCTGAGCGCCGTGGGAGCGTGCGGGATGTTGCCCGAGCTGGTGATTTCGCCCGCGGTGTAGGACTGGTTGACCGACATGCGGTCCTTGGCCGTTCCACCCTTCGGATCGAAGGAAATGGTCGGGTCCCAGCCGCCGCCGGCATTGACCATGATCCAGTACGGACCAGGGTATTTGGCCGGCGACGCGCCGCCCTCCCGCAGCCCCAGAGGGGCCATGACGGAGAGGCCTGCGAGCCCAGCGACTTTCAAGAAGCGGCGACGATCCATGGCAAGTGCTCCTTCGTGATGACTACGCTGCTCGTGAATCCGCGCTACTCGTACAGGAACTTGTAATCGGACAAGAGGTACGTCATGACCGCCATCCAGGAGCGGACGGCGAACGTCTTGTCGTCGGTGATCTGCACCGCGTCGGGCAGGTCTTTGCCGTTGGTCTTGTCCCAGCGGCCGGAGCACTCGTACTGGAGGCCCGTGTCGCCCGCGAGGTTGAGCTCGTGCCAGGTGTCGAGGAAGAGCTGGTACGTGCGCTCGATCTCCGGATCGCCCAGCTCGAGCTTCTCGCCGAGGACGAGCTGGTGAAGGTACTGGATTTCCTTCTTGATGTCGGTGACCGACCCTTCGACCACGTTGCCGGCGGACTCGGGGACCTCGGTCAAGTCGACCATCGGGAAGAGGTGCCGGTCGGCCTTGGCCTTGGTGAAGTCGAACGCGGTCGCGTGACACGAGAGCTCGTTCGCCATGCGCGCACCGATGCTGGCGACGATGCCGTTCGGCGCGACCAGCCGGGTCGTGACGGAGTCGGAGTTGATTCCGCCGTAGAGCAGCGCGTAGTCGCCGTTGAGGTAGTCGCGGTTCTGGTCCCAGTCGTACTGACCGCGCCAGTGGATGCCGATGACAGCCGGGATCTTCCGGTTCAGCATCTCGGGCGTCAGGAGGCGCGCCGTGCCGATGTCCCGCGTCTCACCCATCCTGGTAATGTCGCCGCCGATGCCGCGGAAATACGGGCTCTTGATCACCGCCTTGACGATGACCTTCAGGTTGAAGCTCTTGGCCGCGAAGGCCGCCGCCGTCTCGCGGAAGAACGAGTCTTGAGCTTCCCACGCCGTGAGCGCCGCGGAGAACCCGCTCGCCGCCGCGTCCGTCGGGTAGGCGAGCGGATCGTGGCCGGTGAAGCCCTTGTAGACGTTGTACACGGCCGAGATGGCAAACCGCGGGTCCGCCGCGAGCTTGCCGCCGAGCCAGGTGACACCCTTGGTGTAGGCGCCGGGAGGCAACGTGTCCTGCGCGAAGCCGGGGGCGAAC
>JBBQTN010000367.1:0-4501 GCA_038213195.1 Acidimicrobiales bacterium | reverse complement strand
CAGTGTGCCCGAGCGCGGCGCCCGTGTCGAGCACGTTCCAGTTGGATCGACACCATCGCCGACCTCCCCGCCGACCTCCCGGTCGTCCACAACGCGCTGTTCACCGAGCGGCGCGGCGCGCGCCGCGCCGCTCGCGTGATCGCGTCGTGCGCTACCTCACAGGTCATCGCCCGGGCGACCCCTGCGTCGTACAACGGTGAGATGTTGATCACCACCTCCGACTCCACGAACATCGCCGTCGCCGACTGGGGCGCCGGCCGGCCGATCGTGCTCGTGCACGCATGGGGCCTCAACCGCCACATGTGGAACTCGCAGATCCCCGCGCTGACCGCCGCCGGTCTGCGCTGCGTCACCGTCGACCTGCGTGGCCACGGCCGCTCCGACCAGCCTGCGCACGGCTACGACTTCGACACGATGGCTGCCGACGTCCGCGCCGTCCTCGACGAGCTCGACCTCGACGACGTCGTGCTCGTCGGCCACTCGATGGGCGGCGCGATCTGCGCCCGCCTCGTCGGCGGGCTCGGGACGGGCCGGGTCAGCCGCCTCGTGCTCAGCGCGGCGACCACGCCGTACCTCACAGGCGAGGCCGACAACCCGCTCGGGCTGCCCGCCGAGGCGATCGCCGCCAACCGGGCGTGCATGGCCGCCGACGTCGCCGGCTGGATCAGCGCCAACTCGGAGGGCTACTGGGGCGTCGGCGAGGACCACCGGCCGATCGACACCGATTGGACGCAGCGCACGATCTACGAGACGCCACTGCAGATCCTGCTCGTCGCCAATCGGTCGATCACCGACACGGATCTGCGCGGCGACGTCGCCGCGATCACCTGCCCCGTGCTGGTGCTGCACGGTGACGCCGACCGCTCCGCGCCGGTGGAGATCACGGGCGCCCCGACCGCCGAGCTGGCCAAGGACGCTGAGCTGCGGATCATCGAGGGGGCGGGCCACGGGCTGTACACCAGCTTCGCCGACCAGTACAACGCCGAGCTCGTCCGCTTCGCGTCGAGCTGACCACCAGCCGCGAGCCAACGCAGCGCCGGCTGCGATCGCCACCCGACAAGCGGCCCGGCTCCGATCGCCGCCCCGCAGTGCCGGCTCCCAGCGCCACCGGTCGAGCGGCTACGGCTGTGCCGCCCGTCAGCCGCGTTCCCAGTGACGACACCAGCGCCGCCGAACCGGCGACTACGCCGCAGGGAGGTGCTGCTCGGTCGTCAGCACCGGGGCGAACAGGTCGCCGAGCTCGTCGACACGCGCCAGGACCGCGTCCCAGGTGAACCGCAGCTCGACCTCGCCGGCGGCGCAGCCCTCGACCTCGTCCCACGTGACCGGCGTCGACACGGTCGGATGGGGCCGGGCGCGCAGCGAATACACGCCGATCGTCGTCTTGTGGCGGGCGTTCTGGCTCCAGTCGACGAACACCTTTCCGGGTCGGGCGACCTTGGCCATCACCGTCGTCACCCGGTCGCGGTGCTGGCGCTCGAGCACCTGCCCGACGGCGAGGGCGAAGTCGGCGGCGTGCTCGTGCGTGCACGGCGCGTTCAGCGGCACGTACAGCTGCAGACCCTTCGAGCCGGATGTCTTCGGCCAGCCCTCGAGGCCTGTCGCGGCGAGGATCTCGCGCACCCACAGCGCGACCTCGCAGCACTCCTTGATCGTCGTCTGCGGACCGGGATCGAAGTCGAACACGAGGATCCGCGGCGCATCGAGGTCGGCCGCGAGCGCCATCGGCACGTGCAGTTCGAGCGCGGCCATGTTCGCCGCCCAGACGAGGTCGGCGGCCTCGTCGAAGGCGCAGTAGCCGATCTCGGCCTCGCGGTCGCCGGGACCGAGGAACGTACCGATCCAGTCCGGCCGGTGGCTCGGGCAGCGCTTCTCGAAGAAGCCGGGGGCGCCGACGCCGTTCGGGAACCGCTTCAGCGTGATGCACCTGCCCTCGAGGTGGGCGAGCATCACAGGGGCGATCCCCGCGTAGTACTGGATCACCTCGCCCTTGGTGGTCCCGGCCTCGGGGTAGAGGACCTTGCCGAGGTTGCTCAACGACACCTCGCGCTCGCCGACGCGCACGACCGTGCTGGCGCCCCTCGCCGCCATCGGCTACGCGCTCTTGCGCTGCTTCGCGGGTGCCGCCTTGGCTGCCCGCGCCGCCGGCGCCGCCGGTTCGGCGGGCGCTGACTTCGTCGCCGCCTTCTTCGTCGCCGCGACGACATCCGTGCCGCCGGCGGGGTGGCGCTTGCGCGCGTCCTTGGCCGCCTTGACGCTCGCCTCGAGCGCGGCCATCAGGTCGACGACCTTCGGCGCCTCGCGCGTCACCTCCGGCAGCTCGAACTCCTCGCCGCCGGCCTTGCGCTCGATCAGGTCGAGCACGGAGGCGCGGTACTCGTCGCGGTACTTGGACGGTTCGAACTCGGCGCTCAGCGACTGCACCAGCGCCTCGGCCATCTTCGCCTCCTTGTCCGAGACGTCGATGTCGTCGAGCACGTCGAGATCCTCGATGCCGTTGATGTCGACCACCTCGTCGGCGAACACCATCGTGCTCATCAACAGCCTTCCATCGTGAGCGCGCAACGCCGCGACGTACTGCTTGTTGCGCATCACGAACGTACCAATCGCCACCTTACCGGCCTCCTCCATCGCCTTGGCGAGCAGGACGTACGGCTTCGGGGTGCGGTCGGGGGCGACGATGTACGGAGAGTCGAAGTACACGGGGTCGATCTCGGCGAGGTCGACGAACTCCTCCAGGTCGATGCTCTTGGTGGCCGAGGGGATGAACGGCTCCAGCTCGTCGGGGTCGACGACGACGTAGCGACCCTTCGACACCTCGTAGCCCTTGACGATGTGCTCGTCGGGCACGTCCTCACCGGTCTCGGCGGAGACCTTCTTCAGCCTGATGCGGCTCATGGTGCGATCGTCCAGCTGGTTGAAGGAGATGCCCTTCTTGCTGACGGCGTGGAACAGCTTCACCGGGATCGCCACCAGCCCAAAGCTGATCGTCCCGCTCCACACTGGCCTCGGCATGGAACACATTGTGCCCCAAACGAGGGTTCGACAAACAGATGCCCGTCCGCGACGCCGATCGCGGGGCGTCCCTAGAACACGAACGTGCCCGGCTCGAGGCCGAGCAGCACCCGCCCTGCGGTGGCGATGGCGGACGGCGCAACCATCACGTGCTGGGGCACGACGCGCACGTCGCGGCTCAACCGCTCCAGCGGCGACGACGGGAAGCTGGCCGTGATCCCCGCCTGTGCGTAGACCGCCTCGACCGCGTGCACCGCCTCGGCGCAGCAGTGCGATGAGGCCAGTCGCACCATCGCCCGTTCCGCGAGCGTCGCCGCCCGACCGGCGCACGCAGCATCCCAGACCGCGTCCACCGCCTCGAACACGAACGCCCTTGCCGAGCGCAGCCGGGCCTCCGCCTCGGCCATCGCCAGTTGCGCCTGCGGTCGCTCGCGGAGCAGGGCGGTCGTCGTGAACGGCGTCTTCTCGGTGGCCAGCGCCGCGAACGCGTCGATCGCAGCGCGGGCGATCCCGGTCGCGACGCCGACCTTGTTGAACGCGAGCCGGCTGTACGGGGGCATGCGGTACAGCGGCGTGTTGACCCGCATCCCGGTGCCGTAGATGTCGGTGACATGCTCGTCCGGGACGAACACGTCGGCGACCTCGACGTCGTGCGAGCCGGACCCGCACAACCCGGCCGCCAACCACGTCTCGATCACCGTGTACTCGGCGCGTGGCACGATCACCTGGACCATCAGCGGGTGGCCGTGGCGGGTCTGTTCGACGACACCCTGCGCGTCGACCACCTGGCAGCCGCCCCAGAAGTAGTCGGCGCCGTCGCATCCGCTGGCGTACTGCCAACGGCCGTTGACGCGGTAGCCGCCATCGACGCGGCGGGCCCGGCCGAGGGCATTGATCGACCCGGAGAAGACGACATCGGGGTGCTCGCCGAGCATCGCCGCCGCGGTGTCCGGGGTGACCGCGGCGAAGGCGATGCCGACCGTCTCGACGCCGATCATCAGCGTCCACCCGGTGGCGCCGTCGGCCTCGGAGACTGCTTCGAGCGCCCGGATCATCGACCACGGATCGACCTCCAGCCCGCCGTAGACGGCCGGCGCTGCCATGCGGAACAGGCCGCTGTCGGCAAGGGCGCTCAGGACGGATGGCGCCAATCGTCGGTCGCGCTCGGATTGGTCGGCGTGATCCCGCACCAGCGGTTGTAACGACCGGGCGATCTCGACGACGTCCATCGGGTCAACGTAGCTGTGCTCGCCGTCACCCCTCCTGCCCGAAGCGCCACCGGGTCTGGCTGAACTCGCCCTTGCCGAAGCCGAAGGCGACCGACGGAGCGACCTCGAACACGAGGGCCGCACCGCCGTCACCGTGGAACGCCCCGTCTCGTACGTCGAAGTGCCAGTCGGCGCCGTACTTCGCTTCGTACGCGTCGGCGATGCATCGGAGCGTGGGGGTGTCGTCCACCCGTTCGGCGCGACCCTCGACCACCACG
>JBBQTN010000366.1:0-4505 GCA_038213195.1 Acidimicrobiales bacterium | reverse complement strand
AGGCCTGCAGCGACCCACGGCCAGACCATCCGTCTGCGAACCGTGGCAGCGGACCGCACGATCCTCGCGAGCGCGTGGCGCGCGTGCGGATCCACCGCGCTGCGCGGCAGTGGACCAAGGGTGAAGCTAGACATTGCTGGGCAGGCGGCCGTCGGTCGTGTCGAGCTCCTCGAGGTAGGCCGGGCCGGAGCTGCGGACGCGCATCGTCGGAATGCCGAGCAGGAAGCTGCCGAACATCAACTGCACACCGAGCACCACCGCCGTCAGGCTGACGATCAACCAGCGGAGGTGCGAGTTGACGTCGAGATCACCGAAGCCGTGGGCGCGCCAGCGCAGGAACTCGGCGACCACACCGGCGCACCCGCCGGCGAAGGCGAGAGATCCCGCGACCACGCCCCGCTCGAGCGTGAACCAACGCAGACCGCCGCCAACGCTCGACGTCCGGGGAAGCAGACCGAGAGATGTCGCGAACGAATGAGCCGCCAGCCAGAACAACGCGAGCTGGACGCCGGTGAGCACCAGCAGTGCGGACACGGTGAGCGTTCCCGTGTCGAAGACCATCGTGCCGAGGCGCTTCGGCCCCGTGATCGTGGTGGCGCCGCCGAGGATGCCGGCGAGCAGCATCAGGTACGCGGGGAACAGGAACAGCCATCCAGGGCTGTACATCAACAGGAATCGCAGGTGACGCCAACCGTCGCGCCACGTCCGCAGGTGCGGCGGCCGACTGCGTCCATCCTTGGACAGCGTCGTGGGCACCTCTGCGACTCGCAGCCTGGAGAGCGACGCTTGGACGACGAGCTCGCTGGCGAACTCCATGCCCGTGGTGTGCAGGTCGAGCTCGAGGACGCGGTCGCGGCGGAAGGCGCGGATGCCGCAATGGAAGTCTCCGATCGGGACGTTGAAGAACAGCCGCCCGATCCCTGACAACACGGGGTTGCCCAGTCGGTGCAGGATCGGCATCGCGCCGCGTTCGATGCCTCCTTGGAAGCGGTTGCCCATCACCAGCTCGTTACCCGACCGCAACGACTCGAGGAAGGGCCAGAGGTTGCCGAGGTCGTAGCTGTCGTCCGCATCTGCCATCAGCACATACGTCCCACTCGCGGCCTGGATGCCGCCCATGATCGCGGCGCCGTAGCCCCTTGTGGGGATGCTCACGACTCGCGCACCTGCGGCTCTGGCGAGGTCCTGCGAGCCGTCCGTCGATCCGTTGTCGGCGACGATCACCTCACCGCAGATGCCTTCGCGGTCGAGGTGGCGCAGCGCCTTGGTGACGCAGATCGCGACCGTCTCCGCTTCGTCGAGGCATGGCAGCACAACGGAGATCTCGACGGCGGTCACCGGCCGAGTCTGCAACGCGACCAACGAGAACTTGAGCGCCAGCGCACCGAGTTCACCGAACTTTTGTGTTGGCGTCGGAGCATGGTCGCCCCGGCGACACGCCAACGACCCGGGGGGCGTCGCAGCCCAGTGCTCGGAACGGGCCTTCGGCCGCGCATGGAGGTGCAGGCGGCATGACGACACCCATCCGTCGCCGAACGTTTCGTGCGCGTTCACGCGCGCGGCCGGGGTGCGTTCATCTCCGCACACGACGCTTCCGCAGGCGTGCGCCAACCGAGGTGAGGAGGGGTGATGCGTGGCGGTCAAGTTGCGATCGGGTCCCAGCCGATGACCATTCCGATGACACGCACGACGACGTCACAGCCGACGCCGTCGCACGGATGACGGCGCACCCGAGGACCGGCGAGATGGACGCGACCGCGCGTCGCACGCAACCGTCGACCTCCTGCGGAGGCTTCGACATCCGCGGGACCGACGTCCGAAGCATGTGCCGCCGTCGACGCGCCGCGTTGTGCGTGTTCGTCAGCCTGTTGTGCCTCTCGGTCACGATCGACGCATCCACGTCACGAGCGACGGGGGCGCCGGCCGTGCCCGTCTCGAGCGTGCTCGGAGGCTCGTCCGTCGCCGATCACCAGATGCTCGCAGACGTCATCGAGGTCGCCCGCCACAACGACGTGCCGTGGCAGGTCCTCGTCGCTCTGCTCCAGACCGGGACGGCCGCGGCGAGAACGATGCCGACGGACAGGGGGACCGCGCTGTACGCCGCATCCTCCAGGTATCCCGTCGTCTCCCCGTCGATGACGACGACCATCGGCGATTCGACCTACCTCGGCCCGTTCCTGATCCGGTCGGACCAATGGGGCGCCCCCGATCCCAACGCGCTCGTGTACGCCGCGACCTCCTTCGAGACCTTCGAGGCGTTCGGCGCACCGTTCGACGACGGCATCCCGGTCACTCGGCTGGACGCGACAGCGACGACCAACTCGACAGCCCAGCGCACGACGTCCACCGTCGTGTCGCCGCCGGAGAACCCTTCACCTGACGGGCTGGCGTCCGACCTCGCGGCCGCCAACGATGTCGAGCAAGCGGCAACCTGGGTGGCCCGTCGCCTCGCTTCCTACGTCGGTGCGAACCCTGGTTACTCCCTGACGACCCCCTTCGAGGCGCCGGCTCAGGCGGCGATCTGGCAGGCGGCGATGCAGCAGCTGCCGATCTGGCGGGTCGCCGATGCCGCGCCGCAGACCTCGCCCATCGTGGTCTACGGCGACTCGCTCCAAGTGGGCGCGCAGACCGCAGGGGCGTTCCCCGGCGCGACCTTTCACGCGAGGGTCGGGGAGACGTTCTCCCAAGGTGTCACCGATTTCGACTCGAGCCGTCCCGATCAGGCGGCACGGGTCGTCGTCGCGCTCGGCACCAACGGGTTCGGGACCTCGACGCTGACGCCCGCGCAGATGGTCGACGACTTCGTCGTCAACACGCCGCCGGGCCAGTTGACGATCATCATCCCGCGTGACTACAGGCCCGGCTCTCCGGTCCCGAACGTGAACGGCGTCGTCACCGCAGCAGCTGCCGCCCACCCGGAGCGCGCCGTTCACGTCATCGACGCTACCGCAGCGGGCCTCACGACCGACCAGCTGTCGCGCGACAACGTGCACCCGACCCCGAGCGGCTACAAGACGCTCGCCGCGTGGGAGACCAACACGGTCGCTGCCGAGACAGTCGTGCCGACCGAACAACTGGTGATGACATTGGCGGGTGAACTGGCTGCCGGCGAGATCACGGCCACCTCGGGCGCGGTCACGACGCTGCCGGGTCTCTCCCAGACCCAGGTCGACGCGTACGCGGCGGCGGTTTCGTCGGCGGGCAACACGTGTGGCGTCGATCTCTCCCTGATCGCCGCCCTCGGCCAGACAGCGACGCCACGGCTGGACCTGTCTGCGTCGGGAACCGCCAAGAAGCCGGTGGTCGGGACGCCGACGTCGAACCCGAACACGTTGTCGGACGACGATCAACGGTTCTTCGACGAGCCGATCGCGAAGTTCCCGAACGTGGCTCCTGTCGGGCCGCTGAGGTTCCAACCGTCGACCTGGCTCGCGCTGGAGGCACAGATCACACCACACGACGGCGTGCGGCCCGACCCACAGAACCTGTTCGACGCCGCCGCCGCTGAAGTCGTGCAACTGTGCAGCCTCAGCTCGGGCGGCCCGGCGTCGTGGACCGTTGACGGCATGCTTGCGCTGGCGTCGCGTCTCGACCCGACGCTCGACGCGACAGCCGTGATCGCCGCCGACGACGTGAACCGCTCCTCGCTGCTCGACCTGGCGACACGACTCGACGGCACCGACGTGCTCTCGATCCGGTCGATGTTGCGGTGGGCGGACTCGATGCTCGGCACCCCGTACGCAGCGGTCTCGCCATACCGGTTCGGGGAGGTCCTCTGGGACGGAGGGAGCCATCCCGCCGACAGTGGTCCCCGTCGCACGTTCGCCTACCCGACAGGCACGCGCGTGTTCGATTGCTCGGGTTTCGTCGCCGAGGCGTACAAGCTGATCGGCGTCACGATCCCGACCTCGTCGGACGAGATCGCCACGTCGGCGCTCGTCGACGTCGCTCCAGCTGACCTCCAGCCCGGCGACGTCATCGTGTACAACCCCGTCGCGGGAACCGGCCATGTCGCGATCTTCGTCAACGGCACGACCCAGATCGAAGCGACGCCGAGCGGCGTCAAGTACTCGAACATCTCCGTCGGCCGAATTCGGGCGATCAAACGTCCGCTGGCAACCCTTCCCGCGACGGGCTCGCCGCTGTTGGCGCACCTCAACGGCGCTCCGACCACGATCACGCTGCCCAGTGGCGCCGTGCTCGATTCCGAACGGATTGCCAATGCGGCCGTCATCATCCAGGTGGCAAACCAGATGCACGTCCCCGTCGCCGGGATCATCGCTGCGTTGATGGCTGCTCTCACCGAATCCGGCCTGCACAACTACGTGCCGACCGACTTCGCCCCCTACACGCCTCGCGTGCAGGACCATGATTCGCTCGGCGTGTTCCAGATGCGACCGAGCACGGGCTGGGGAACCGCCGCCCAGGTCACGTACATGATGTACGAGGCGACGACCTGGTATGAACGTCTGCAGCGGATCCCCGCCTGGCAAGCGCTGCCCTAC
>JBBQTN010000365.1:0-4511 GCA_038213195.1 Acidimicrobiales bacterium | reverse complement strand
CCGGCTCGACGGCGGCCAGCGCGACCAGCTGCTGGCGTGGGTGCGCGCCGGGGGAGTGGCCGTGGTGGCCGATCCGTCGAGCCCGCTGCACATCGGTGCCCAGCTGCCGACCGAGACCGTGCGCAACCCCGTCCCGACCCCGTTGCCCGACCGCGACGTTCAGGCCGAGATCGACATCGACCGCGGCGAATGCACCATCGCCGCCCTCGACGCGTTGCGCGGCGTGTTCGTGCGCGATGGGCTGCGGTTCGCGGTGGCCGACGACGTGCCGCAGTGCTTCAGCGGTGGCGGGTTCGCGTTCACGTTCACGCGCCCGACCGGCAGCGGGGCGATCGTCGCGCTCGGCGACAACCGATTGTTCACGAACGCGCTGATCCGCTACGCAGACAACGGACCACTCGCCACGGCGTTGCTCGCGCCGGAGCGCGGCGCGGTCGTGCACGTGCTCGTCGGCAGCGGCCCGAGCCGTGCCCCCTCCGACGTCGGAACGGGCGACCAGACGCTGGCCGACCTCGTCCGCCCCGGCGTGTGGATGGCGCTGCTGCAACTCGGCATCGCGTTCGTGCTGTTCGCCGTCGCGCGCGGCATCCGGCCCGGACGTCCGGTCAGCGAGTCGCTGCCCGCGCCGGTCGCCGGGAGCGAGCTCGTCGTCGCCACCGCCAACCTGATGCAGCGCGCCCGGCACGCTCAGCGCGCCGCGTGGGTGCTGCGCAGCGAGACCTACCGGCGGATCTGCCGCAGCTTCGACGTGCCGCCGACGACGTCGATCGCGGACCTCGACGCGCTCGCCGTCGAGCGCTGCCGGCTCGTGCCAGGCGAGCTGGCCGGCGCGCTCGCCGACGAGCTCGTCGGGCCTGACCAACTCGCCGTCCTCGCCAACCGCCTCTCGACGCTTCGCGACCGAACCCTCGAAGGAGCCTCCCGGTGAGCACCCCGTTCGCTGACCCGCCGGCGCCGCACCGCGGCCCCGCCGACGCATCCACGCCGCTGCCGCCGGGACGCGACGAGGCAGCGGGACGTTCGCCGCGCGACGCCGTGCTCGCCGTGCGCGACGAGGTCGGCAAGGTCGTGGTCGGGCAGCAGGGTGTGCTCAGCGGCGTGATCGCGGCCTTGCTCATCAACGGTCACGTGCTGCTCGAAGGCGTGCCGGGCGTCGCCAAGACGCTGCTCGCGAAGAGCCTCGCCGCAGCGTTCGACATGCGCTTCTCGCGGCTGCAGTTCACGCCGGACCTGATGCCGTCGGACGTGATCGGCCAGACGCTGCTCGATCAGTCGTCGGGCGCGCTCAGCCTGCGCTTCCGTGAAGGTCCGGTGTTCACGAACCTGCTGCTGGCCGACGAGATCAACCGCACCCCGCCGAAGACGCAGGCCGCGCTGCTGGAGGCGATGGAGGAGCGCCAGGTCACCTTCGACGGCGCCACCCACCGCCTGCCCGACCCGTTCCTGGTGATCGCCACCCAGAACCCGATCGAGTACGAGGGCACCTACCCGCTCCCGGAGGCGCAGCTCGACCGGTTCCTGTTCAAGCTCGAGGTGCGCTACCCGACCGCCGAGCAGGAGGACGAGATGCTCGCCCGCCACGATGCCGGGCTCGACCCGCACGACCTGCGCGCCGCCGGCGTCCGTCCGGTCGCGTCGGCCGCCGACCTCGCCGCAGGTCGGGCCGAGATCGACGCGATCCGCGTCGACCCGGCCGTGCGCCGGTACATCGTCTCCGTCTGCCGGGCGACGCGCGAGTCGCCGTCGCTGCAGCTCGGGGTGTCGCCGCGCGGCACGACGTGGGTGCTCCACGCAGCCAAGGCGTGGGCGTGGCTGAGCGGTCGCAACTTCGTCACCCCCGACGAGGTCAAGGCGGTGGCCAAGCCGTGCATGCGCCACCGCATCTCGGTTCGTCCCGACCTCGAGCTGGAAGGCACGACCGCCGACGCGGTGCTCGACGGGATCCTCGCCACCGTGCCGACACCGCGATGAGCCACGGTCGCGCGCCTAGACCCCGCCGCGGTTCCGGCCGTCCGTGTCCTCCCACAGAGCGAACGTGGCGTCTGTGGGCGGACACAGACGAATGAATCGTCGAGCCGTCGCCGTGCCGATCCCGACGGTGTGGTTCGCGCTGCTCGTCGCCGTCACCGGTGGTGTGTTGCTGGCGTGGCCCGGAAGGAGCTGGTCCGTGCTGGTCGTCGTCGAGGCCGCGCTGGTGGCCGTGTTCGTCGCCGACGCGGTGGCGTGCACGTCGCCGCGCCGGATCGGTGTCGAACGCGAGGCGCCGCGGTCGATCACCGTCGGCACCACCGCAGAGCTCGCGTGGGTCGTCGACAACCGCAGCGCGACGGCGAGCAACGTCACCATGTCCGACGCGCTGTGGCCGAGCCTCGCGGCTCGACGGCGCCGCGTGACGCTGCGGATGCGGCCGCGGGCGAGGTCGCGGGTCGGCACCGAGATGACACCGACGCGCCGCGGCCGGTTCCCGCTCGACGCAGTGACGGTGCGCGTCACCGGGCCGCTGCGGATGGTCGGCCGCCAGGCGACGCGCTCCGTCCCGGGCTCGATCGCGGTGATGCCCGCGTATCCCAGCCGCGAGGCGGTGGAACGACGGATGCGGATGCCGCGCATCGTCGAGGGATTGCGCACGATCCGCAGCCCCGGCGCCGGCACCGAGTTCGACCAGCTGCGCGACTACGGCCCGGACGACGAGTTCCGGCGCGTTGACTGGGCCGCCACCCTGCGCCTGCAGCGTCCGATCGTCAAGCAGTACAGGACGGAGCGCAACCAGAACGTCGTGCTGCTGCTCGACAACGGGCGGGTGATGGCCGGCACGGTGGGCGGAGTGCCCCGCGTCGAGCACGGGATGGATGCGGTGCTGGCGGTCACCCAGATGGCCACGCGGCTCGACGACCGCGTCGCGCTGGTCACGTTCGATCGCCAGGTGCGCACGATCGTCGTGCCGACCAACGGCCGCAGTCAGCTCGGTCGCGTCGCCGAGGCGATGTACCTGCTCGAACCCGATCTGGCCGAGAGCGCGTACACGGCCGCGTTCGCCGCCGCGGTCGCCCGGTTCCGGCGGCGGTCGCTGTACATCGTGATCACCGATCTGATCGAGGCGACGGTCGAGGAGGCGCTGCTCCCGGCGCTGCCGATCCTCACGCGGCGGCACCTCGTCGTGGTCGCCGCAGTCCAGGATCCGACTGTCGCGGCGTGGGCCGCTGGCGGGCACCACGAATGGCCGAGCGAGGCGTACCGTGAGGCCGCTGCGGTGTCGACGTCGACCCAACGCGAACGTGCCGGTGCCCGCCTGCGCGCCGCTGGCGCGATCGTGGTCGATGCTGCACCGGGCGCGCTCGGCGTCGAGCTCGTCGACACCTACCTCGCGCTGAAGACCTCGGGGCGCTTGTGAACCGGCGCTGCGGAGTCGCCGCCGCGGCGGGCGTGGAGCACCGTCCAGCCCCAGAACAGCGTGAACGCCGCCGCACCGATGCCGACCCGCACGACGGTCGGCCACGGTCGACCCGTGACGAAGCCCTCGATCGTCGCCGCCATCAGGAACGCGACGACGAGGCCGATGAGGATCGTCCCGGCGCCACGCGACTCCTCTGTCAGCGCGGCGAACCGGGTGCGGTCGCCAGGATCGATCAGCGTCCATCCGATCCGCAGGCCCGCCGCACCGGCGACGATCACTGCGCTCAGCTCGAGCATCCCGTGCGGCAGGATCAGCCCCCAGAACTTGCCACTCTCGCCGACGTTGGTGAACAGACCGCCGGCGATGCCGCCATTGGCGCCGTTGTAGGCGAGCAGCGCGGCAGACACGACGCACAGCAGGATCCCTGCCGCGAACGCGAGGAAGGCGACGCGGATGTTGTTGAAGAACACCTGCGACGCGAAGTTCTGGGCCGGTTGCGACGAGTAGTAGTCGGCGAAGTCGCGGTGGATGTACTGATCCGTGACAGCGGCCGGTGCACTGACGCTGAACGCCCGCGGCGAGACCGCCAGCCAGATCTGGAACACGGCCCACGGCACGATCGTCAGCAGCGTGGCGGCGAGGATGAACCACCGGATCCGGCGCACGGCAGCGGGGAAGGTGACGGTCGCGAACTCGGCGATGCCGCGCCGCACCTCGGTCTCGCGCTGCCCGTACAACACGCCGTGCGCGTCGGCGACGAGCAGCGTCAGCCGGTTGAGCAGCGCCGCGTCATCCGTGTAGGCGACCCGCGCCTGGGCGAGGTGCGAGCCGGCGCGCTGGTACAGGTGGAGCAGCTGGTCGAGGTCGTCCGGCTCCGTCTTGCGAGGCGTGCGCGCCAGCTCGGTGAGCTGCTGCAGCCGGCGCCAGACATCCTGGTGCGCGGCGACGAAGGCGTCGATGTCCACTGTTCGCGAAGGGTAGCGAGCTGATGTCGGCGCAGGCAGGCGGCTCGCCGTCGGCCGGTGGCGCTTCGGTCGCCGGAGCATCGACCGGTCGCGCCCCGCTCGGTGGTGGCGCATTGCTCGGTGGGCCGCTGCAGGTTGCGCAGGTCGACGGC
>JBBQTN010000364.1:0-4512 GCA_038213195.1 Acidimicrobiales bacterium | reverse complement strand
GAGGTCAAGATCGACCGGTCCTTCGTGACCAACGTGCTCGACAACCCACGTGATCGGGTCATCGTCCGCTCGACGATCGATCTCGCCCATCATCTCGGTCTGCGCTCGACCGCAGAGGGGATCGAGAGCGCAGCCGCCCAGCAATGGCTGGCGTCGGCGGGATGCGACCTCGGCCAAGGGTTCCACATCGCCCGACCGATGCCCCCGGCCGACGCGACCACCTGGCTCATCGACGCCGCTCTGGCACGTGGGTCGGCGTCGCCACTGTCGCCACCGGATCACGCCTGCGAGACGTTCGCGCTGCTCGACACCCGCGAGGAACAGAGCATCAGGCCGTATCGCTGAGCGCGACGGCAACCCCGAGCCGCCCTCTGTCGAGTCGGTGCGCCGCCGGCACACGTGCCGGTGAGTCGGCCTGTCAGCGGGGCCAAATTTGTGGGCTGCTGCGACCTGGTGCTTCACACGAAGCAAGCCCGTTGACCTGCAGTTTCGTACTTGTCGGTACTTGTCGTTTCATGCCCGTTCGACATCTTGTGTCGCGCTTGTGTCGCGAGATGGTCCCAACCGGCCCATCCGTTCATGCTCGCGGGGGACGTCGCCGGGACGGTGCGTCGGTCGCCGAACCCGTTCACAGGGCGGCGGTACCGTCGTGGCGGTGATGGTGCGCTGGGGGCGGCCGAATGTCGGCGGATGAGCTGTCGATGCGCCCGACGGTCGACCAGTGACGCTCCCCCCGCGCACCCGGATCATCGAACCCGACCGGCAAACCTCCGCGATCGAAATGAACCTGCACAGCATCGCGATCCTCGTCGCCAGAGCGTTCGAACACATCCGCTTCGAACTCGCCAACCTCGACGGCTACCGACCTCGACCCGCCCGTCGAACGGGCGTGGGGCGAGCGAACTGACGGTCGTCGAACGGTTCGCTGACGCCCGCTACAACCTCACGCCCAACCTGACGACTCCCCGGTCCCGTCGGCGTCGCCGCGCAGACTGCCGAGCGCGCGGTTCGTCAGTCGCCGAGCCGCCTCGGCTGTGATCCCGAGGCGCTCGCCGATCTCACGGAAGCTGTGCTTGTCGCCGTCGATCAACCCGAACCGGTATACCACCGCGTACCGGCTACGTGGCTCGAGGCTGTCGAGCAGCTCCCTGAGGAGTTGGTTGTCAACATCAGCCATGACGATGTCTTCCGGGGAGGCCTCTCCGTTGGCGATCAGATCACCGAGGGAGCCGCCGCCTCCGTCGCCGACCGGCTTGTCAAGCGAAACGTTCGACGTCAACCGGTGCAGCTCGGCACCGGCCGAACTCAACTGGTTGGCGTCGCCGCCGACCTGGCGCAACATCGAACGCAACCGCGCCGAATGATCGCTGGGGATGCGGATCAAGCTCCCCTTGTGGTCGAGGGCCCGACCGATGGCTTGGCGGATCCAGAAGGTGGCATAGGTGGAGAACTTGAACCCGCGGCGCCAGTCGAACTTGTCGACAGCATGATCGAGGCCGAGGTTGCCTTCCTGGATCAGGTCGCCGAGGTCCATTCCCTGCGGTAACGGGTAGTGGCGGGCGATGCTCACGACCAACCGCAGGTTGGCGCGGATGAACCGGTCCTTGGCTGCTCCTGCGGCAGAGACGGCGACCTGTAAGGCCACATCGCGTTCGCCGACGGCGATGCGCTCGGTCGCGGCGCGACCGTTCTCGATCACTTGGGCCATAGTCCGCTCCTCATCAGCGGTGAGCAGGGCCACCTTACCGATGTCGCTGAGGTACCTACCGATCGAATCGCGCATCTTAAGTCACTCTCAATTTATAGTTTAAAGAGGCGCAGCGACGGCCCTTCGTTGAGACCTCGTCGACGCTCGACGGGCCGCTCTTGCAACCATGCTCCAAGCCGATCACAGAGGCAAATGCGGCTACCGCGAGGACCGAAGGTGCGGAAGGACATCGGGGTTCATCACGGTAGCCGCGCCCTCGTGTTCCCTCGCTCAGTGACGCTTACACCACGGTCGGACACCCATACGGGGTATCGACGCACCGTCGGAGTCGGTCCGTGCTGCTTGATGAACATTGATCCGTCGGCGGAGGTACCGCTGTTCGCGGTTCATCGAATGTCGCCGTAGCTCGCCCGCATCAGATCAGGCCGCTGATGGTGTCTGCCGTGTCGGTCCAACCTGAGGGCCGGCGGTTCGTGTTCGAACCGCTGGTTCGGCTGCTCGCAGCGGCAGGAAACCCGACGCCCGTGTCAGGTGGGTCAACCGCTCCTCTGCGGAGGCTGAGACGCCCGTCGAGGCAGGCCCTCCGGTTGGCTGGGCTCTGTAGCCCTGATCGGTCATAAGAATCGGGGTGGTGGCGGTGATTGTCCGGGTCGATCGGGTGCTTGTTGCGCGATGCGGGGTGACTGGCGGGGGTCGGGATGTTGGTTCGTGGTCGGTTTCGAGGGCCGGGTCATCGATCGGGAAGCGTCAGGTGGGGCCTGTTGGCGAACGATGCGGGGTGGGGGGTTCAGCGCAGTGCGGTGATGCGCCGGTGCGCGCGTCGAGGAGGTCGTGGGTGGTCGGCCAGCAGTCGATGATCCGGATGACGTCGCGGCGGGCTCGTTGGACGACTCGTGCGGTGTGTGCCAGAGGGTCGTCACGAGTGGCGGCGATCTGGAAGTACCCGGATGGGGATGCTCTTGAGGTGGCGGTGTGGCGGGGTACGAGGCCTCGTCGAAGGCTGGCGGGGTTACGTTGGGTGGTGCGAGCCCCGCGTTGTGTGATGAGGAGATCCGGATGTCTGTTGCGGAGTGTGCGGCGCGTTCCACGACGTTCAGCATCGGTGGTGAGCTGACGGTCAATCGTCTCGGCTTCGGTGCGATCCAACTCACCGGGCCGGGCAGGTGGGGAGACCCGCACGATCCCGCCGCGGCGGTGAGTGTGTTGCGACGTGCGGTGGAGTTGGGCGTGAACTTCATCGACACCGCCAACGCCTACGGGCCTGGGGTGAGCGAGCGGCTGATCAGGTCGGCGCTGCATCCGTATCCGTCGGATCTGGTGATCGCGACGAAGGTCGGCCAGGTCCGGGCGGGTCCTGACGTGTGGTTGGCGAGCGGGCGACCCGAGCAGCTGCGTGCCCAGACCGAAGACAGTCTGCGCAACCTCGCCGTGGAGCGGTTGGATCTGTTGCAGCTGCACCGGGTCGACTGGTGGCAGGCCCGTCGGGGGGTGGGCCTGTCACCAGCGTGCACCGCTTCCCGGCGATCGGCATCGGCATCGTCAACATCGAGCCTTCGTCTCCCGTCACCATCGACGATCTGTACCGCTGTCCGTGACCCGCTCCCTGGCGAGACGGCGGCCCAGGTTGCGTGTCGGTTCCGTCGGCGGTGTATGGCTCGGACCAGGCACTGCCCGACTCGCCGAAGTGGTCGGCGCGCCCCAGCCACGTTGATCATCACCGCGGCGTTCGTTGATGGCGCCTGTCAGCGGCCGGCTGAAGTCGACGTAGGCGGAGCGCACGCTGTCGGCCTTCGGGTCGGGGGGCACGCTCCAGAACAGTGTGTCCGCGCTGTCGAGGGCACGATCGAGCACCGCGCGGGTCGGCGTGGGATCCGCGACGATCTCGACTGCGTCGCGGATGGCGATGGACACGTTGGACGTCGACCATCGTGATGTCTCCATGCGGTGGCGGAGCGGTCATGTCCTGGCAGTCGCCTGCGTGTCTGCCAGGTGGCGAGTAGCTGCGTCGTGCGGCCGGGAGCGAGACCGATGTCGAGTGTGGCGCACCGGCTCATGAGATGGCACATCACCGACCGACGATTTCTCGGGTCGGTGTTGGTGGCCAGACGACGCCCGCAGCGATCAGGTCACCGTCGAGACGCCAGCATGCAGGCGACGCCGTGACGTAGTCGTGGACAGGACCTTCCTTGTCGCGGACGCGTGCACCGCGACCACCGCGATGGGCGGATTTCGCCGAAGCATCATCGCAAGCGGGACCTCACCCGGCGGCACCGTCATTCCGCAGCACCGCACCACGTCGGGGCGCCGCTGGGTGTGGCTCGACACCCGTGCCGTGTCACGCGGGGCAGTTCCCGTTTCTGTTCGCCACGGGTCGCAGGTTTCCTTCGTATCCGGGCGACCCCAGCCGTCGGTCGGCTGGCGGTCACGTCGCGAGCTTGGTGGACCCGCCACCCGTGGACGTCGCAGTCGGCGACGGCCTCGTTGTAGGTGGCCTCGGCGTCGAGGGTCCTCGCGGCCGGTTCGAGCCGCCAGTCGAGACCGGCGCTGCTGCGATGGTTGGCGGCCACGACGGCGTCGATCATGTCGGGTCGGTGCCGCGACGCGACCGATGGGCAGGTCAACGCACCGTCCGACGCGTTGACGTTCGCCAAGTGGGCGCAGTCGACGCGCAAACGCAAGGCGATCGTCGAGGCGGCGACCACCAGGTTCCCGCAGAAGGGCTACCTCGGCACGAGCATGGACGAGATCGCCGCCGCGGCCGGGGTCTCGAAGCAGACCGTCTACAAGCACTTCGCCGACAAGGA
>JBBQTN010000363.1:0-4520 GCA_038213195.1 Acidimicrobiales bacterium | reverse complement strand
CCGCACTTCCTGCCCGAGGTGCTGCCGGCCGTGGAGATCGGATGGCGCCTCGCTCGCCGGTTCTGGGGTGCGGGACTCGCGACGGAGGGCGCTCGCGCAGTGTTAGGAGACGGGTTCGAGCGATGCCGACTCGACGAGATCATCAGCATCCGACACGTCGACAACGTCGCCTCAGGACGGGTGATGGCCAAGCTCGGGTTCACAGACCGATACACCACGACCGTTCCGTCGCACGGTCGACCCGTCGTCGTCGCGGCGTGCACCTCGCCGCCGCGATCACCGCGGGCGTCGAGATCCTGACCAACGCCGACCTGCGACTCCGCGCGGCCACCCATGCGTCAGGATCGCACGTGCTCAAACTGTTCGATGACGAACCGGAAGGCACTCCGGCTGACCGACCGCGACTGACCTGGAGAACGTGATCCTCGGAGTCACGCATCGCTCGCAACAGCGCTGAACGGACACCGACCGGTCCTACTTCGTGACGGCGTCAGGCCTCTGAACGATCCAGGAGGCGTCGGCTCCCATCGCGGCTTGATGGTCGTCGATGGTTGGATCGAACGCGCGTCTCGACTTGGGAATCAGGCGGATCGGCTTCTCTGGTTGCAACTGCTCCCGATGAGTTGTCGGGGTGGATCGTCGCGTTGACCATGGAGCGAGCAGGCGGTTGAGGTAGCCGGCGTCGGGGACGGTGCCGTCGCAGCCGTAGTCCTGCGGCCAGTGGCTGGGGAGCTGCAGTGTCCCGAACAGCCAGTCGACTGCTGGGAAGGACACGGCGTAGTTGGTGTTCCACGTGCCGTGTTCGTTGCTGTGGTGCCAGTGGTGGAAGAACGGTGTGACGTAGATCCGTTCGAGGACGCCGAAGCGGATGTTGGTGTTGGAATGCACGAAGCAACCCCGGAGGCGTTTGGCCGCGAACACGGCGAGGACGGTTGGTACGGGGAACCCGAGGGCGATCATCGGGAGTGCGGTGGAGAGGCGGTCGATCATTCCGTCCATCGGGTGTCGCCGGTTCGTTGCCAGCCAGTCGAGGTTGGTCGCGGAGTGGTGGACGCGATGGAATCTCCACAGCAGCGGGATCTGATGACTGAGGCGGTGACCCCAGTAGCCGGCGAGCTCGGCGACGATCAGCGACTCGAACCACCGCATCCACCCTGGCTGGGTGGTCATCGCAGCTCGAATCGCTGCGGGGAGCACGCGCTCGAGGAGCGGGGCGGCGACGAGAACGAGGCCCGCTGTTCCGAGACCGGCGAGGGCCTCGTTCACGGCGAAGCTGACTGCGTCGGTTCCCGCGCCGATCCGTCGAAAGGCGCTCCGCCCGGGGTGCAGCGGCCGGACTCGCTCGATCACGGTGAAGACGAGCGCGAGCGCTGCGAACGCCGCGCCGATGTCCGATCGCTGCCACACCGACCACAGCAGCAATCCTGCGGCGACGAGCGTCGGCCAGTGTCGTGTGGTCCACGTCGTCGGGGGTCCAGCGAGGTGATGTCGTGGTCGACTGGTCATCCCGCTCCTCGTCGATGACGTACCCGATGAGACGAGCGCCGCGAGTGTTCGATGTGCGTCCATGCCGGGTACCGCGTCGCCGTCTCGGGGGTGACGGCCTGGTCGCCGATCTGGAACGTCAGATGCGATGTTCGGACTCGCCGCGACAGGCTCGATGGAGCACTCCACGCTGCTCTGCCCGTTGAACACCGTGACATTCTCGACGACGAGCGCCGTGGGGTCCGAACCGGTGATGGTGATCGTCGTGTCACCCTTTTCCGACGCAGAACGAGTCAGCATTCCACGCGATATCGAACTGCCCGAGAACGAGGCAAGGTTGCTCTTGAACCGACCTCACCATCCTCCTGACACCGTGGTACGTTTCCTGCAGGCGAGCGAGATCGATGATCGATCCGCACGCCGGGGGGCCACCCGGGGGGTGGGCAAGTCAATCCAAGGGGGGGATCCGCATGAATCGCTATCGCGCACCTGTTTCGGTCGCGCTACTGCTCAGCCTGTTCGTGTTCGCGGCCGGCTGCGGCAGTAGCAAGAAGTCGAGCGGGGCGCCGACCGCGACGACCGCCGGGGCAACGACGGTCGCCGCGGCGACCACGGCGGCTGCGGCCACCACGGCAGCCGGGGGCTCGAGCGCGACGATCGCAAGCTCAGCGTCGACCGCCGGCTCCGGCGCGGCGAGCAGCAGCACCGCCGCCGGCGCCACCCCGTCGACGGGCTCTGTCGCCCCGGCGACCGGCGACCCGATCTTGATCGGCTTCACCAACATGGAGGGTGGCGCGATCTCGTTGCCGGAGATCCGCATCGGTGGCGAGCAGGGCGTGGCGTACGTCAACGAGAAGATGGGTGGGGTGAAGGGCCGACCACTCAAGTTGATGCGCTGCGACGTGGACGGCTCTCCTGAGAAGTCGGTCGACTGTGGCAACAAGTTCGTCGAGGCGAAGGTCGCCGCGGTGATGGAGGGCGTCGACGTCGGTGCCGACGCGATGTTGCCGATCCTGCGCGACGCCAAGATCCCGCTGTTCGGGTTCGTGCCCTACGGCCCGCAGCAGCGCTCGGCGCTGGACATCGCCGTGTTCCTCGGCGCTGCGGTGCCGGCCTATGGCGCAGCCGAGCTGAAGAACAGTGCCGATCAGGGCCGCAAGAAGCTGCGGCTGTTCCTGGCCGATTTGCCGTCGTCGCACTCCTACGACGAGACCGTGCTGCAGCCGACGGCGAAGACGCTCGGCCTGGACGTCAAGGTCATCTACTACGACGCGGCGAGCGCGGACTGGAATGCCCTGGCGACGACGGCGATGGCCGACAAGCCGGATGAGGTCGGCAGTCCGGCGGCCCAGGAAGCGGACTGCCTGGGGTTCATCCAGGCCTTGCGCGGCGCCGGCTTCAACGGCCCGATCTTCGCCGCCGCCTGCAACGAGTTCATCGCCACCGTCGGCGCTGGGGCGGTCGGCGTGCAGACCTACTCCGAGGACTGGCTGCCGTCGGTTCCCGACGCGGCGCCGCCGGCGGCGCAGGCCGAGCTCAAGGCCTACACGGACCAGCTGACCAGCTCTGGCAACAAGGGCCTGATCAACGGTTACGCACTCGCCTCGTTCGCAACCACCGTCAACTTCGCACGGGCGATGCAGAAATACCTGCAGGGCGACCCGATCGGGGTGAACGTCCTCACCGCGCTCCACGCGATCAAGGACATGCCCGGGTTCCTGCACGGCAACATGACCTGCGACGGTTCGGTGTGGAAGGGTGAGACCTCGTGCACCGCAGGGGTACTGGTCTACGAGGTGATCGCCGGTGGCGCCCGCAAGCTGGTGTCGAAGGGGTTCATCGACGCCAGCGTGTTCGCCCCGAAGTGATCGAGAGGAACGTCCGTCGTCGGTCGCTACGCCTCGGCGTTGCGGCCGGCGAAAGGGCCGAAGGATCGCGATGAGCCAGTACATCCTGTTCCTGTTCCTATTCCTGTTCCTCTTCAGATCGGCCGTCGTGGCGGGTATCGCCGGATAGCTGCTGCGTGCGTTCGTCGGCATAGGCGCTATATCGCGGCCGGAGTGGTGACTAGGCATCGTCGACCTACCCCCATCGACGATCAGGCGCCGTTGCAACAACTGGCGCGTGCACTACTAGGTTGGTGGGATGCCTGGTGATCGCGTGTTGATCGTCCTCGATGACTCGTTCGACGCACCCGGGGTCGACGTCCCCCAGTGGGCTCGTGTGGCGGTGCAGGACGCGGGCGAGGTGCACGTCATTGCGCCTTACATCGGTTCTCGTTTGAGCGTGGCCACCGACGACGACGAACCGCGGCACCGCGCTTCTCGACGTCTCAAGGCCACCATGGACCACCTGACGTCGGTGGGCATCCACCCGGCGGGTTCCGTGTCCGACTACAGCCCGCTCGATGCGGTCACGTCGTATCTGCTTGAGCACGAGGTCGATCGCATCGTCCTCGCCGTGACCGCGGACGGAAACTGGCGCGAGAAGGGCTTGATCGACAAGGTGCGCAACACAACCAACGCGGTGGTCCAAGCACTTCCTGTCGTCAGCGCCTAACAGGGTGCTGGAATTCGGCGGTCTTGACACCTGCGCCGATCGATCTACCACGTGCTTCGCTCCGGGGGAAGGGGCCCAGAATGCCGCTTCAGCACCCTGCTCATCGGGCTCTCCGGATTTGAGGGTTGGGTGAGGGTGTCGAGGAGTGCCCAATCGGGTTTGCCGGGATACGAGAGTGCGTAGTGATCCGAGTGGTGGGCTGCAGTTCGTCAGCGCGCGTTCCGGGTCACTCCCGGGCGTGCCTCGTTGGCGATGTGGTAGCGGTGGCGGACCACGCCACACTGGCGCGACGGAATGGATCGGCGTCGGCCAACGCAACGGGCGACGCGACAATTGCGTGCTGACCTGACACCGGTGGAATCCGTGACTGTCAGTTGGACAGCCCTGGCGTCGCCGGTTGCTGGTGGCGGCGCTGCGGGTTTCGTAGCGTCGATCTCACCGTGGTGTGGCTCGAGGACGACGCTTGCGCTGACCAG
>JBBQTN010000362.1:0-4524 GCA_038213195.1 Acidimicrobiales bacterium | reverse complement strand
ACGCAGAAGGTGACGGAGGAGCATGACACGCCGGACAGCTTCGCCGACGTGCCCGAGACCGGCAGCGAAGGCACCGACCAGGTGACGCCGTTCCACTTTTCGACGACGGGCTGATCGTTCGTCCCGTCGAAGTCGTATCCGACGGCCACGCAGAACGTCGACGTCACGCACGACACCCGTCGAAGGATGCGTTCGACACTCCCAGCTGCAGGCGTCGCTGCAGCCGACCACCGGAGTCCGTCCCAGGTCTCAGCAATGGGTTGTGCGCTCGTCGTGTTCGGGTTGCTGGACCCGACGGCGAGGCAGAAGATCGCCGATGGGCACGACACATCGGTCAGGCCGTTGTCGCCGATCGGCGACGGAACGAGGTTGAACGTCCAGCGTCCGCCACCCCAAGTCTCGATCAGCGGATGCACATTCGACTGGAGGTCGTACGACCCGACCGCAACGCAGAACGATGTGGTCACACACGAGACACCGGATAGGTCGTCTCGTGTACCAAGGTTCGGCGTCGGCGTTAAGGACCACGTCGGCGTATCAGCTGACGCGCGTGCCGCATGTCCGAAGACCAGCGCACCCGTCCACAGCAGGAGCAGTACGGCGAGTGCCGCGACGGCCCGACGTCCACTTCCAACCGGCAAGGCATCGTTCATGCCCGTCATCAGATGTCCCCCCGCAAGTTGCCGAAGTCTCGTTCTATCCGCCGCTCCACGCTCGGGCAAAAACGTCACGCACCACCGACCGGTGGGTGCCATTACGCGCGTACCGAATGGGCGTTATGGGTCCAGCAAACCGGTATCGGACGCGACCGGTACCGTCCGGCCGTGTCGACCTGTCCGGGCTCACTCATCGTCCACGCTGACGGAAGCACAGCGGGCTGCTCTGAAGACGACGAGCCGGACGGTTGCCGCGGGCACGACTTTCGACATGAAGGCGATTGGGGGCGCTGTTGGGTGTGGAGGCGCGGGTCGTGCGACGTGTGCGGCATGCAGACGTCGGAGAGTCCCGGTGAGCGGTCGCGAGCGAGGGTGAACACGGGTGGGCGCGTCAGTACAACTGTTGCCGCAGCCCGTTGAAGAACGCCGACACATGCAGCCTGGCGACCGCGCAGGCGGTTTCAACGATTTCATTGCTTGACATCAGGGTCCCGTTCGGGCCAAAGGCGAAGTACTCCCGCGGTCCAGTCTTTCCAATCGTGACGTGAACGTTTCGGGCGAGCGCGCTGTGCGTGAACGGATTCCTGGCGAGTCCGACCGTGTGATATCCGGGGTCCGCCTGCACCGACGTGACCCAACTTTGCGCGGGGTTCGGTAGCCGAGCGAGGTTCGCTCTTGCCTTAGCGTCCGTGCCAGCCAAGTGGGTGAGTGCAGCAGCGCGGCCGTCGACATGCAGGCCGAGGTGCCGAATACCGAGCAACGCAGCGCATAGGTCGATGCTCGTCGCCGCGCTAGCGGCCGCCCAGCGAATGCGCGCGAGTTCCAGGACCTCGCTGCCTCCGCCGTCGGCCCGTTCGACCGGAAGGTCCGGACCAGGCAAGTAGTCGAACGACTGGACGGTCCACAACGCCCAGCTCGCGAAGCGACCGGCAGGACGTTCCGCCGGGGGCCACTGATTCGTCACCGCGGCGAGCGTCGCGAAGTCCCAGCGCCAGTTGGTCGGCATGTCCGAGACGATAACTGCGGCACCGACGAGGCGAACTCCACAGGTAGACAGAGGAGGCCTCCACAGGTAGACAGAGGAGGCGACCATGGCCGTCTTGTGTCTCGACACTCCCGCCCATCAGCGGCATGATCCTCCGGTCGACGAAACGGGGAGCGCGACGGTGAACGACCTTCGCTGTGAGCAGTGCGGGACGCCGAACGCACCATCCGCGCGGTTCTGCCAGCAGTGCGGCGCTCCGTCGGGCGGGTCTGGTGGTGCGACCGAGGAGACGTCGCTCGTCCCAGCGGTAACGACCGATGACCATGGTCCCGGACGCGGCCCAAGCCGGAGGTCGATCACGCCGGTCGTGGCCATCGTGGTCGCGGGCGTCGTCCTTCTCGCCGCGATCATCTCCGGGGCGGTCGTCGTATCGAGTCACGGCAGCTCACGCGGGCAGCCGCCGGTTGTTCCGGTCGTGAGGACGACCGTGAAGCGTCCGGCGACGACCAGCACCACTGTGCCGTCGACGTTTGCTCAGCTGTTCGCTGCGGATAGCTCCGGTGTCGTGCGGGTCGACTCGACCGGATGCTCATCCGCCGATGTCGGCACTGGCTTTCTCGTGGGTCCGAACTTGATCGCGACGGCGGCGCATGTTGTCGCCGGTTCGGCGAACGTGACGTTGCGCGGGGCGCAATCGACGAGTGTCGGTCAGGTCGTCGGGATCGACACCGTCTTCGACGTCGCGCTCATCCGCGCCGAGTCGCCGCTCACGGGCCATGTCTTCACGTTCGCGCCCAGTTCGCCGCCGGTCGGCACTCCGGTCGCGACGATCGGGTTTCCTGAAGCGTTACCGATCACCCTGACCCAAGGGACGGTGAGTGCCCTCGGCCGGTCGGTGCAGTTCGACGACGGCGTGACCCGCAGCGGCCTGATCCAGACCGACACGGCAACCAACCCGGGCAACAGCGGCGGTCCACTCCTCACGACGAGCGGCAGCGTCGTCGGGTTGGTCGAGGGCGGCCGGAGCAACGCTAACGGCATCAGCTACGCCACCAGCGCCGAGATCGCACATCCCCTGCTCGTCGGCTGGCGGCGGTCGCCGCAACCGGTGACGTTGGCGTCGTGCGGTGTTCCTACCGGCGGTCCGAATGTGCAGGCGGCGTTGCAGCTCGTGCAGTCATGGGCGACGGCACTCGCGACCGGCGACTGGGCAACGGTCAGACAGGTCGACCCTGCCCTTGCGAACACCAGTGACGCCAGCCTCGCGGCCGGATACGGCGGCCTGAAGGAGGCGACCATCGCCTATGTGTTCGGCACACCTGTCAACCTCGACGTCGCCTCCATCGCCTACGAAGACGTCGGGACCGGACCGCGCACCAACGTCTACTGCTACCAGCTCACAACCGACGTCGCGCGAGGATCCCTGACCGTCCTGTCGACCCGCCAGGCGACGAGACCGCCGATCCTCGGGTGGGTGGACCCGGCCAGCGTGTCGAACGTGATCGCGACCTGCTGAGGGCAACTGAGCCGGTCAACGTGCGTATGTCAACACAGTCAACCCAGGCCGTCGCGCATCACGGATAAGTTGGGGGAGCGGAAGCGGGAGCGCCCCAGTCTGGTGTTTGAGGTAGGCGTCGAGGAAGTCGCCGACGGTGCTGACGATCACCGAGTAGGCAGCCGGGTTCGCGAACGGGGTGTGCGGCATCCCCCGCAACACGACCAGATACTTCGGCGGCAGCGACGCCGCGTAGGTCGCGCGACTCTCCCTGACCGGGAACGTCCGATCCGCATCACCGTGAATCAGGAGCAGCGGCACGCCCCGCTCCGTTGCCGCTCCGTGCGGGAACGGCAGACCGGCCCCGTCGATCTCGACCGCCGCCCTTACACGGCTGTCGATACAGCACCGGTTCGCGACCAAGCCGATCGTCGTGACGGCGCCCAGCGAATGACCCCCAACGGCGATCCGCGACGCGTCGACGAGGCCCCGGTGCGCGCTGCCCGACGACCCGTAGGCGGCGAGGAGCTGGTCGATCACGAACGAGACGTCCTTCGGCTGATTCACGTAGTCGTTGAAGTCGCCGCCCGACGGCAAACCAGCATGGGTCAGCGGGAACGTCGGAGCGGCGACGACATATCCGCGTGCCGTCCAGGCGCGCAGCAGGGGCTCGAAATAGGCGACGGTCGCGTCGATGCCGTGCGCCCAGACGAAGAGAGGGAACGGTCCGTTCGCGGCGGCCACCCGACCGTCGACGGCGGGTAGGAACACCTCGGTGGGTAACGCTCGGCCCTGTCTGTCTGAAATGCCGCGATAAGCGGCCGTCGGACGCGAAGCATCGAGCCAGTTCCAACGCTCGACGACGACCGAGAATCCGTTGGTCGGCGGAAGGGCCTTCGCGTTCGACGATGGGGTGAGCGATGTCGGAACCACTGAAGTCGGGACTGATGTTGTCGGCACTGGCGAGGATGTCGGTGGTGCGCTCGTCGGAGAACCGGCGGCAACGGTCGTCGAGGTGCTTTTACCCGGAGTACTGCTGCACGCCGCGACGACGACCAGCAACAGGGCCACGGAAAGTGCAGCTTTCCGCCGAGATCGCCGAGGGAGCGCAGAGCCTGCAATCGCCATGGGCTACATGATCTCGCGGCAATGACCTGACCGTAGTAGCCGGACGCAGACCCCTGAAGATCCCCCCATTGGGTCGCTCTTCATGGGTTCGGCATCAGGCAATGCGCGCAGTTGAGCGTGACGAGCTGCCTCCCGATCCGGCTATTGGCCTCGGGTGAATAGCGTCGCGATTTTGTCGATCGCTGCCTGTTCAGCCGGTGTGACGTCTTTTGCGGCGCCGCCGACTGCTTTGGCGATGTCGACGAGCCACGCGCCGACCT
>JBBQTN010000361.1:0-4530 GCA_038213195.1 Acidimicrobiales bacterium | reverse complement strand
CCCCTTCAACGGCGTGATCTTGGCCACCGTCTTCGCCTTGATCTTCACCGGAGCGCCAGTCTGCGGATTCCGGCCCACGCGCGCCGCCCGCTTCACCTTGCTCCACTTCGCGAAACCCGTCAACGTCACGTCCTCACCCCTGGCGACCGTCGCCAAGATCACCTCGAGCGTCCCATCGATCACCTTCACCGCGATCTTCTGGTCGACGTCAACGTGCCCGGCGACAGCTGCGGCAAGATCTCGCTTCTTCATGAACAGGTACTCCTCTGCAGGTGTGCTGGTCCCGCGTTGTGGCTCGCACATCCAGCATGACCGACACTGGTCGCGCTGAGGCGGATGCCCGAAACGTCCCGGCACACGTCAACGACCGCTTCCAACAGCGATGTCGTCAGCCGCGAGGTCCGACAGTCACGATGCGCTGGGCGCCGTGAGCATTCACATCGCCTATGACCTGTCCTGATAACCCAGCCGGCTCGACCCAGCCGCGCGTCCTCGATCGCCGGTCGTCGGTCACCGAGCGCCACCGGTTCCGTTCTGCCCAGGTGAACTCTGTGATCGCGGCTCGGCACCGGGTTGGTCCACCGCTGTTCACGCGTCCCGATGAGTTGGATCGCCGTGCACGGTCTCAATGCCCGTGTGACCCTACGCAGACGTCAACGGGATCCACCTCTTCTACGAGCATCACGGAGAGTGCTTCCCACTCGTGCTGCTCCACGGCGGGCTGACCACCACCGAGATCAGCTTCGGTCGGGTGTTGTCCGGGCTCGCCGAGCACCACCGAGTGCTGGCCATCGAGCTCCAGGGCCACGGTCGGACCGCCGACAACGACCGCCGATCACCTTCCAGCACCTCGCTAACGATGTCGTCGGCCTGCTCGACCACCTCGGCATCGAGCAGGCGGACGTGTTCGGGTTCAGCCTCGGTGGGCTCACGACCCTCGAGCTGCTCGTCCACCACCCGGATCGGGTCCGCCGGGCGATCGTTGCATCGGCTGACCACCGCAACGACCGCGGTGGCGAGCTCGACCCCGTCCGGCTGCCGACCGAGACCGATTTCGCGGCGATGCGCGACGCATACATCGCCGTCGCACCGGATCCCGGCCACTTCGACACGTTCGCCGCCAAGACCACAGAGATGGTCCACGGCTTCGCCGGATGGACCGACGATCAACTCCGTGGCGTCGACGTGCCGGTGCTTGTGCTGATCGGCGACACCGATTTCATCCTGGTGCCGAACGCGGCCGAGATGGCCCGGCTGCTGCCCCACGGACAGCTGGCAGTGCTGCCGGCCACCACGCACATGGGCATGACACGCAGCGACCTCGTCGCCCCGGTCGTGGAGACGTTCCTCGCCGGCGCGTAACGGCAACGCGGCACCATAGACGCCCCGGTCGCACATCCGGCCGAGCGTCCGATAACGACATCCACGACCAGCGACGGGCGCGTCGCTAACGCCGGATTTGCAGCGCGCGTCGGGCAGTCGGATCCGAGGGTTCATCACGGAGAGCGTTCATCTCGAAGCCGGATCTGTTGGCCACCCGTGGGCCATTTCTAGTGGCCAGTCACAGTGCTGCGAGAACGAGCAGCGTTGGCCCGGCGAAGAAGCCGTTCATGCGTCTGGTGGGACGCGATGAATCCTGGCTCGGGCGGCTGGGAGGCCCGAGAGCTGGTCGGCGCCGGTGATCCGTCGGCGCACCCGGACGTCGTCGTAGTGGATGTCGACGAGTTCGATGCAGATGTTCGGGCGGTGTCGCAGGTTCCAGTAGAGGTGGCCGCTGCTGACCGGTGGGTGCGGGAAGAAGTAGGTCTTCCGGCCGCCTCGTCGGGACTGCAGGACAACGGTGACTGTCCCGTCGTCGTGCTTCGCGGTGGTCGCGGCTTGCGCTGCGATGCTCGTGGTGAGGTGGTACAGGTTCGTTGGGCGCCGTCGGGTCGGCCAGTAGTGCAGGAAGCCGACGAGGACGGCGAGAAGGACTAACAGCGCGCTGCCGCGCTGTGCGGTCGCCGTTGAATTGTCAGTGCTGAACACCCACCAGGCGAGGACGCCAATCAGGGTGAACAGCGGCCCGGCCACGATCAGGTTGAAGAGTCGTTGACGGTTGCGATAGGTCACGGCGAGCTCCAAGACTCGGTCGGGGTCGGGTACGAGAGTCGGTGCGCGGGCGATCGAGGTTGTCGTCGTCCGGGGTGCCGGGTCGGCTATCGGATGCGTTGCCGTCGTGTCATGGCCCGATGATGAACCAGGGGTGTGCGGAAGTTCTGGAATGGTGCGCGTGGTCCGTCGGGCTCTGTCCGGTGGCTCGACAGCGGTGTGACGTAGGTGTCGGACCGTTCGGCTGCGGGTTGAAGCCGTGGCAACCGTCAGCGTTCGTGGCGGGCGGTGTTGTGTTGGTTGATCATGTGCGCACCCGTTGCGTGGGTGCGGGTGGCGGTGAGGCGTGTGAGGCGGTGGATGAAGCTGGTTGCGGCCTGGTCGAGTCGCCAGTTGATCGGGGCGGCGGCGGTGCTGATGGCGTGGCGTCGTGTTTGGTCGGTCGGGAGGTGCTGGAGGAGGTCGAGGATCGGCCGGTGGTGGTCGGTGATGGCGGCGCGCATCGCGGGTGGGAGCGCCCGCTCGGTTTTGGTCCACCAGTCGGCGAGCTGGCGGTGTTTGCGGTCGGCGGCGCGTGCTGTTGTGCGGTCGGGGCGTCCGGTTTGCCAGCGTTGTTGGATGGTGTGTGCGGAGAGTTGCCCGTCGGCGTCGCGTTGGGTGGCGGCGGCGAAGGCTTGTTGACCGGTGAGGTCACCGAGTTCGAACTCGGTGTGGTCGTGGCTGTCGCAGACGACGTACGCATGGTTGGTGTCGCGGCCACGTGTCATGCCGACGTAGAGCGACGACGCCGTGGTTCGGGGTGTGACGACGACGTGTCCGCGGTCGACGGTGCGGCCTTGCGCCCCGGCGATCGTCGTCACGTACCCGACCACGACATGCTGCGCGACGTAGGACGCACGCAGGACGGCTGTGGCCCCACGGCGTTCGTGTTTGACCTGCAGCGACCCGTTGTCAGTGACAGCGGTGACGGTCCACACGTCGCGATTGAGGACGCGTTGATGGTCGCTGGTGGGAATCTCGTCGGTGTTGCGGCGGGTCTGGACGACGTCGCCGATGTGGATGCGGCAGCCGTCGGCGGCGTCGGCGACATGGGCACCGAGCCGTCCGGCGACGATCAGGTGGTGCTGGCAGCGGGTGTTCACGTCGGCGGCGTCGCTGGCAGTGTCTACGACGATCAACGACCGTCGCCCGGCGGTCGTGTCGGCCCACCACGCTGCGGCGGCATCGTCGAACACGGTGTCGCTGTGCGCCTCGACGATCCGCCCCCGTTGACGGTAGGTGGCGGCGATCTCAGGTTTGCGGGCTCGGAGTTGTATGGACGCGTCGGCTTCCCACGGGTGACGGAAGCGGCGCACCGCAGTCAGCTCGACTGCTGCTGGCAGGGCGGCCAGATCACGCAGGAGACCGCCGGCTGCGGGGGCGCCCATCTGGGCGAAGTCGCCGATCAGGGTGATCTTCGAGCCGTACGCCCCGGCGACACGGACCATCTCGTCCAACACGAGGGTGGGGACCATCGACGCCTCGTCGATGATCACCAGACCGTTGCGGGGCATGTCCACGGTCCCGACTCGCCACCCGGCGATCGTGTGCGCCGCCAACCCAGTCTCCTCGGTGACCACGCGGGCTGCGCCGGCCGACAACGTCAACACGATCACGTCCCGGTTAGCCGCCCGGTAGGTGGCGGCGACGGAACGGAGCATCGTCGTTTTCCCGGCGCCGGCCGGCCCGACGACGGTCGCGATCCGGCCGCCGCCGGCGGCGATCTCATCGACCGCGGCGACCTGATCGTCGCCCAGCTGCGGGTCGCGGACCGTCGCGACAGCGAACCTGGCCCGGTCGTTGGTGGCGGATGACACGACTCGTTGCTCGGCGGCTTGAATGGTGGTCGACGTGTATCTGGCGGCGTCCAAGTCGGCGTACTCGGGGTCGTTGTCGACCTCCAACGCCACGCACATGGCGATGATCCGTTCGGTCTCGACCTCGATCCCTTCCGCGGTCGGATCACTGATCAGGCGGGCGACTTCGCCGGTGACATGGGCTCGGGTCCACCACGCTCGCTGCTCGTGCAGCTCGGTGAACACCCGCTGCGCCAACTGCGGTGACCCGGCTGGGAGCCGCCCACCGTCGCTGACCTCGACGCCGCTGGCGGTCACCTGGGCGAGTGCGGCGAGCTCGTCGACGGTGACGTCGGTGCGCCATTGGTCGTGGAGGTTGACGTTCGAGTGGGCTTTGCGGTGGCGGCTGCGGAGGTTCGCTTCGTCGTGCATCTTCGCCGCCTCGTCGGCGGTCGGGGTGCGCCCGTGGACCTGCCACCACTCCCCCAACAGCCGCTCATAGGTTTCCAGCACCGCAGCCCGCCGGGTCGAGAACCGGGTGATCAGCCCGTCGGGGACACCGGCGATCTCACGCATCGGCACCCGCCGATCCGCTGTCACCCAC
>JBBQTN010000360.1:0-4620 GCA_038213195.1 Acidimicrobiales bacterium | reverse complement strand
CAACGACTCCAACAAGCCGGAGGCCTGGAAGACCTACCAGCCCAGTTGCTAGGCGAGACCATCGATCCATGGCGAACACACAACTCTGGATATCGGCGCTGACCCTCGGCTCGTTCTACGGGCTACTGGGTCTGGCGTACTTCCTCATCTTCATCGGGGCCGGTTTCTTCAACATTGCGATTGGGGCCTATGCCAGCATGGGTGGCCTCGTGACGTCATGGCTCGTCATTGAAAAGGACATCTCGTTGTGGCCGGCGATCGCCATTGCTCTACTGGGGGTGATGGCGATCGCCGCGCTGACCGAGATCGCGGTGGTGCGTACCGTTCAGCGTCGGGGTCGCGGCACCGAACTGGCGGCGCTGGTGGCAGTGACGGCCGTGTTGTTCCTCATCTCCCAGTTCGCCGGATACACCTTCGGCTACACGACCCTCCCGGGTCAGCAGCTCGTGAAGGTCGATCCCATCCAGATCGGTGACGCAGTGATCACCGCGAACACCTTGATCATGATCGTGTTCACGTTCGTCATCTTCGTCGTCAGCGCCGTGCTCATCCGCACGACTCGGGCGGGGCGTCTGCTGCGCGCCGTCGGCGACAGCAACCCGGTCGCCGGCCTGCTCGGTCTGCCGGTGCAGCGAGTGCGCCTCGGAGCCTCCCTCCTCGCCGGGTTGCTCGCCGGGATCGCCGGTCTGCTGTTCTCGTCGCAGGCTGGGGTGAGCTCGACGAGCGGGCTGAACTGGGCGATCCTCGGCTTCCTGGCCGTCGTCATCGGAGGGGCGGGGAACGTGTTCGGGCCGCTGGTCGGCGGACTCGTGCTGGGGACGATGCAGATCTTCGTGCCTTACTACTACGGAGGCAACGCGTTGAACATTGCGCTCCTCGGTGTTGCAGCCGTCTTCTTCGCTCTGCGTCCACAGGGCGTCTTCTCCCAGCGGGTGCGAGTGTGACCGGGCGAACGTCGTTCGATTCGACGACCCAGGGAGTGGTGAGGCGGTGAGCGCCGAGATCGCGGACGATGGGTCGCCGGTGACGTCGCCGTACGCGGCGGTGGCCCCGACGGCAGCGACCACGAGCGCGACACCCGTCGAGTCGGCAAGACGACGCGGCTTGCACGACAAAGGTTCGTTGGCGAGCGCGGCAGTCATCGGATTGCTGCTCATCCTGTGGGCCGGGAACAACAGCTACCACTACAGCCTGGTGCAGACGGCGGCCGCGTACGCGCTGATCGGTGTCGGTGTCTACATCCCGTTCATCATGGGTGGCTCGCTCTCGTTGGCTTACGCGGCGTATGCGTCGATCGGTGGCTACTCGGTGGCGCTGATCGCCCACAAGACGAGCCTTCCGGTGCTGCTGGGATGGTTCATCGGCCCACTTGCCGCCGGATTCGCCGCGGTCGTGCTCGGGCAGCTCACGAGACGATTGTCGGGTCTCTACCTCGCAGCGATCACCTACCTGTTCGCGAACGCGTTCCAGTCGTGGCTGAACTCGGCGCCCGGGATCACCGGCGGTGCGAACGGGATCGGGAACGTCCGGAAGACGTCGCTGCTGGGCTGGCTGCCGGGCCACCGCGGTCAGATCGTGCTCGCCGTGATTCTCGTCCTGGCCGTGGGGTTCGTCGTCGACCGACTGCGTCTCAGCCCCTGGGGAGTGACGCTGCGGGCCATGAAGGAGGTGCCGGAAGCCGTGCAGGCGACCGGGGTTCGGGTTCCGATGCTCACACTGGTCGCGCTCGGCGTCGGCGCCGCGGTCGCGTCGCTTGGTGGAGCCTTGTTCACGTCGGCGACGTCGGTCATCACGCCGAGCACGTTCACCTTGAACCTCATCTTCCTTGCGGTGTTCATGTCGCTGCTCGGTGGCCAAGGCACTCCGTGGGGGGCGATCGCGGGCGCCGTGCTGATCATCGAGTTGACATTCAACGTGCCCTACCTGCAGACGTCCGGCAGCTTGCTTGTAGCCGCCTCCGTGCTCCTCGTGATGCTCGTCGCCCCGAACGGGGTGCTCGGTCTGATCAACGGGGGGCGGACCCGTATCATCGGAGTCGTGACCGGCAGACGCCGATCTGCGCCTGTCGGCGATGCACGAGGCGGTGACGCATGAGTGACCGAGAGCCGCTCCTCACGGGTACGGGCATCCGCAAGCGCTATGGCGGGGTGGTCGCCGTCGACGGTGTCGACATCTCCGTGTCGTCCGGTGAGATCCTCGGTCTTGTCGGGCCGAACGGTGCGGGCAAGACGACGCTCGTCGACCTTATCTCCGGCGTTCAGCAGATGGACTCGGGCACGCTCACCCTTCTCGGGCGACCGCTCGTCGGGACTTCGTCGAACCGTGCTCGCGCCGGTCTGGCACGAACGTTTCAGCATCCCCAATTGGCGCTGTCGCTGACTGTTGCGGAGAATCTCCTCGTCGGGCGTACGGCCCGTCGCTTCCCTGGCTTCTTCCGAATGATCGGTCAGGCGATCACCGGCGTCTTCGACACCGAGCCGGACGATGCGCTCGACGCCGTCGAGCGGATCGCCGACGAGCTCGGCATCGGTGGTCTGGACCGACCGGCCGACGCCCTGACGCTCGGTGAAAAACGTCTCGTCGAGGTCGGCCGGGCGTTGTGCCAGGAGCCCGACGTCCTTCTGCTCGACGAGCCATTCGCGGGTTCCGACGCCGAGAGTCTGGCTGGGATCGCCGAGGTCATCCGTTCAGTGCGCGACCGCGGTCACGGGGTGATCCTCGTCGACCACAACGTCGATCTCGTCGGGTCGCTCGTGGACCGGATGATGCTCCTGGACAGCGGAAGTGTCGCGTTCGTAGGCGACGCCGCGGAGTGTCTCGCCAGCGAGCAGATGCGGCGCGTGTACTTCGGCGCCGCGCTGGACCCTGCAATCTCGCAGGACGAGGACCAGAGCACGATTGATCCGGTGGGCACCGATGCATGACCTCGAGATCGACCACCTGACCGTCCGGTACGGGCGCGCCGTTGCCGTCGACGGCGTGAGCGTGCGGGTCCCCGGTGGCATGGTCACCTGCCTCGTCGGCCCGAACGGTGCCGGGAAGAGCAGCGTCATGCTCGCGGCCTATGGAGCCGTCGGTGCGGCTGGTTCGATCAAGCTCGACAACGAGGAGATCGCGGGCTCGTCGTCGGTTGCGCGGGCTCGCCAGGGGTTGGCCATCGTGCCCCAGGGCCGCCAGTTGTTCCCGAGGCTCACCGTCCGGGAGAACCTGCAGGTCTACGCCGACATGCTCAAGCTGCGCGGCTCGGCGATCGACGATGCTCTGGACCGGTTTCCGATCCTGCGCGAGCGATCGAGGCGTCTGGCCGGGATCCTGAGCGGCGGGGAGCAGCAGATGCTCGTCGTCTCTCGAGCGCTGATGATGACGCCACGAGCGATCCTGCTCGACGAGACCATGACCGGGCTGGCGCCGCGGATCGTCGAGTCGCTCGTGAATGTCGTGCGCGACCTGAGCGCCAGTGGCATCGCCGTTCTGATGGCGGAACCGTCCATCCACGCTGTGCGTGGAGTTCTTGATCGGGGGTACGTGATGGTGCGAGGCAAGGTGGTCGATGTCGGTGAGTCCGGAGGTGCGGATCTCGACGACCGGTACATCCGGGCGATGGGCGTCGCTCAGGCGGTGCCGGTCGAATGAACACCGACCGGGTGAGCGTTGTCGTGATCATGAAGGTCGAGCCGGGACGACGCGACGAAGTCGAGCGTCACATCGCCCGATTCTGCGACGAGGTCGCAGCCAACGACCCAGGCACCGAGACGTACATCGTCGTGCGCGCTGCCGGCGACGACAATACGGTGGCGATGTTCGAGGAGTTCCGAGATGCCGCCGCCGTCGCAGATCACAGCGCGTTGGCCTCCGAGCTGACCGAGAAGCTTCGTCCTTTGCTCCGTCAGGTCACCGTGGTGACTGGCTCGGCCGTCAGCCGGAAGTGACCACGCAGGTCAAGGGACACCGCGGCTGACAACGATGTGTCGCTGGACCCGACCGCTCTGATCGGCTCGGAGGGGCGGTGACCGTCGTGCGCAGGTGGCAACGCGAAAGGGGAACAGCGTGGTGATCAAGTCTTTGAGCTACATCAGGTGACCGAACTCGAAGGCGTGGAACAGCTTCGGCCCGGAGGTGCTCGGTGCTCAGCTGGCGCACCCGGACTCGACGGCTCCGTACGGCTGCGCGTCGACGAGGCCACTGCGCGCATCATCGTCCATACCGGAGCGCGCGAGGAGCTTGCCTACGTCGGATGGGACGTCGGAGACGATGCCGGGCTGGAGGCCACCGCTGAACTCGTCCGCGCCGCGGGCTGGACGTTGCAGGACGACGACAGCGCCGCCGGCGAGCGCTTCGTCGCCCGTGTCGTTGCGTTCGTCGATCCGTTCGGCTTCCGCCACGAGCTGTCCTACGGGTTGGCAAATGAAGGCCCGTTCGTGCCCGGGCGTCCGATCTCCGGCTTGGTCACCGGGGATGGTGGCGTCGGCCACGTGGTCCTGATCGTTCCGGACCTCGACGACGCCCGCCGCATCTACTGCGACGTCCTCGGCTTCAAGCTCTCCGACACGATCCACGCCGGGACGTCGATCACGTTCCTGCACTGCAACCTCCGCCACCACACCCTGGCGTTCGCCGGTG
>JBBQTN010000359.1:0-4670 GCA_038213195.1 Acidimicrobiales bacterium | reverse complement strand
CAGGCGCTGTTCGAGCCCGATCAGCGGGGCCAGCGGATCGCCGGCCTTGCGCAAGCGGGCGCCGATGGTACGGATCGTCCACGAGTCGGGGCGCAGGTCGGGGTCATCCAGCTCGTCCCACGTGATCGGCACCGACACCGGCGCACCAGGCGCAGGGCGGACCGCGAACGGGGCGACGAGGGTCTTGTTGATCGCGTTCTGGGTGTAGTCGAGGCGCACCAGGCCCTTGCGCTTGGCGACCTCCCACTCCCAGCTGACCAGCTCCGGAACGGTGGCCGCGACGGCGCGGGACAATTGCTCCACCCACTCGCGCGTCGTGTCGAACGAGGTGCCGGTCGCCACGGGGACCCAGATCTGGATGCCGCGCTGGCCCGTGACCTTCGGCATCCCGCTGACGCGGAGGTGGTCGAGCGCGGTGCGGTGCAGCCTGGCGAGGACGAGCACGTCGTCGAAGCTGCTCTTCGTGCCCGGGTCGATGTCGATCAGCGCCCAGGTCGGCGAGTGCGGATGTTCTGTCGTCGACGCCCACGGGTGGAGCTCGATCGCGCCGTAGTTCGCGGCCCAGGCGAGCGCGGGCGGCGAGTCCAGCACGAGGTATTCCTCCGCTTCACCGCGCTTGGCGTCGGGGTGGCGCCAGCGCGGGATCCACTCGGGTGCGTGGTTCGGGGCGGACTTGTGCCAGAAGCCTGGCTTGTCGATGCCGTCGGGGAAGCGGTGCAGGTTCACGGCGCGACCGGCCAGGTACGGCATCATCGCCGGCGCGACGGTCGCGTAGTGGCGGATGAGGTCGCGTTTCGTGGACGCGGCGGGGGCGCGCTTGGCCGGGAACAGCACCTTGTCGAGGTTGGTCAACTTCAGCTCGCGGTCGCCGAACCGCCACGTCCCCGCCGCGCCGAGCGCATCGAGTGCGTCGAGCTCTGCGGCCGTCGGCGCGGCCCAGATGACAGCGCTCGACCAGCTCGCGGCCGGTGCGGACTTGACCTCGTCGTTGGTCCGCCCGGTCTTGACCGACTGCGGGTGCTCCTCCGTCTCCCAGCCCTTGACGGCGTCGTCGTCGTGCTTGTGCAGCAGCAGCCACTGCTCCTTGCCGTCACGGCCGTTGCGGCGCACGAGCACGAACCGGCCGTGCAGCTTCTCGCCGTGCAGGTCGAAGTGCAGGTTGCCGGACTCGATCGCGGCGAGCGGATCGTCGGTCTCGGCGGGGGCCCACGTGCCCCAGTCCCACACGATGACGTCGCCGCCGCCGTACTCGCCGGCGGGGATCACGCCCTCGAAGTCGAAGTAGTCGAGCGGGTGGTCCTCGACGTGAACAGCCATCCGTTTGATGTCCGGATCGAGCGTCGGCCCCTTCGGCACGGCCCAGCTGACGAGCACGCCGCTCGCTTCGAGGCGCAGGTCGTAGTGCAGCGCGCGGGCGCGGTGGCGCTGCACGACGAAGCGGTGGCCGTCGGCCGACGGCGGCGACGATCCCGCCGGTTCCGGGGTGACGTCGAAATCGCGCTTCGCCCTGTAGCGCCCGAGCCGGTCGGCGGAGGCGGAGGCCGAGGACCCACTGCGGCGCGCCGGTGCGCCGGATCGTGGGGCAGGCATCGTTGCGGGCTTCAGGCGCTCTTGCGCGCTCGCGGGCGCTTGGTGCTGCGCGACGCCTTGGACGCGTTGACGCTCGCCTCCAACGCGGCCATCAGGTCGAGCACCGCGCCGTCGGATGCCGGCTCCTCCTCCTTGGCGGTGGCCTTGGCGCCCTTCTTGCCCTTCGCGGTGATCCGCTTGCGCAGCTCTTCGACGTACGTGTCGTGGTAGCGCTTCGGTTGCCAGTCGGAGGCCAGCCCGTCGAGCAGCTGGATCGCCATCTGCAGCGCTCGCTGCTCCGGCTTGGCGCGGCGGCTGGGTAGCTCCTCGATCTCGGATCGCGGCACGACCTCGTCGGCGAAGCGCATCGTCGACATCGCCAGCACCCCGTCGAGCGGGCGGACGGCGGTCAGGTACTGCTTGTCGCGCATCACAACGGTCCCGATCGCGACGCGCCGGCGTTCCTCGAGCGCGGCGAGCAGCAGCGCGTACGCCTGCTTGGCCGAGTCCGTCGCCGGCGCCAGCCAGTACGTGCGCTCGTAGTAGATCGGGTCGATCTCGGCGAGGTCGACGAAGTCGGTGACCTCGATGGACTGGGTCGACTTCGGACGCAGCGCCTTCAACTCGTCCTTGCCGAACGTGACGTACCGGCCGGGGCGCACCTCGAAGCCCATCTCGATGTCGTCCGCGTCGACCTCCTTGCCGGACTTCTCGTCGACCTTGCGGTTGCGGATCCGCGCACCGGTCGAGGCGTCGAGCTGATGGAAGTGCACGTCGTGATCGCGCACTGCGGTGAACGCCTTGACCGGGACGTTCACCAAACCGAAGCTGATCGAACCGGTCCACAGCGGGCGAGCCATGGCGTTGCCATACCCGATCGAGGGTGAGCGAAACCGTGTCAGCCGCCGTGGTCGTCGAGCCGGCTCGAGAACCGGCGTGGCCGTGGTGCTCGGCGTCCTCGCGGACGGCAGCGTTGATCGACTGACTGCGCTCGCGCCCACTCGCCGGCTGGTCGACCTCGGCGCGCACTGCGGCGCACCGGACGTCCGGCCCATGATCATCGGGCCGCGTCGTGGGGGGTGACGCCGGCATCGGCGAGGAGGCGGTCGACGAGGCGGCAGCGCGCGTCCTCGGTCATCGCCTCGACGGCGGCTGCGTGCTCGCCGACGGCGAACCCGCACAGCGCCGGCACGCCGGCCAACGCGCTGACGTCGACGAACAGCTCCAGTGGTGGGCGTGTCTCATCGACCACCCAGAACGCACGCTGCGGCGACCAGAACGCGGTGTCGAACGTCGCGAACACCTTCGCCACGGGTCCGCAGCCGATGCGCTGCAACGCCGCGACCACACCGTCGGCGAGTGGTGGATCGAAGCCGATCAACTGCCGGTGGAGCACGACGATCGGCACGGTCACGATCACTGCGTCCGCCGCATGCCGCTCACCGGACTCGGTGACGACCTGCCAGGACGTCGTGCCCTGGTTGATCGTCGCCACTCGCCGACCGAGCCGGACGTCCAGGCCGGCGGCGAGGGGGTCGACGAACGCGTCGATCCCGGACGTCAACAGCCGGTCGTCACCCGGGAGGCGGAACGGCTCGGCGCGGTAGCGCAGCGACAGCTCGTCGATCGGCGCGGCGTAGAGGTTCTCGTACGAGCCGCGGACCCACGCCTCGAGCACCGCTGTGTCGACAGGCCCTGTGCTTCGTTCGGCCAGCGCGGGACGGGCCACGGCACCGACGGCGCGATCTTCGCCGGTGGCGGAACGCTCCAGGTCCTGTTCGATCGCTCCGGCCGCCCGCGACAGGCGGTCGTGCGCCTCGGTGGGCAGCATCCCCGAACCCGTCAGGTACGTCGAGCTGCGCGCCCAGCTCCAGGCAATCGAGCGCAGGGCCCCCAGCGGATGGCCTTGCGTGCCGTGCAGCCACGCACCGCCGGGATGCAACGGCACGCCGAGCGTGCGATCGGTCGCCGCCCGCCCCCCGCAGCGCGCCCCGGCTTCGAGCACGCGGACGTCGACCGCCGCGGCGGACAGGTCGTGGGCTGCGGCGAGCCCGGCCAGCCCCGCGCCGACGACGATCGCGCTGCGGTGGCCCGCGGCGACGACCGCGTCCGCAGCACGCCGGCCGCTGAACCACGCGCCGTGCATCGTCCCCGGCGCGGCCGACCAGGTGTGCTCGCCTGCGAACCACAGTCCGGCGGCGACCTGCGCACCCAACAGATCGCGGTCGGCCGGCGTCCCTCCCGGATGGAGGTACGAGTACGCGCCGCCGAAGTCTGGATCCCGCGTCCACGTGGAGACCACCGATCGGCGAGCCGCTGTCGCGCTCGTCCTGCGGACCATCACCGCCGCCGGCGTGCCGTTCGCCGACACGTTCGCGACGGTCCGCCAGCTCCGTTCGAGGTAGTACGCCTCCTGGCCGGCGGTGAACAGGTGCACGTCGTCGTGTCCGAGCACCGCGGCGAGGTCGACACAGCGCGCCATCAGCGTTGCGCCGACACCGCGCCCGCGTGCGTGCGGCATCACCCACAGGCTCGCCAGCCACGGCCCGGCGTGTTCCCATCCGTCGAGATCGTCGGTGGCGAGCAGGCACACGGAACCGGCCAGTGATGCGAACGTGCGGTCGGGACCGTCGAACGCGAGCAACGTACGCGGCGGCCCCGGCGCTGTGGACATCGCCGCGAGCTCGGCGGCCGCGATCTCCTCGTTCCACACCTCGGGCGCGTAGAGGTGGCCCCACTCCGTGGCGTGCAGCTTCGCCAGGCCACGGTGGAACGGCTCGCGATCGACGAGGTCGGCGAGGTCGACGACGTCGAGCACCCGCCAAGTGTGCACCGCGGCGACGCCGGGGCTCGGCAGGTCGCCGGTCAGCAGTCGGCGGACGCGGCGAACCTACGCTGCCGGCATGACGCTCGTGGTCCGCTCAGAGGTGAACGCCGGCATCGCCACCATCACCCTCGATTCGCCCGCCAACCGCAACGCGCTGTCGTCGCGTCTGCTCGAACAGCTCAGTGAGGCAATCGATGCCGCGCTCGCTGACGAGGCCGTGCGCAGCATCGTCGTCACCGGATCGGGCACGGTGTTCTGTGCCGGAGCCGACCTC
>JBBQTN010000358.1:0-4690 GCA_038213195.1 Acidimicrobiales bacterium | reverse complement strand
CGCATCGCCGAGCGGGCGGGTGTCGCCACCGATGCCACGCGGTTCCTCCTCGCGGTGCGCACCGATTCCGGCGGGCCGGTGCGGGTGCACAGTCGTGGCCTCGAGACCGCTCAGGCCGAACGTCTCGCCCACCGGTTGCTCGACGGCGAGTTGCACATCGACGAGCGCAACGTCGTCGCCGACATCGTGGCGGGCGAGCGCTACTACGGCCGAGTCGCCGCGCTGTACCGCCAGGGCATCACCGCGACCGACACCGACCGGCGCCTGCTCAACGCCTACGCCCGTCATGCCGCCGCCACGCTCGAGTCCTTGCGCACCCTCGAGCAGGCTCGCCACGATCGCGATACGTCCGACGGCCTCCTGGCCCTCGCCCACTCGCTGGCCGAGGTGAGCACCACCGACAACGTCGCTCGTAGATTGGCCGAGGCCATCCCGTCGGTGATGTCGTGCGCACGTAGCCGCGTGTGGCTGTGGAACTCCGTCGACAACACACTGAGTGTCCATGCCGAAGCACCGCCGGCAACGTTGCCGCTGACCGAGGCGACGACGCTGCGGCTCACCGACGTGCCGCGCTTGGCGTTCGGAAGCCGCACCGAAGAGTCGTTCGTGCTCACCGTCGCCGAGGACGCCGATGCCATCGAGCGGCTGATGGGAGGCGACGACGTTGCCGCGTGCGCGGTGGCACCGATCCTCGCCCGCGGAATATTCGTCGGGCTGGCGGTGGCCGGCTTCAGCGCAGCCCAGGCCGCGGAGCGTCAGCCGGATGTTCTACCTCGCCTTGTCGGCTTGGCGTATCTCGCGGCGACCGCGTTCGACAACGCCACGCTGCTCGAGCGGGTCCGAAGCCAGGCCCTTCGCGACAGTCTCACCGGGTTGCCGAATCGCAGCCTGCTCGAATCCTACACCGAACACGCCCTCACCAAGATGGAGCGGCTCGGCGGCGTCGTGTCGTTGCTGTTCATCGATCTCGGCCGGTTCAAGGCCGTGAACGACACCTACGGACATCAGGCCGGCGACGAGCTGTTGCGCGCGGTGGCCTCGCGTGCATTGGATGGTCTGCGACCGGGCGACGTTCTGGCGCGACTCGGCGGCGACGAATTCGTGATCTTGCTGAACGCGACGTCAGCCGACAGAGCGCGAAACGTCGCGGAGCGCATCCTCGTCAACCTTGCCCGACCCTTCCCGATCGGTGCGTTCGAGGTGACCATCTCCTGCAGTGTCGGCATGGCATGGGCGCCACACCACGGCGTGAACTACGCCGCGCTGTTGCGGCACGCCGATCGGGCGATGTACGCCTCCAAGCAGTCGGGCGGCGGCAGCATCTCCTCCCACGACGGACCGGACAGGAGCGGCGCACGCCAGATCGCCTGAGCGCGCCTTGAACGTCCCCGAGCTGGCAGCGGTTCCGCGCCAGACCGTGACGACGAGCGATATCGGTCACCGCAGTGACTCCGCCAACAGCACCCGCGCCGCGCGCACGAGCGACACACCGTGTCTCGCGCCGGGTCGCTGCCGCCTCCACGCCGGCTGGCTCGCGTCCCCTAGCGCGCTGCCAGCCGACACGGGATCGCGGCAGTACGCCGGCTCCGCGTGCATGCGTGGCCCGGAGCGAAGTGGGGCGACCACGATTCAGAGGACGAGCTTTGTTGGTCTGATTCCTCGAGGTGTGTGACCCGGGCTTGTGTTCGAGGGATCCGAGTTCGTTGCTGCTCAGCCTGCTGGTGGCGTGCCGCCCGTGTGAGCGTAGGTCTTGTTCGTGATCCACCAACGGCCGTCGATGCGCGCAACGGTGAAGAAGTCGACGAAGTCGCAGCCGAAGTAGTCCGTTTCAACCAACACGGCGACCCCCGCGTCGCCGACCAGGTCGATCGTTCGGACGTCGGCCCGATAGTTGGGTCCGGCGAGACCGGGCCGCTTCTCGACGAGTGCCGTGAAGTCTGTGATCGGTTCGTAGGTATCCATCGGGCCGATGTGTCCGAACATGTGTGCATCGGGGTGGAAAGCCTGGCGCATCTTGTCCCCGTCACCATTGGAGCCATCGATGTACAGCTGGATCAATGACCTGACCTCTGCCAGATCCTGAAGATTCGCAACGGTCATACTGCCCCCTCGGCTCGTTGTGGGTTCGAGTCTGACATAGAGGGCGTGCGAGCGAGCGACCGCAGTCGTCTCACGATGCGCGACCGGCGCCGAGGAGGCTCTCGCGACGCAGGTTCGTGATGGTCCGATTCAACAACGTGGACAGACGGGTCACGCTCGCGAATTTGGCATCTGCTCGCCCGACGTCGACGAGGGCTGGGTGTCCCAGAACACTCCGCCATGAGCAACTGCGCCGCATCACCTACCGCCGGGTCAATGACCTTCGCAACGAGTCGTACGACGTCGAGGTGATCCGGCGGGTGCGCTCGACGAGGTCGGTTACCGCGAGCGGGCGCAGCCGGGCCTGCGTCACGACCCGATTGGCAGGGCGAGCTCGCGCAGCTCGGCGATCTTGTCTGCGCCTCCGCGAACTCATCGCCGAATGGCTCGAGTCGGGTCCGGCGACGCCGCTGACCGGCCAACCACACATCGCCAAGGCTGGACCAACAAGACCGGCAGCAACCAACCCGACGCCGCTGCGCCATCCCAGCCTGGTTCCACAACCTCTACGCCGACGCCCTGGGGCGACGCGAACAGCAGCACTCGGCAATCGAAGCGACCGGGCAACGCCCCCAAAAACGCTCAACGACCTGGAAAAGACGCGACACCTCTACCGCACCGCCGAGCGGGGCTGCCAGCCATACGACACCGCACTCGCCGGCGCACGGGCCGACCTCCGAGGCGCCAACGACGAGTTGTGCACGGCCCAGCGCGCCGTTGACAACGCCGGGCGACTCCATCGGGGTCGACCGCGCGCGCAACTCGCCGCGACGACACACTCCCACGCCGAAATCGCGCAACGACTCGTGAACCTCGAGGCACAGGCCCATCCAGCCATGACGGCCCGAGCGCGCGCAGGGAACAAGGTCACAGACTGCCAGCGCCTTCTCAACCGCTACCAGCAGCTCACCGCCTGGGAACACGGACCTCAGCGCCTCGAGGCGACCTGTGCCCTGGTGCGAGGTCTCGAGGCTTGCGGGGTTGGGCCAACGGTGCATCCGTCTCTGCGGACGCCCTCAGGATCTGCGTCACTGATCTCGAAGCCAATGCCACCCATGAGTGCCGCATGCTGCCGACGTGGTCCGTACATGGGCGCCGCCCGGATCGGGGATCGATCTTCAGGACGCGAGGCGGTTCACGACGCCGAGCCGCTCGGTGACGTCAATCGGCATAGAACTCTGACGAGGATTGGGGGTCGGCACACCGGCGCCGGGCCGGTCATCCCGAACCGAGTCGGCCCGGTCCGGCCAGTGCTCGACCAACCAGCATGGCTGCGCATGCGAGACAGTCTCACCCTCACGCATCGGCGTATGGCCGCCTGCGGCGGCGTTCGGTGTGCGCGTCGTGGCGCGTCCTGGACCGACAGTTCGAGGACGCGCTCCGCAGTGTGCTCGTGGGCATTATCGGAGGGACATTCGAGGACGCTGTGCACCCGTTTACGGATCGCGCAGGAAGAGACGTGGCTTGCGTCTGCTACCGGCGCTTACTCTCGGCTCTGCGGCTCCGGATCTCACAGCTTCCGGACACGTGTTTTCGGACATTGACTGGCGTGTTGATTGGCCTCCCGAATCACCTTCCCCTTGCCGGCCACCACCTTCACGATCAACCCGGCGTGAAGCGAAAGCTGGCGAAGCGCACGACGACCGGCACGCCGAGCGTCGGTGGCAACCCCCCGGCCAGCCAAAGATTCAGGCGCGGATGCGCCCCGCCGGGCGGCGGAACCTGAGGACCCGACAGCGACCACGCCACGGCGTCGCCGGCCCGAAAGGTGACCTGCCCCGGCGCCCACACCAGCGAGCACCGCCAGGGGGCGCCTCGAGGGAGGGCGAAGGAGTGGTAGTCGGACGGTTGCACGACGAACCGGCCGGTGACCCCGGGTGGGTCGGACCAGTGCGCAACTTCGATGTCGAGTTCCCTATTGGCGTGACCCGGCTCGTTGCTCCAGGTGAACATGCCGCACACCAGCTGCGGCTCGAGACCACCGAGGGTCGTCGCCACGGTCCACTCGTAGGTGCCATAGCCGGTCTCGTCAACGCCGACGACCTCGGCGCACACCCAGTTCCCGCAGGCGCGATGCATGCGCAACACCAGATTTCCATTGGCATCTACTCGCACCGCGTCGTCCGAGTCGTCAAAGACGTTCGGGCCGGGCCCGACCGGACCCGCCGAACGCTTCACCGACCAGTCGCGCCCGGCGAAGCGGAGGATCGTCGGCTCATCCGCCGACACGACGGGTCCACCAGGTTTGGCGGTCGGTGCCCCACTCCCACGCAGCCTCGGTGTGCGCCGGCGCCAGCAGCACACCGCGCCCCGTCGTGACCTGCTCGAAGTCGAACTTGCGCGCCACCGTAGTGCTGCGACGTCCGCGGCGTTTGTGGCGGATCCCGACGGACTCGATGACATCAACGCTGGACGCCACATCGGGCAGCGCCTCGGTCACCTCCGCGGCGTAGCACCGGCCGATGTGGCCGACATGGATCCAGTAGCCGACCTCGAACCTGTCCGGGCCAGCGCGCCGATGTAGACCGGTGCGGCCGGTCGCGCCGTTGTC
>JBBQTN010000357.1:0-4698 GCA_038213195.1 Acidimicrobiales bacterium | reverse complement strand
GAGGTCCATCGGTCCGAGGAGCGCGTGGCTGGCATCTAGGGCTTCCGCGAAGCCGGAGTAACGCGCCGCCTCGCCATAGAAGTCGGCGCGCATCGCGACGATCGCCATCGTCCGGCCGCCCGGTACCGTCACGGCGTGGAGGAGCGCGTCGATGAACCGCCCGCGTTCCTTCTCGTCGCGGCAGAGCGTGAAAATCTCCTCTAACTGGTCGACGACGAGCACGACGCGCGCGGCGTCGCTGCGCGCGGCCAGCGACTGGCGGACCGTGAGGTCGACGGCACGCGCGTCGGCCTCGACGTCGCGCAACGCTGCCGTGGCGCTGAGCCCCGACACCCCCGCCAGCGCCGAGGCCAACGCCGAAAGCGGGTTAGCGCCAGGCGTCAGCACGAGCACGTCCCAATCGCGGCTACCGGGAAGCGCGCCCGCCCGCAGCTGGGGCACAACGCCCGCTCGCACCAGCGACGACTTACCGCTTCCCGACGCGCCCACCACGCACAGCAGCCGCGCCGCCGCGAGGCGCCCGAGCAGCGCCCCCACTACCTCATCGCGCCCGAAGTAGAGCTCGGCGTCGCCGGTGTCGAACGACCGCAGTCCCATATACGGACAGGCCGACCAGAGCACCGACTCCGCTACGTCACCCGCGTCGGCGGGCGCCGCGACGCGGCCGCGCGCCTCGAGCAAACGGCCGAGCAAGTCGGCCACCCAGCGCGGGTTACCGTCGGTCTCGCGGCGGATGCGCCCCGCGACGTCAGACGCGACGTCAGTGCCGACCGCCTGCGCGACGAGCCATTGAACCTCCACCGTCGAGAGGCCGCGCAGCGCGACGTGGCCGCCGCCGGAGGCGCGGAGGAAGACCTCGGCCTCCCAGGGCGAGCCGGGTGCCGCCGTCCCGGCCAGCGCCATGACCATCAGGCGCATGCCACCGTCCGCGTCGAGCAGGTACCTGAGCAGGTCGAGCGTCGACCGGCCGGCGAGCTCGAGGTCGTCGAGTATGAGGAGCATTGACGCGCGCGCCGCAGCCGCGCGGAGAGCGCCAGCGATCGCATCGAAGAGCCACCCGCGCTCGGCGTCAGAGTCGCCGGCGCGGGCCTCGGGGAGCTCGGGCAGCTTCGTCCGCAGCGCAGGGACCAGCCGGGCGAGCTCCGCGCCTGCCGCGCCGACCTGCTCGCGCAGCGCGTGGGGCTGACTTGCCAGCACGTACCATCGCAACGCCTCTGCGAAAGGCTCGTAAGGGATCTCCCTGTCGAGTCCGCTCCGCCCGTAGAGGACGACTACGTCATCAGCGTGAACGCTGGCTGCGAACTCGGCCGCGAGCCGCGTCTTGCCGATCCCATCCTCGCCGGTGACTAGGACGAAGCGGCGCTCGCCCCCGACAGCTTCGTCCCAAGCGGCGCGCAGCACCGAGAGCGAGTCGTCGCGGCCGGCGAACGGCGGCCCGCTCCGGCTGAGACCACTCGGGAGCGGGATCGCCAGCAGCCCCGGGTCGGGCTCCCACGCCACCTCGGAGGCCGGCAGCGGGTCCGGGAGTCCCTTGAGCTCCAGAGCGCCGACGCTTGTAAACGTGTACCCGCCGCGGCTGCCCACGAGCCCACGGGTGAGGTCCGACGCGAGGATCTGATTCGGCCGCGCTTTGTTCTCGAGGCGAGCCGCCTCGACCACCGGTACGCCGTACCAGTCGCGCTCCTCGTGCGTCGCCTCGCCGCTGGAGACGCCGATGCGCAGGGTCAGGCCGAGGAGCGGGTCCTGGGCGCTCAGCCGCGAGACGCCGCGCTGCATCGCCACCGCACACGAGGTTGCGTCGGCGGCGCTCGCGGCGAACGCAACCATGATCCCGTCGCCGGTGCTCTTCACCTCCTCGCCGCGGCAGGCCGCGACCGCCTCGCGAAGGGTGGCGAACACCCGTCGGCGCACGCGATCGTTCGCGTCGTCGCCCAGCCGCGTCATCAGGGCCGTCGACCCGACCAGGTCACAGAACAAGATCGTGACGGTCTGTGTACTCGCCATATGCACCGGTCCTCGCACGTGAGCTGTCCGGCACACTACGCCCGCAATCGAGCCGCACAGAGCCCTGGCAAGTCCGACGTTGAACCGCCCCGGGATCGGTGACTGCTCCAACCCTGGAGAGGATGGAGTGATGTCAGGAGCGAAGCGGGTCGGCAGGTATCCCGACGAGATGCGGGAGCGGGCGGTGCGGTTGGTGTTGGAGCATCAGCATGAGTATCCGTCTCAGTGGAAGGCGATCGAGTCGATCGCCGAGAAGCTGAGCGTCAACCATGAGACGTTGCGGATCTGGGTCCGTCGCGCGGAGACCGACTCGGGTGTTCGGCCGGGGTTGACTACCGACGAGAGGGGCAAGATGAAGGAGCTCGAGCGGGAGGTCAAAGAGCTTCGTCGGGCCAACGAGATCTTGAAGGCGGCGTCGGTTTTCTTCGGGGCGGAGCTCGACCGCCAGTCCAAGAGATAGTGGGATTCATCGACGCCCATCGGGCGAGGTTCGGGGTCGAGCCGATCTGCAGGGTGCTCAGCGAGCACGGTTGCAAGATCGCCCCGAACACGTATTGGGTCGCCAAAAGGCGTGCACCGTCGGTGCGCGCCCAACGCGACGAGTTCCTGCACGGTGAGATCGTGCGGGTGTTCGAGTCGAACATGTTCGTCTATGGGGCGGACAAGGTGTGGGCCCAGCTCAACCGGGAGCACATTCGCGTGGCGCGTTGCACCGTCGAACGGTTGATGCGTGCCCACGGCCTGTCGGGGCCAGGCGTGGGAAGGCGTTCACGGTCACCACCTGCCACGATGACCGCCAGCAACGCCCGTCGGATCTGGTCGCGCGCAGGTTCCGGGCGTCGGTCCCGAACCGGTTGTGGGTTGCCGACCTCACCTACGTGAAGACCCATTCGGGATGGGTGTACGTGGCGTTCATCATCGACGTCTACTCGCGGATGATCGTCGGCTGGCAGGCATCATGTTCGCTGCGCAGTGATCTGGCGATCGACGCGTTGGAGACGGCGATCTGGAGCCGCCAACGCGCCGGCCACAATCTCGACGGGCTCGTCCACCATTTGGATCGGGGGGTGCAGTACTTGTCGATCCGTTACTCGGAGCGGCTCGCCACCAATGACATCGTCGCGTCGGTCGGGTCCAAGGGCGACTCGTATGACTGTGAGCATGATGGGGGTGCTGGCGGGTCGCGGTCTGACGCTTGTTATGACTGACCGTTCGTGTCCTTGCTGTTGATCTGTCGATCGCGGCTCGCCGGCATTCAACCCTGAAAGCCAGTTGGCCGGATGGGCAGTGACCGAATAGGGGCCTGCTGCGAAACCGACCCGTCACAGTCCTGTCCTCCCATCCGACCAGCTGGTGATCGGCAGACCAGGAAGGGTCAACCGTGACAACCAGCATGACAGCACAGCCACCGCACCGAAAGGTGATCGTCGGTGTCGACACCCACAAACATGTCCACGTTGCCGTCGCCATTGACACGTGGGGTGTCCGTCTCGAGGATCGTTCGTTCCCAGCCGACTCCGGCGGCTACCGGCAACTGGTCGGCTGGGCCGAGTCCCACGGGCGGATCGAGGCGTTCGGGGATCGAAGGTACCGGCAGCTACGGCGCCGGGCTGACGAGCGCCGTCCGACGAGCTGGTCATCGCGTCGTCGAGGTCAATCGCGAGGACCGTCGCACCCGTCGAGCGAACGGCAAGTCCGACACCATCGACGCCGAGACCGCAGCCCGATCCGTGCTCGCTGGCCAATCGAAGGCTGTTCCGAAGACCGCTGATGGTCACGCCGAGATGATCCGCCAGGTGAAGATCTCCCGCGACACAGCTGTCAAGGCCCGCACCACGGCGATCATCACCGTCAAGACGATCACCGTCAACTCCCCAGCCGTGCTGCGCGAGACACTCACCACCCTCGGCGACAAGGCACTGATCGATCGTTGCGTCGCGTTCCGCCCGGGCAACATCGACACCCCGACCGCGTCGGCGAAACATACGCTGCGAGCGTTGGCGCGCCGCTGGCTGTTCCTCAACGAGGAGATCCACGACCACGACAAGGTGCTGCGCGAGCTCACGGAACACATCGCACCAACACTCCTCGAGGGGTTCGGGATCGGAGCCGACACCGCTGCGGAGATGATCATCGTCTTCGGCGACAACCCCGAACGGGTTCACTCCGAAGCAGCGTTCGCGAAGCGCTGCGGCGCCTGCCCGATCCCGACCGGTTCCGGGCTGACCAGCGGACGTCACCGCCCCAACCGTGGCGGCCACCGACAAGCCAACGCGGCGCTCTACCGGTCCGCGATCGTGCGCATGCGCTTCCACCAGCCGACCATCGCCTACGTCGCTCGCCGCACCAGCGAAGGGATGCCCAAACGAGAGATCATTCGCTGCGTCCAGCGCTACCTCGCCCGCGAGGTCTACCAACGCGTGATGACCGACCACCGAACCCGACAAGCCACTCTCGCCGCCCAAACGCCGGCACCCCACATACCAGACGTCGTTGCCGAGAGCCTCTGACGGCAACCTGGCGGCCAGTTTTCTCGGGCTCAACCGGACTCTTGACATATGGGGGCGTCTACGAGAGGGCGGCCTCACCGCAGCCCACGAGCCGCCAGCAAGGACGCGGCAACGCAGAGACACGCTCTGCACGTTCTGGAAAGCGTTGTGTCGGGCCGACCCGGGCTTGTCTCAACGGGTTTCG
>JBBQTN010000356.1:0-4708 GCA_038213195.1 Acidimicrobiales bacterium | reverse complement strand
CGATCCCCCTGCACGTCGCCCACACCGCCGACGACGACGAGCTCTCGGCGACCCTGGCGTCGGTCGCCGCAGTCTGCAACGGGATCACGTGCACGATCGAGGCGGGCACCGTGGCCCATCCGGATCGGGTCGCGCACGCCGCGATGGCGGTGGGGATGCGCCTCGGACTCGGCCAGTGGGGGTGGGACGTCGTGGGTGCACCGTTCGCCGCGCCCGCCGCGGAGGTACTCGCCCGCAACGCCGAGCTGCTCGCCCGGTACCCGCCGGGCGGCCTGGTCGAGGGGTGGGTGACGCTGGTCGGCCACGACCTGATGAGCGACGAGCTGGCGGCGGGGGCGAGCGAGCTGGCCCGCTCCAGCGGGACGCGGCTGACGTTCCACATCTCCCCCCACGCCGGCGACGCAGCCAGCTACCTGCAGCGCACAGGACGGCGCCCACTGGTCCACCTCGACTCACTGGGGGTGCTCGGTGAGCACGTCCTCGTCGCCCATGCCGTCCACCTCGACGACGCGGAGCTGGACGTCGTGCTGCGCACGAGGACCGCCGTGGCGGCATGTCCGTGGGCGTACCTGCGGCTCGCCCAAGGGGTCACCCGCACCGGGCGCCACGGCGAGCTGTTCGCAGCCGGCGGCCGGCTGGCGCTCGGCTGCGACTCGGAGAACGCCGGCGACATCGTCGACGTGTTGCGCGCCGCCGCGCTGTTCGTCGGGCTGGAGCGCGATCGCGCCGGTGACCCGGCCTCGATCACCGCGAGCGACGGGCTCGCGCTGGCCACGATCCGCGGCGCGGAGGCGATCGGCAAGGCAGACGTGCTCGGTTCGCTCGAGGTCGGCAAGCAGGCCGACGTCGTCGTCCACGACACCACCGGCGTGCAGTGGATCCCGCGCTCGATCGATCCCGTGCGCCAGCTGATCTGGGGTTCGGACGGTCGCTCCGTGCGCGACGTGCTGATCGCCGGTCGCCACGTCGTCAGCGAGGGCCGCTGCACGACGGTCGACCTCCACGCACTGCGCGCCGAGGCAGCCTCGCGTCGCGACCACCTGCTCCGTTCGCGCGACGGCGTGACAGACGCGGCCCGCCCTGCCCGGCCGGTGCCAAACGACGGCTCGACCGCCCGCCGGCCCTCGTAGCCTCGCCGCATGAGCAGTGTCAACGGTCGTGTCCGCGTCGGGTTCCTCGGGCCGCTCGGGACCTTCACCGAGCAGGCGGTGAAGACCCAGCCCGACCTGGCCGACGCCGAGCACGTGCTCTACCGGACGATGCCCGACGTGCTCGACGCAGTCGCCGCCGGCGAGGTCGACTTCGGGTTCATCGCCATCGAGAACTCGATCGAGGGCACCGTCAACCTCAGCCAGGACGAGCTCGCGTTCTCGCACGACCTGCTCATCCACCGTGAGGTCGTGCTCGACATCGAGCACTGCCTGCTCGCTCCGCCCGGCACCAACCTGGCCGACGTCAAGGTGGTGATGTCCATCCCCGTCGCCACCGCCCAGTGCCACGCGTTCCTGCGCGCCATGGTGCCGGCCGCGGACCTGGCCGCGGCGAACTCGACGGCCGAGGCGGCGCGCATCGCCAGCGAGACGAAGGGGTGCGCGGCGATCGCGCCGCGGGCCTCGGCGCGGATCTACGGGCTGGAGATCCTCGCCGCCGACATCGCCGACCACCCCGGCAACCAGACCCGGTTCGTGCTCGTCGCCCGCGACGGGGTGCCGGCGCCGACCGGCCATGACGTGACCGCGCTGGTCGTCTACCAGCGGGCCAACGAGCCGGGCAGCCTGATCTCGATCCTGCAGGAGTTCGCCGCACGGCGGATCAACCTCTCCAACCTGCTGTCGCGACCGACGAAGGCCGGTGGGCTCGGCGACTACTGCTTCATCCTCTACGCCGACGGCCACATCGCCGACGAGCTGGTGGCCGACGTGCTGCGCGCGCTGCGTGCCAAGCAGGGCGCCGTGAAGTTCCTCGGCTCGTACCCCGCGGCGGGCAGCGAGGCGCACAGCACCCGCGAGCATGCCGACTCGCGGTGGCGCGAGGCCGACGACTGGGTGGAGAGCCTGCGCAGCAAGATCCGCTGATCCTGCGGCGACCGGGCGCGTCACAATGCACGGGTGCAACTGCATTCGCGGATCTGGCGTGGCGCCCTCGCAGGCCCCGTCGGGCTGCGGGTCGTCGTCGCAGTCGCCCTGGTCACCTCCACCGTGGTCATGGCCAGCGTGCTCACCCCGGCCGGCAGTGGACGCGCCGGTGCCGAACCCGCGCCGTCGTCGACGTGCCTCGCGACAGCGCAACTGGCACCGGGCGCAACCGGACCACAGGTGGCTTGCCTGGTGTTCCTGCTCAGCCTCGCCGGGTTCTACAGCGGCGAGCTGACCAGCCGGTACGACCAGACCACCGCGCAGGCCGTCACCGCCTACCAGTCGGCGCACCCCCCGCTGCCGTCGACCGGCGTGGCCACGGTGGACACGTTGACCGAGATGGGGATCTTCGAGGCTCCTGAAGTCGCCGCCGCCGCGACGGACACCTGCACCGCCGACGCGAACATGCCTGCCGGCACGACAGGGCCCGGCGTCGAGTGCGTCCAGCGCCACCTCGGCGCGCTCGCGCTGTTCACCGCACCAGTCGACGGAGTGTTCGGGCCGACGACGGTTGCCGCGATCAAGGCCTTCCAGTCCAAGAACCCGCCCCTCACCGTGGACGGCCTCGGCGGCCCGCGCACGCTCGCCGCGCTCGGTGTGTGGAGCGGGCACATCTTCGGCGGCGCGGCTGTCGCCGCGACGCCGAACTCGAGCGCACCGACTCGCGCAGGCGATGGATCGACCGCGCCCCGCGGCCCGTGGCCCGCGCCGCAGCTGAACTTCCCGCTCTGGAACCTGACGGCTGAGGGGATCCCGTTCTATGGCGACCACGTCGCCTGCTCGCTCGCGGACGCGAACACGATCGCGCAGCAGTTCGCGTCGAACGACGCGGACATCTCGACCGAGCAGTGGGCCGTGTACATCGCCTCCCGCGAGGGCGGGTGCCGGTTCGACGCGGTGAACATCAACCCGGCGACGCGCGATGACTCGCACTGCACGTTCCAGCTCAACGCCCTGGCAGGCCCGTTCGAGCCGCACGGCGAGCTCGGCCGCCTCGGCTGGACCGTCGACAACGTCCAGGCGTCGATGGTGAACTGCGCGAACGCGGCAAGCGACCTGTGGGTGTACTGCGGCAAGGGCCCGTGGACCCCGCCCTATCGCTGCCTGCAGCCGTGGGAGAACGATCTCGGACCGCTCGGCGACGACTGAGCGACTGAGCGTCCGGTCCTCGACGCAGTCGAGCGTCTCGCCTCACGCCGAGCGCCAGGCCGCCGGACGGTCGAGGTGGTCGGTGACAGCGCAATCGTCGTGGAACACGAGGAACCGGTCGAAGCCGCGCAGGAACCAGCGGTCGTGGGTGACGGCAACGACGGTGCCGCGGAACTCGGCGAGCCCTGCCTCGAGCGCCTCGGCGGAGACGAGGTCGAGGTTGTCGGTCGGTTCGTCGAGCAGCAGCAGCGTCGCCCCCGTCAGCTCCAACAACAGGATCTGGAAGCGGGCCTGCTGACCGCCCGACATCGTCTCGAACGGCTGGTCGGCCGAGGCTTGGAGCTCGTAGCGACGCAGCATCGACATCGCCGGACCACGCACGACGTCGTGGCGGTGGAGGACCTGCAGCGGGCTGCGCCGTGTCCAGTCCGGGTGCTCGTGGGTCTGGTTGAAGTGACCGGCGACGACGCCCGCCCCGAGGCGCACGACGCCATGGTGAGGGGTCCGGGTGTCGCCGGCGAGCAGCCGCAGGAAGTGGCTCTTGCCCGCGCCGTTGGCGCCGAGCACCGCCAGCCGTTCGCCGTACCAGACCTCGAGGTCGAACGGGTCGGTCAGCCCATCGATCTCCAGCCGCTCGATGACGATCGCCCGCTTGCCCGTGCGCGCCCCACCGAGGCGGATGTCGATCTTCTGCTCGCGCGCCACCTCGGGCCGCTCGTTGGCGGCGAGGAACTGGCGCAGCCGGCTCTCGGCGGCCTTCAACCGCGGCGCGAAGACCTCGCTGATGCGGGCTCGCCGGCGCATCTCGGCGACCAGCTCCTCCAGCTTGCGGCGCTCGTCCTCGTAGACCGAGAGGTGGTGCTCACGCCGTTCGAGGTGCGCCTGTCGCGCCTCGTGGTAGGTGGCGAACCCGCCGCCGTGGGTCCACGACCCGGCGGCCTCGACCGTGACCACCTTGCTCGCGGTCGCAGCGAGCAGCTCGCGGTCGTGGCTGACGAACAGCACCGTCTTGCGGGTGGCGGCGAGCTCGGCCTCCAGCCAGCGCTTGCCGGGAACATCGAGGAAGTTGTCCGGTTCGTCGAGCAGGAGCACGTCGAAGTCGCTGCGCAGGAGGGCTTCGAGGGCGAGGCGCTTCTGCTCACCGCCACTGAACGTGCTCAGTGCCCTGTGCTCGACCTCCGCGAACGCAAGCTCGACGGCGGCGTTCGTGCAGGTGTCCCAGAACACCTCGATCGCGTACCCGCCTGCGTCGCCCCATTCGGCGAGGGCATCGGCGTAGCGCATCGGCTCGTCGGCGGCGCGCGCTTGTGCGCGTTCCAACACCGCAGCGGCGTCGCGCAATCGGGCCGGGGCGAGCGAGACGAACAGCTGGCGGACGCTGTCGTCGCCGTGGCCGACCAGCTGGCGCATGACCCCGAGCCGGC
>JBBQTN010000355.1:0-4716 GCA_038213195.1 Acidimicrobiales bacterium | reverse complement strand
CTCAAGCTCGCCTACCTGCGCGAACGCAACCCCGGCCACGTCGCCACCTTCGCCACCGCCACCCCGATCGCCAACAGCGTCTCGGAGATGTATGTCATGCAGGCCTACCTCCAACCCGACACGCTCCAGCGCGCGGGCGTTGAACGGTTTGACGCGTGGGCCGCCAACTTCGGCTCCACCGTCACCGCCCTCGAACTCGCCCCCGACGGCGCCTCCTACAGGATGTCCACCCGCTTCGCCCGGTTCCGCAACGTCCCCGACCTACTCAAGATGTTCACCCACGTCGCCGACGTCCGCACCGCGGCGGACCTCAAACTCCCCACGCCATCACTCGCCGGCGGGCGACCCGAAACCATCGTCGTCCCCGCCAGCGACGCCCTCAAGACCTACGTCGACGGACTCGCCGACCGGGCCGAAAAGGTCCGCAACCGAACCGTCCGCCCCGACGAAGACAACATGCTCGCCGTCACCGGCGACGGCCGACGCGCCGCGCTCGACCTCCGCCTGGTCGGCCACACGCCCGACCCCGCCGGCGGCAAAACCGCCGCGGCCGCCGAACAGATCGCCACAATCTGGCGCGCCAACCGCGACCGCCCCTACCTCGACGACGCGAAGCAGCCCGCGCATCGCACCGGGTCGCTCCAACTCGTGTTCTGCGACCTCGGCACGCCCAAGCCCGGGGAGTGGTCCGTCTACAGCGAACTGCGATCACAGCTCGTCGCCCGCGGCGTCCCCGAACACCAAGTCCGCTTCGTCCACGAAGCCGGCAACGACCGCGCCAAAGCCGACCTGTTCGCCGCCTGCCGCGATGGCCGCGTCGCCGTCCTCGTCGGCTCCACCGAGAAGATGGGCGTCGGCACCAACGTCCAAGCCCGCGCCATCGCGCTGCACCACCTCGACTGCCCGTGGCGACCCGCCGACCTCGAACAACGCGAAGGCCGCGTCATCCGCCAAGGCAACCAGAACCCCGAGGTCCGCATCATCCGCTACGCCACCGAAGAGTCCTTCGACATCTACATGTGGCAGACCGTCGAACGCAAAGCCACCTTCATCGCACAAGTGACCAACGGACGCGTCGACGGCCGCCAAGTCGACGACATCGGCGACCAAGCCCTCTCCTACGCCGAAGTCAAAGCCCTCGCCACCGGCAACCCCCTCATCATGGAGAAAGCCGGCATCGACGCCGAAGTCGCCAAACTCACCCGGCTACGCGACGCCCACCGCAAAGACCAACAACGCCTCACCCGCACACTGGACGCGACCACCAGTCGTGCCACCGCCAAGGAACAACTCGTCGGCGAGTGCGAGCGTGCGATCGACCGACGCGTCGACACCCGCGCCGACAGCTTCACTATGCAGATCGGCGGCCATCGCTTCGACGACCGCACCGAAGCCGGCGCCCAACTCCACGCCGAGCTTCACCGCCTGTTCACGCATCCCCGCGAGCAGATCGTCGAACGCATCGGACACCTCGGAGGATTTGACCTCGAGGCCCGCGTCGATCGCCGCCTCGGTGAGGAAGTCGTCGTCGCGTTCGGCGGCTCACCTATCACCGTCGCCTACGAACGCACCGACCTCCGCGACACCGAACCCCACGCCGCGGTCACCCGCCTCGAACGAAAGCTCCGCAGCCTCGAACATGTCCGCGACCAAGCCCGCACCGACGCCACCGACGCCCGACACGAAGCCGGCCAGGCCCAGGCCCGCATCGGTACGCCCTTCGAACACACCGACCGCATCCACACTCTCACCACTCGCCAAGCCCAGATCGCCGCCGAGCTCACTCCACCCGAAGCCACCCTCGATACCCCGCAGCCGCCTCCCATCACACCCTCACCAGGACCGGAACTCGCCCTATGACCTGCATCAACGCGCCAACCTTCCCGCTAACCGGGAAATATTGCCCGGTTAGCGGTAAGATCGTCGCCATGCCCGCTGCTACCGGCATCGAACTGCTCCCCATCTTCCGCACCGACGCCCAGTGGGCCGTACTCGCGACGCTCTTCGTTACCCGACCTGGCCAAGAGATCTCCATCTCCGACCTCGCCCGCTCGGGAGAGCTGTCCAACACAGCCGCGAACCGCGAAGTCGAACGCCTCGTCACCGCCGGGCTCCTGACCGAACGCCGCGACGGTCGCAATCGCCTCGTCGCCGCCAACCTCGACCACCCCGCCGCCACCGGCCTGCGGATGCTCCTCGCCCTCACCACCGGACCCCTCCATGCCCTCGCCGACCTGTACGACATCCCTGGCGTCGACACCGTGCTGATCCACGGCTCCTGGGCACGGCGCTACCACGGCGAACCCGGACCCTTCCCCCACGACATCGACGCCATCGCCATCGGCAATGACATCGACGACATCGACGCCCGCCTCGCCGTACAACAGATCAACACCGACCTCGGCGTCGACATCCACCTCGAGATCGTCACCCCCGACGCCTGGGCCAACCCAGAACCTGGTTCCGTGCTTGCCGCCATCAAGACCGCGCCCGTTGAAGAGGTCCCGCACCGATGAGCCGCGACGCCGCCACCCGCCACGCCGCCGCCGAACGCGGCGCCCTCGCCGTCGGCACCATCCAACGCATCCCACCCAACGCAACCCTCGCCCGCGGGTTCCTCACCGATGCCAACGCCGCCCTCGAACTCGTCCCCATCGCCGCCCAGACCTACCCGCCCGGGGCAGTGCTCATCCTCTGGGACGGCATCCGCAAAGCCTGCGCCGCGCACGCCATCGCCCACGGCATCCGCTTCACCCAAGAAGCCTCACACGGCAAGGCCCTCACCTACGCCGAGAACGCCCTCGACGGACTCGTTCCTCCGCAAGCCTTCGGCATCCTCCGCCTCGTCCTCACCGAACGCAACGACAGCGCCTACGTCGACCCCAACCGTCAAGCCACCAACCTCATCGACCGAGCCCTCCCCGTCGCCATCCGACTCGTCGAGACCATCACCATCGACCTCGGCGAGGAGCCTGCCGGCTGAGCTCTCGGCGAAGCCCCCGGTACCTTGGAGCCGTGCCATCCAAGCCCACCAGCCCGGCTCTGATCGCCCTCGGGTCCGCCGCGCTGTTCGGGCTGGCAACACCGTTCGCCAAGCTCCTCCTTGGCGACCAGGCACCCCAGCTCCTCGCCGGATTGCTCTACCTCGGCAGCGGCCTAGCGCTCGGCGCCGCCGCCTACCTGCGACGCGACACCATCACCAGCCGACTCAGCCGCTCGGACATCCCAACATTGGCCGGCGTGATCCTCCTCGGCGGGATCATCGCCCCCGTCGCCCTCTTGCGCGGGCTCGACCAGGCCCCCGCCGCGACCGTCTCACTACTCCTCAACCTCGAAGGCGTCCTCACCGCTGCTCTCGCGTGGACGTTCTTCCACGAGCACGCCAGCCGCCGCACCGTCGCTGGCCTCGCCCTCATCGTCGTCGGCGGCGCCGTCCTGTCATGGCAGCCCGGCGCCGGCCTCGTCCCCGGCGCCCTCTGGATCGTCCTCGCCTGCGCGTGCTGGGCCGCCGACAACAACCTCACCCAACGCCTCTCGGGCCGCGACCCCGTCCACATCGCCGGCATCAAAGGAATCGTCGCCGGCACCGTCAACCTCACCATCGCCATCGCTCTCGGCGCCAAACTCCCGGGGCCCGGCCCGGCCCTGGCAGCGGGCATGGTCGGCGCACTCGGCTACGGCCTCAGCCTCGTCCTCTTCGTCGTCGCCCTGTCCAAACTCGGCACGGCCCGCACCGGCGCCTACTTCGCCACCGCGCCCTTCGTCGGCGCCATCGCATCGTTCGTCCTGCTACGCGAAACCCTTCCACAGGCGTTCGTCGTAGCCGCCACGTTCATGGGCGCGGGCGTGTGGCTGCACCCCACCGAACGCCACGGCCACGCGCACCTCCACGAGCCGATCACCCATACCCATCCCCACCGCCACGACGACCACCACCACGATCACCCTCACGACCCCGGGGTCACCGAGAGCCACACGCACGAACACGCGCACGCGGCATCAATGCACGTGCACCCGCACACCCCCGACCTTCACCACCGTCACGATCACGACCGCTGAACTCCCGTCGGGCTCAAGCTCAACGGCCGTGACTGGCAGCCCAACGCTCCACGTCGGCACGGAGCCACAGAATGCACTTGCCTGAGCCCTTCTCCAGCGCCGGTTCGGGGAAATCGTCGTAACGCTGACGGTAGGTACTCACCGCCCGGTTCGTCGCCAACCCCAAGATCTCCGCCACTTCGTGCGCGTCGATCAGATCGGCCGGATCGATCTTCATTCCAGTGATGATAGTTGACGATCGTCCACGTAGACACTATTGTGGACGATCGTCCACACAAATCAGGTGGCCCCGGCGCAGCGCCAACTGCCCGGGGCCCGGCCAGCACGAAAGGTCCGTGCCGACATGAACGACGATATGCCCTCGACACCAGTCGAGATGCTCCGTGACGCCCGATTCCGAGCCGCGCACCAACGCCGCATGCTCACGTTTCTCGCCACCGAGATCTCACACCTCATCGACGCCCGCGCCGACGTCCACCGCGACATCGCCGGCGCGGTGGCCGAACTCGGCCAAGGCCACCTCGACTGGGCTGACGTCGCTGACCTCCACCACCTCCAAGACGTGGACCGATGCACCGATGTTTTCGCCGCGCTCCACCACCTGATCGAACGCGCCCTCGGGATCTGAGGGCTGTCACCGATACCACTGGTCGCACG
>JBBQTN010000354.1:0-4716 GCA_038213195.1 Acidimicrobiales bacterium | reverse complement strand
CGGCGCCGGCGACGTGGAGCGTGATCGATCCGGTCGGCGTGATGCGCCCGACCCACGACCCCGTCCCGTTCGGATCGAGGTCCGTGAACCAGAGGTTGCCGTCCGGTCCTGTCGTGATGCCGTTCAGCACCAGGAGATCGGGGGCCGTGAACGACGTCGCCACACCCGCCGGGGTGATGCGCCCGATGGACGACAGCCCGGCGAAGGAGTCGCTGTTCGTGTACCAGATGTTCCCGTCCGGGCCCGCCGTGATCCCGGTCGGCCGGTGGATGCCGACGCCGCGGAACAACGTCACGGCACCCGCGCTCGTCATGCGCCCGATCGAGTCGTCGGCGGGGTTGGTGAACCACAGGTCGCCGTCGGCACCGGCGGCGATGCCGCTCGGGGCAACGTTCGCCGCCACCGGGATGATCGAAACGACCCCCGCCTCGGTGATCCGCCCGATCGACCCGTTGCCGCTGTTGGTGAACCACATGTCACCGCCAGGACCCTGCACGATGTGCAACGCGCTGCTGATGCCCCGGGCCTCGATCGTGACCGCGGAGGTGGCGGCCGCGGCCGCTGAGGGCGTCGCCGCCACGACGGCGTCGGCACGTTGCGCCGGCGCCAACGCGAACGTCGTGAGCACGACGACCGCGACGCCGACGAGCCGCCACCGCCCGATGCGCACCCGCTCGCGCGCCGATGCCAAGGATTCGCTGTCCACCGTCACCTCCACGAGTCACCGAGTGCGCGGGTGATGATACGCCGCGTCGCGGCGGTTGCCGCGACGGTCAGGAGATGCGCTCGCGGGGGCCGACGAGGGTGCGGTCGTCGACGACGAGGCGCAGACCGGCTCGCGGCGGCGTCGGTTCGACGGGCCGATCGTCGAGCGCACCGAGATCGCCGAGGCGCGCGACCACGTGCGTGCGGCCGTCGGCGCGGTGCTCGCGCAACGATCCGCCGCCGAGCCGGGCGAAGAGCCGCATGGCCTCGAGGCCGGACTCCTGCATGGTCGACGCAGCATCGCCGGCGCGGCCGTCGTGGGCGATGTCGAGGGCGACGGATCGTTCGTCCCACCACACCCGGATGTCCAGCTGCGACACGCCACCCTGACGCCACGCGTTGCGTATCGCCTCGCGGGCGATGCGGTGGATGATGGTGCGCGTGGTCCAGTCGAGCACGAGATCCGCATCCACGTCGATCGTGACCGCGGGGCCGGCCCGATCGCCGAAGAGCTCGACGCAGCAGACGCGCAGCGAGGTGACGAGGCTCTGCTGGTCGACCTCCGGCGCGCGCATCGCCAACATGAACTGCCGCAGTGCATCGGCCCGCGCGGTGAGGTCGGCACGAACACGGGTGAGCGAACCGTCGCCGGCGCCGCGGTCGTCGTCGCACCGCGCGCTGCGCGCGACCGAGCCGAGCACCACGAGCGTGCTGATGGCCTCCTCGTGCAGCTGCGCCGCGACCCGGTGGTTGTCGCCCTCGGCCGCGCGCATCATGCTCGTGAGGAGGTGCTGGCGCTCGTCCGCGAGCTGCTGCAGGTCGAGGTACAGGCGGCGCGTCTCGCGCAGCACCAGGGAGTACCGCACGGCGACGAGGCAGAGGAGCGTCCCGAGCACGCCGACCCACAACGGCACCGCCCACTCGCGGGCCTCGGGCAGCAGGAGCGTCTCGGCCACCATCACCGGCACCGCGGCGAGCACCAGCGTGAGATCGATGCCGTGGCGGCGCACCTGGGCCTCGGCGGACAGCCGGTTGAGCCCGTCGGTCACCTTGTGGCTGCTGTACAGCGGGAGCAGCAGCATCAGGCCCATGTCGGCCGCCTGCACCGCCAGCACCGGTGCCGCGTTCATCGAGAAGTTCGACAGCGCCATCGCGACGAGCAGCCACGAGTTGAGCGCCGACGCGCAGGCGACGCCGACGAAGATCCCCTCGACCACGCGCTCGCCGCGGGGCAGGCGCGAGTAGATCACCGCGGACGGCAGGATCGACGCGGTGAGCACGCAGGCGGCGATGGCGCACGGGATCGCGAACCACGCGGCGTCGGAGTAGACGACGCGCTGCACCACGACGACGAGGCCGGGCGCGCTCACGGCGACAAAGGCGATGAACCAGTCGAGCATGTCGATGACGACCGTGCGCCGCCCGGACTTCGCCCGGAGCAACCACACCACGGCGGCGGTCCAGAAGAAGCCGGCGCCCCCGGCGAGCGCGTACCCGAACAGCAACAGCGCGGGGCTGTCGTTCACCACGGCCGGCGCCAGTGCGCTGACGATGAGGGCGAGACCGAGGAGGTGCGCCAACGCCGAGCCGTACAGCCACAGGCGCCAGAACTCGCGATGGGGAGATCGGGTGCGCTGCGACGCGATGGAGAGGGGTCGGAGGGAGAACCCGTTGGCCATGCCCGCGAGCGGCCAGGCGATCAGGAACGCGGTCTGCGAGTGGACGAGCAGGCTCGCGGCGGCCGCCAACGGCACCGTGAGCGCGACCAGGATCGTGACGTTCCGACGCAGCGGTGACCCGAAGACGAAGCCCGGTTCCTCAGCCGCCGCGGCGGCGAGCGACCGGGTATCGTCTCGCCCACGCGATGACGCAACGGTGTTCGTCACCCCGACCCCTCCCGATCCGGTCACCCACACTCGATGTTGCCATCGCCCCCCGCCCGGTGGAAGATGACAGCTGTTACTGTGTCATCAGTCACTGTAAAAGACAACCCCTGAGGTTCCCGCTTCAGTCAAGGGGATGGCGAGCATGCGAGCTTTGGTTTGGCGCGTCGCGGCGGTCACGACGCTGATCGTTCTGGCCTTCACGGCCTGCGCCCAGACGGCCCCGTCGGGCGACGTCACGAGTCCGGGCGCCGCGCCGGCAGGTGGTCCGCACTCGGGCGGGTTGCTGGCGTACGGGGTCGAGACCGACCCCAACGGCCTCGACGCCACCCGCAACGCATGGGATCCAGTCGGGCTGCTGGTGGCCAACACCCTCTTCGACACGTGGGCCGAGTTCGATGCGAACGGGGTGCCCCAGCCGTACCTCGCCGAGTCGTGGGACCACAACAAGGACTTCACGAGGTGGACGCTGCGCCTGCGCCCCGGCATCACGTTCAGCGATGGCGAGAAGCTCGATGCCGACGCGGCGGTGAAGATGACGAACGCCGTGCGCGCCTCGGCCGTCACCGGCCGGGCGGCGGCCAACATCGCCGCCGTCGCCAAGGTCGATGACCTGACGATCGTGGCGACCATGGCCAAGCCGTGGGCGAGCTTCCCGGCCCTGCTCACCGGCCAGGGCGGCTACGTGATGGCGCCGAAGCAGCTCGACGACCCGAGCGGGTTCCTGCACCCGATCGGCACCGGTCCGTTCGTGCTGCGCACCTGGGACTCCGAGAACGTCATCTCCGTCGCGCGGAACCCGCGCTACTGGCGCCACGACGAGCGAGGGGTGCAGCTCCCGTACCTCGACGGCGTCGACTTCCACATCATCCCCGACGGGCAGAAGCGCATCGCCGACCTGCGCAGCGGCACCATCGACGCCACGTCGGTCACGAACGCCAGCGACGTGCAGGCGATGGGCGCGCTCGACGGCGATCGCTCCTTCACCATCGCCCACGACGACGGTCCCACCGACACCACGTTCATCATGCTCAACACGTCGCAGGCACCGTTGGACGACGTGCGGGTGCGCCGGGCGATCGCCTACGCGACCGACGTCGATGCCCTCGCCGAGCAGAACCACTGGCCCAAGGACCGCCTCGCCGATAGCCCGTTCGCGAAGGGCTCGACGTGGTACGCCGACACGGGGTTCCCGCGCTACGACCTCGCAAAGGCGAAGGAGCTCGTCGGCGAGTACGAGGCGGAGCACGGCCCCATCCACCTCAGCCTCAACGGCTCCTTCGAGACGGCGCTGCTCCAGCAGCTCAGCGACCAGTGGGCGCAGGCAGGCATCACCGCGACGATCGCGATCGCGGACTTCAAGAAGTCGGTCATCCTCGCGGTCGCCGGTACGTACGAGGCCGACTTCTTCCACTACTTCGGCACCGCCGATCCCGACACGCTGTGGCACTTCTGGTCGAGCAGCACCGCGATGCCGAACGGGCAGATCTCGCTGAACTTCACGCGGCTCGGCGATCCCGAGATCGATCAGGCGATCGACGAGGGACGAGCGAGCCCCGATCCCGCGGTGCGCAAGGACGCGTACCGCCGGGTGCAGCAGCGGTTCACCGACCTCGTGCCGTACGTCTGGCTGTACCACATGGAGTGGCTGCTCGCGACCCGGACCGGCCTGCACGACGTCCGCAACGTCACGCTGCCCGGCGGGTCACCGGCGGCCGACTTCGACTCGGGCACGCACCGTCTCACGGAGACGTGGATCGAACCCGACAACCACACCGTCGGTCCCGGCTGACGTCACTCCGCCGGTGCGGTCGCGTCGCTCGACACGACCGAAGCTGACGCGACGGTCCTTTCCGCCCGGCGGCCTTCGCGCGGTACCGCGCGGCGCTGGTGAGGCCGAGGAGCTCGTCGACGGCCGGGCATCCATAGGCCATACGCCCCCCGGCGCGGCCGGCCTTCCGTGTCACTGGGGCTGGGTAAGGTCGGTTCGTGGATCCGGATCGCCTGCTCGACGGGCTCAACGAGGCGCAGCGGCGGGCGGTGACGACCTCGGTCGTGCCGCTCTGCATCCTGGCCGGCGCCGGATCCGGCAAGACCCGGGTGCTCACCCACCGCATCGCCTACCGGG
>JBBQTN010000353.1:0-4729 GCA_038213195.1 Acidimicrobiales bacterium | reverse complement strand
GAGGAGGATCGCCGAGGCGTGGAAGATGGCGTCCTGCGCTGTGGTGGGATCGTTGATGCCGGGTGAGAGGGCCTTGAGGGCGACATCGGCGAGTTGGCGGAGACCGTACGAGATGTCCTGCTGCATGGTCCGTGTCTGGCCAAGTGCGACGCATCTCCGGATCGCCTCCACGAGGACCTGCAGTTCGTCGTCGGGAGGACGCGCGTCGATTGAGCACAGCGGGGTGTCTTGGATCGCGTAGCGCCCGGCGTAGGTCTCGAGGGATGCGCCGGTCCGTGGCGGGAGCGCGTCGAGGATCGCCTCGAAATCGACCTCTTGCACCCATCCCGTGTCGGCGAACCGGATCACGTAGCCGGCCTGCTCGAGTCGGCGGACCGGAACAGGAGCACGCACGGCGGAGGACTCGGTCCACTCCTCACGGATCTGCTCGACCGATTCGCGTCGGATCCGTTCGAGTATCTCGCTGACATCCATCGAGTGCGCGCTGTGGTTGATGAACGCGACGATCGCCAGGATCGTGGTCACGCCGAGCACGACCGCGAATGCGACCGAGATGTTGGGGATCACCGGCTCGCCGCCGGCATCGAGTGACGAGCGCACGGACCGCAGGACAACGAGACAGTAGGTGAACGTGCCGACAACCAACGCCATGACACGACGGTTGAACGTGTCCCGAAACAGGGTGTGCACGACCCGAGGTGAGAATTGGCTCGATGCCAGCTGGATGGTCAGCAGGGACACGGAGAACGCGATACCGGCGAAGGTGATCGTCGCCCCCGCGATGGTGCTTAGCAGCGATCTCGCGCTGTCGACGGTGGACGTCAGCCCGAGTGGCAACGTCGACTCGTTGGCGTCCACCCGACGGTCAAGCGCGAGCCCGGCGATGCCGACGACGATCGCCACGATCACCGCGACCATCGGCACGAAGAACAGGTTCGCTCGGAGCCGTTCGGCGTACGAGCGCAACCGCAGCCGCATGCTCAGTGGCCCTGATCGTCGTGTCCCACGGCCACCGGCAGAGCCCTGTCCGTGCGGACGAACCAGTGGGCGATCACCACGTCGGTCGACGAGTGAGCGATGATCGAAGCGGAGACCACCAACGCTACGAGGTGGAACAGCTCGTTGCTGCGGACGATGCCGGAGGACAGGATGAGCAGACCGTAGACGACCGACGCGAATCCCTTGGGCCCGAACCAGGCGGCCACGATACGTTCGCGGTGATCGAGCGCGCTGCCGATCAGCGTCGCTTCAAGCGCGACCGGCCGGGCGACGAAGATCGCCGCTGCAGCGAAGAGGTAGCCGCCGAGCGAGATGTCGCGCAGGAACGCGACCGAAATGAGGGCACCGAAGATCAGCAGGGCGGCGAGCTTGAGGACTTCGGAGATGACCTCGCCGAGCTCGTGGAACGAGTCGCGCACCGCCGGACTGCTGCTGGCGACGGTGATCCCGGCCGAGAACGCGGCGAGGAACTCGTTGGCGCCCGTGAGTCGGGCAATCGACAGCACGATGAGGCCCATCGCAAGGGCGTTCAGCGGTTCGTAGCGCGCCGATGACGCGAACGCCGGGTGCCGGTACAGGACGGCGCCGATCGCCGGGACGACGATGCCGAGCAACACGCCGCCGACGGCGTCGGCGACGAGGTGCCACCAGCTGTCCTGTGTCGACCCGGATGCGGCGATGAGGATCACGACGATGGGCAGGGCGAGCCCGTCGTTGAGCCCGCTCTCGACGTTGAGCAGGTTGCGGAGCCGGAAGGGGATCTCCTCTCGACCGACCACAGCGGCGGCGAACACCGGGTCCGTCGGCGCGAGGACTGCGCCGAGCAGGAACGATTCGATCCACGGCAGCCCAGCGAGCAGGTGAGCCAACAACGCCGTGGCGACGAGGGTGAGTGGCAGCCCGAGCAGCAGGGCCCGGCCCGGCAATCGCCAGCTCTGGCGCAGTTCACCGATGCTGATCCGCATCCCGTCGGTGAACAGGATGCTGAACAACGCGAACTCCGCGAGTTGCGAGACGGCCGTGTCGCCGGGGCCGACGTGGAGCACCCCGATCGCTCCGTCACCCAGCACGAAGCCACCGATCAGGAACACCACCGCAGTCGAGAGGATCGTGCGGTCCGCCAGCGCCGACACGAGCATCGCCGAGAACAACAGCACGGCGAAGACGAGGACGAAAGTCATCGACGATCAGTCGACGACGAAGCTGTCGAGATCCAGCCGCTGGGATCGACGAGCGCGGCCCCGACGCGGGCGCCGCCCAACCAGTGTATGCAGAACTCGACAAGGTGCTCGATGACGGTCGGATCGCTCCCTGGGACCCATCTCAGCACGCGCCTGGCGACGTCGTCGCTGTGGGCCATGCTCACCGCTGCACGCCATCCCAGGTCGCGAGGCCGTCGGGCGAGGAGATCCGTACCCAGCCCGAGGCGAGCCGGTGGAGGATCACGGCGCCGGGCCCGTCGGCGAGCTGGACGGCGGCCGCCTCGTACTCGATCGTCCGGTCGAGGCAGGCGAGATCGATGGAACCTCGATGCCGCACGTCACGAACGAGGAACGGCCGTCGGCGAGACGCCACACGACAGCGACGTCTCGACCCACACAATCGATGACGCTGGTGAAGGCGGGGTTGCTGCCCACCCCGAGCCGGCGCTCGACGCCGATCGCCCCGAACCGCAGGCAAACTCCTTCGTGGAAGCTCGGGTGGCGGGCGTAGTCGAGCTCCGCAAGCAGCATCTCGGCGATCCGAGGATCGGCGGGCAAGGCCACGCCCTCGTCGACCAGTTCTTGGCGCAATCGCTCGATCCGTCGAGTGAGAGGGTCAGAGCCAGGGTCGGCGTCGGGCACACCCAAGACTGCCCCAGGTCGTGGCCGGATCAACCCCGATTCGTCACTCACGCCCGCTTCGGCAGCGCCGAGTGGAGATCGGACCGAGATCTCGGCCGCGTGTCGCTCGACTCGATGCGCCAAGAGGCCGACGACCGTGGTGCTCGGCGCCTCGTCGACGGACTCGGCGATCGTCAGAGGCGCCGTCATTGGCGTCGCCACCCCCCAGCACGACGACCAATCCGGCGACGACAACGGCGCGACGCTGACCACCACGTAGTCGGCGGCGGGTCCGAACAACGCGCGTGCGGTCTGGGCGACGATCACGCCGTGGGTCCGATGCATCCGCGGCGATGATCACGCGCATCAGGTCCTCCTCGATCCTCACATTTACGTTACACGAGTAACGTCAACCGGAGCGTACGGTTCGAGACTGTCGTTACATCTGTAACGTCCTCGCGTGCCACCTCGACAAGCGAGCGACGTCCGTTCGGCGGGTCGACCGCTCGGGCGGCCCCGCAAGGACGCACACGATGTCGCAATCATTGCTGCGACGCTGGCGATCCTGCGTGAGTCCGGCTACGACGCACTGACGATCGAGGGCGTCGCTCGCCGCGTCGGTGTCAGTCGTCCGACGATCTATCGCCGGTGGACGAACAAGGCTGCGCTGGCCCTCACCGCCGTGGCTGGAGATGTCGGGCCGGCCCCCCGCCCCGACACCGGGTCACTGGCCGGCGACCTGCGCGTCATCCAACGCCATCAAGCGCGCCTGATCGGCTCAACCCTGTTCCGCGAAGTGATCCCAGCCCTCGTGACGCACCTCTCGACGGACGAGGCGGCCGCCCAGGCGTACCTGCGTGACTTCGTCGGAATCCGACGAGATGCGGTCCGGATCGCGTTGGCTCGCGCCGCGGAGCGCAGCGAGATTGGGCGTCGTCCCGATCTGGATCTCGTGTACGACACGCTCACCGGGCCGCTGTTCTACCGTGCGGTCGCCAGACGTGAGCGCATCTCCACGGCGTTCGCCGACGTCCTGGTCGACGTCGCCCTCGCACTGATACCAGGCCCATCGGGACGCCCCTAAGCTTGCGCGATGGATCTCGGCGTCCCGGAACTCCTCATCGTCCTCGCAGTCGTGTTGTTGATGTTCGGTGGCCCGAAGCTGCCGGACCTCGCGCGATCACTCGGGAAGGCGCAGTCTGAGTTCAAGAAGGGCTTGTCGGGTGACGCCCAGGATGAGCCAGCGAAACAGCCCGACGACCCGGACTCGCGCTCGTAACTGCGCTCACGGCTGGCGCCGCAAGGTCGTCCCGGCCGCGCCGGGTGCGCTGCCAACGACGCCGGGTGGGTCGTACACATGGTTCCGGGCGGTGAGCGAGCCCGAACGGAATGCTGCAGACGCCGCTGTCTTACGCGTCGATCTCGGTGAGTTCGCGCGGTGATACATCCTCATCGGAGTGCGTGGATCGACGACCAACGATTCTGAGGACCGTTGCGCCGATGAGGGCAGCCACGACGGACGCAAGAAGTGTGCCGATCTTTGCGTCGGTCTGCAGTTGCGGTTCGTCGAAGGCAAGGCCGGCGATGAAGAGCGACACTGTGAAGCCGATGCCTGCCAGGGCGGCGACCCCGAGGACATGGCCCCACCGCACGCCGTCGGGCAGCCGCCCGAGCCCGGTTCGAACCGAGATCCAGCTGAAGGCCGTGATGCCGACGAACTTGCCGACGACGAGCGCGACCGCTACCCCGGCCAATACGGCGGATGGTGAGCTGAGCGAGTCGGCTGTGAGGATGATGCCGGCGTTGGCCAGGGCGAAGAGCGGCACGATCACGTAGCTCGTCCACGGGTGGAGGCTGTCGATCAGCCGATCGCACGTTGACACAGACCCCTGATCAGGATCGCCGTG
>JBBQTN010000352.1:0-4731 GCA_038213195.1 Acidimicrobiales bacterium | reverse complement strand
CTTCCGATACACCAAGCTCTACCGGGTCGCCACCGGCAACGCATGCATCAGCCAAGCGCATGGGGGATGGATCGATCTCCACGTCGCCACCCCAGGACCCATCACCCTCAAAGTGACACTCACCCCCGCCGCCCTGCTCGGTCGAAGCCCCTCCTGCCACTGACATCGGCGACACAGCATGCGCCGGCGGGTTCGACTTCGCGCTCGAGGGACCCAATCTCAAGTATGGGTAATCAGTACGGTCGGCCCGTCGAGCACCTTGGCGGATCCGCTCGACAGTCGACCCACACTGGTGCGACGGGTGTCACGGTGGAAGGCGAGCGTTCTCGGCCGTTCCGGGTCACGGCGTTGACCGGCCGACGGCGCTCGGGATCAGGCACCCCGGCGTCACGCCAGAAACGATGTGACAGCCGATGCCGTTGATACGAGGTGCCGGACAGACAAGCGGCGAATGGTGTCGATGACCCTTTGAAGGGGCACGTGGAGGTTCAGGAAGAGTGGTTGATGAGCATCGTCTTCAGGTGGGCGTTTCTACTGGCACACCGCCCGTAAGCCTGCAAGTGCACGCACGTACCCCAGTACACCAGCTTCGGCTCCGCACCGATCCAATCGTGGTGCCACGGTCGGCCTCACGTCGTCGTCGTGGTGGCCGGCTTTCGCGTTGTCGACGTAACTGGCTTGGTCGTGGCGGACGCCGGCTTGGTCGTCGTGGATGTCGCGGGTTTGGTCGTCGCAGTGCCACTCGCCTTGATCGTCGTCGTCGTGACCCGAACTGCCCTCGTGGTGGTCGTCGCCACTTTAGTCGACGAGGTCGTCGGCGATGTGGTCGTCGTGCTCGTCAATGTCGTTGGTGCAGCCGCGATCACCGACGTACTGGCAGGGATGGTCGTCGTCGCCGGTTTGGAGGAGCCACACGCCGCGAGAAGCACGACCGTCGCGGCGGCACCGAGCACGCTCGACTTCCGTAGGTCCAACATCTCTCTTGTGTGCTCCACCTCAATCGCCATTCAGCCCAGACGGCTCACCGTAGAATGCACTAGGTCATCATTTGGGCGTTGCTTGGTCAAGATGAGGTAAATTCGGGAGGGACGAGATGAGATTAGGCTCACCAGCCGCCGCGTTGGAGCCTATGCGTGATGCGCACCCTCGGCCGCGCCAGAGCACCACCGTCAAATCTCGTTCATTGACAGTGGAGGTCGAGACGAGTGTTGAGGCGGGTCGGCAGGACAGAACGGATCCAGCGCTGCTCAGCCCGCGATCGGCGGGCGACGACGTGTGGCGCCAGGCGATCCCTGCTCGACGCTGGTCTCGACTACACCCTTACCGATGCAGACCGGCCTGCGCCGCGGCGGGCGGATCAAGCGCGCTGGTTCACACACCGAGAAATGGTCACCTGCTTGCCCTGGGAGCTGGTTGATGCTTCGTGCCAACTGGGTGCCGTTGCCCACGGTTCAGCGGATGACTGCGACCGGGCAGGTGGCGTGAACTGCGACGGTGAGTGCAACGGACCCGAGCAGCATCGATCGGAACCCGCCGATCCCGCGGGAGCCAACGACAACCAGGTCGGCGGTGTCGCTTGCGTCGATCAAGGCCTCCGCCGCGCTTGCCTCTACAACTCGTCCCTGAACGTCACCGACGGCTCGTTCGCGGGCGAGTTCCAACGCACACTCCATCACGATGGCTGCGTCGACGCGCGCGATGTCGGCACCACGCGACACGCCGTCGGCGGTCACCCGCTACGGGTATTCCCAGGCGTGCACGACGAGCAACTCATCGACCAGCCGGTCCCCTTCATCGCATGCCCAGCGCACTGCATCGGCCGAGTGTGCAGACCCGTCGATACCGACCACGACCCGACCGGTCCGATCGTGGAGAGCGGCGGGAACAACCACGACTGGACAACGACTGTGATGAAGAACCGCTGCAGTGACCGAGCCGAGGAGAAGGCGCTCGACGATACCCGCCCGTCCCGCGCCGACGATGACGAGGTCTGCGCCACCGCTCTCCTCGACAAGCGCCTCGGCGGCCGGCTGCTCGACGATTCTCTCATCCAATCCCAGACCAGCGTGGCGGTGCTGCACGACCGCCATCACGGCGGTGACGCGGGTCCGGCAATCGTCGCTTTGCCGCTGCAACTCCTCCTCGGTCTCGTCTTTGGTGTACACGCCGAAGGAGCGCTTGGCGGGCAACGCGTACGACGAAACAATTCGAAGCGACGCCGCGCGCCGTGTCGCCTCATCGGCGGCCCACTCCAGCGCCGTTGCGGACGACGCCGAACCGTCGTAGCCGACGATCAGTAGATCATGCATAGCCGGACAATACGCCCACTCCACGACGGCGCCCAGAGGCGAATGGCCCCACCGCCGCCATCTTCGGCTACTCCCAACAGACACGTTGGTGGGGATCGCTGAAGATTTCAACGAAACCCGGATAGCAGCACACCACCCCGTGCGCGCATCTTGGGCATCCCCCGGAAGCATGCAGGCATCGTCTATCAGAAGATGCCGAAGCAAAGATACGCCGGAAGTACGACCCGGAGTTCCGGGATGGGCGGCGCGGATTGTTCGACCAGGCAGCCGATCGCGCAGGTGGCCAACGATCTCGGGATACGGTCGGGACGTTGGGTAATTCGGTCAAGCGCAGCCGAGTCGAGCAGGGCATGGTCGAGGGGTTGACCGTCGACGAGCGGGCCCGGTTGGAGCATCCTGGTGGCCGACAACTGGAAGGTGCCGGTGAACACCGTCGCCGTGTGATGGCCCGCCAGGCGCTTGCAGAGTCGAGCGCAGAAGCGCCGTCGACGGTCTTTGACCCGCCCGAACACGGCGCGGCGCCGAACAAGCGACTTGTATGCACCTCGTTGGGCGCATGGCGGCTTTCCGCTGGCGGCCCGAGCGAGGAGGGAGGCACCGCACACTTGGAGAGCTGCGCCTGGTGACCCGGCGGGTGTCACCATTTTCACCCGCCCGTGGCAGTTGTCGCGCTGGTCCCGGTGGCAGCGTCGCGGGTGGCCTCTGCGGCCTGGCGTGCCGGGCTCTCGGCGGCCTCGTGCGCAGGGTCGGTGTTGGAATGCCCGCCGTGCCCGCCGGCTTGTCCGGCGGTCTCGGCCGCCTCCCGTGCGGCGGTCTCTCCGGCTTCGTGGGTCGGATCGGAGTTGCTGGTGTCCACGCCGGTAGCCGAGCCGCCGGCGGTCGCGACCGGGGCGGCTGGATCGGCCGGCGTGGTTGTGGTCGCAACGGGTGCTGGTGTCGTTGCCGCCGGGCTGCTCGTCAGTGCGCTGGCGATACCCGCGGACCCGGTGACGGCTCCGACGGCGAGCGCGACGGTGATCAGTCGCCGCTTTGCGGTGGTGAGGTTCATGTGCTGTGTCCTTTTGCTTGTCGCCGACGTTGGGTGTGCTGCGGGCCGCCACCAGCGTTCGCTGGGAGTCGGTCGACTGCCTCGGTGAGCGCTTCGGCTGGTGCGCTCCGGGGACCGCTGAACGCCGGCGTCATGAACCGCGCCACAACGATCGCTGAGAATCGCATAAGTTCGGAACGCGTGCGGCTGCCGTGTGTCGTCATCGACCGCTCGGGACGTCGGCGAGTTGATCGCGCAGGGTTCGCGGGGTCCGGCCCGATCGGGGTGCTCGACGAGGAAATGATCAGTGCGATCGCGCACGCCGGGATCTACCGGATGCTGCTGCCCGGCGGCACTCAGCGTTCAGCAGGCGCAGCCTGGTCTGGTGGTCGACGCCGGCCGAGTCGAATGGAGGCGCGACCGTCAACGTGACGACGATGAACATGGCGGGGCGACGGGCCAGCATCACGTTGGACGAGGACCGCTTCCTGATCGCTGCGCGTCTCAGCCCACTCCACCCGCCCAACAGGATGCTGAGAAGCGGCTCCTGAGGCGCGCGGGCTGGCGAGGGGCGCTCACTGGTTGAACGTACGCCACCCCGTTGGATCGACCTCCGCCTACGATCGGGATGTGATCGTTCGGCGGCATCGCTGTGCGGGCGGCCGAACGAGGGCCGCGCTCGCGGTCGTCGCAGTCGTTCAGCTGGTGTCAAGTTGCACCACCGGTAGACCTTCGTCGTCCGCTTCGTCAGTTGAATCGTTGGAGACCACCTCCTCGTTCGAGCAGGCTCCGCAGTCAGCTGGTGCTGATTCAGTCACATCCGAGCCGGCACCGGTGAGATATGGGACGGTGTCACCGGCACCCGTCAGCTCTGGGGTGCAAGGCTCATCGTCGACCACCCAACCGGCTCCTCCGTCCACGGTCAGCCCGTCGCCCGAACCGGCCCAACTACAGCCCGAGCCGATGCCGACGGCGCTGCCCGGGAGCGGCTCCGGCGATGGGCAGTGGACGGTCCTAGCTTCGAGTGGTGACCGTCCGGTGGTGTGGGGAACGACGATTCGTCCGTTCGCCGATCAACCCAATGTAGTTGCCGCCTTTGCCGTGTTCGATCAGACGCGGCTGCACGCCGCCCTGTTCAACGGCACGAGCCTCCCGGGCGGTGGACCGTGGAACAACGGCGCGAGCGTCATGGCGGCGGCTGTCCCCGCACTCGTGGCCACGTTCAACGGCGGCTTCAAGTTCGTCCACATCCGCGGCGGCTACATGAGCGAGGGTCGTGTCGTCAAACCGCTGGTCGACGGCGAGGCAACACTGGCCATTGGCTCCGACGGCGAGATGCGCATCGGCGTCTATGGCACCGATCTCACCAACGACGGGTCATGGATCTCGTTGCGT
>JBBQTN010000351.1:0-4747 GCA_038213195.1 Acidimicrobiales bacterium | reverse complement strand
AGATCGCCGGCGTCATGGACGCGTCCGCGTTCCTTCCGGAGGGCGTCCCCGCCCATTGGGCGATCTACTTCCGCGTGGCCGACACGGACGCGGCGATCGCCAAGGCGGTCGAGCTCGGGGCGACGGTGGTGCACCCGGCCGAGGACACCCCGTACGGGCGTCTGGCCGCCCTGACCGATCCGACGGGGGCGCTGTTCAAGCTCCTCGGCTGACGCCAGGGGGATCCTCACCCGTGCCGAGCCGCACAGTCGCGATCGCCAGAGCGGACGCGACGACCCAGGCATCCCCCGCCGACAGCCCGAGGCGCTGGAACAGGCCCGTCGGCACTCCCATCGAGGTGAGCAGCAGCGAGGCACCCGACACCGCGCCCGCGACCACGCCGAACCGGGCCAGGCCGCGATGGCCGGCGCGTCCGAGGTGGCGCGCAGCCAGCAGCGGCGTCGCCGCGAGCGAGACGTAGCCGATCGCGGCGAAGACCGCGTGCCACGTGTCGAACGAGGCTGATCGGGCGAGCGGCGCCGCAGCCACAGCGAGCGTGGCGAAGCCGGTCAGGGCAGCGGTCGCCCAGGCTGCGCCGCCGACGGTCCGCCGGAGCGCGTACGCGTAGATCGGCAGGCCGACGCCGAAGCCGATGAACCCGGCCGTCATCAGCGGCCGGGTGTCGGCGCCGAGCTCGGCGAGACGGCTGATCGGGTCGTCGATCGGCGAGTAGGCGCGAGCCGTGACGATGTTGCCAGCGGTCCACGCACCGACGAAGGCGGCTGGACCGATCACGCCGCCCATCGCGGCGAGCCGGACAGCGCCAGACGTCCTCGCCAGCCGCCTCATCGGCGGGATCTGGACCCGAGGACGGCACGTTGCGAGGTCACCCCGACATCGTCGCGGACCGGCCTGTCCGACGCAGCGATGCAGTCGACGGGCTGTGCCGGCGCGACACCACCGGCACCTGGTCCGAGCCGCACGGGGCGCGAGCGGCTAGGCTCCCCGTGCCGATCAACCCGGTCGGGAGAGCCACCGTCGCAGCCAGCGTCGGGGCGCCGAAGGAGCAACCTCCCCGGAATCTCTCAGGCCACAGGACCGTCCGGGCAGGCAACGCTGGAAAGTAGTCGTGCCGATCACGGTCCGGCTCGCCGACGGGGAAAGCCGGCACGAACGTGCCGGCGGAAGCTCTCAGGCACCATCGACAGCGGGGGAAGCAGGCATGACCGCGCCCCTGATCGGAGGTCACGATGACCGCTCACCCCACACTCGCCGAGCTGCTCGACGACACGGACTTCATCCACCGACACATCGGCCCGACGCCGGACGACCAGGCGCAGATGCTCGCCACCCTCGGGCTCGCCTCGATCGACGAGCTGCTCGATCAGACCGTGCCCGCAGCGATCCGCATCGACGACCCGCTGGCCATGCCGGGGCCGCGGGCGGTCAGCGACGTCCTCGGCGAGCTACGCGCCCTCGCCGATCAGAACGAGCGGCGCACGAGCCTGATCGGGATGGGCTACTCCGGCACCGTCACCCCGCCGGTGATCGCCCGCAACGTGCTCGAGAACCCCGCCTGGTACACCGCGTACACCCCCTACCAGCCGGAGATCAGCCAGGGGCGGCTGGAGGCGCTGCTCAACTTCCAGACGATGGTCGCCGAGCTGACCGGGTTCGAGCTGGCCAACGCGTCGCTGCTCGACGAGGCGACCGCTGCGGCGGAGGCCATGACGATGGCGCGGCGGCTGTCCAAGTCGACCAGCGATCGGTTCGTCGTCCACCACGACACCCACCCGCAGACCATCGCAGTGCTCGCCACGCGGGCCGAGCCGGTCGGTATCGAGCTGGTCGTCGGCGACGTCGACGAGATCGACGGTGGGTGCTTCGGCGCGCTGTTCAGCCTGCCGACGTCCAGCGGCGCGGTCCCCGACTGGCGCGAGGCGATCGAGTCGGTGCACGCCGTCGGTGGCTTGGCCGTCGTCGCCACCGACCTGCTCGCCTGCGTGCTGACCACACCGCCAGGGCACCTCGGCGCCGACATCGCCATCGGTTCTGCCCAACGCTTCGGCGTCCCGATGGGCTTCGGCGGGCCGCACGCGGCGTTCATCGCCGCGGCGGGGGCCACTGCGAGAGCGCTGCCGGGCCGCCTCGTCGGCGTCAGCACGGACACGGAGGGCCGGCCGGCGCTGCGGCTCGCGCTGCAGACCCGCGAGCAGCACATCCGTCGCGAGAAGGCGACGTCGAACATCTGCACGGCGCAGGTGCTGCTCGCCAACATCGCCGGCTTCTACGCGACCTGGCACGGTCCCGAGGGCCTGCGCCGCATCGCAGAACGGGTCCACCGCCTCACCTCGATCACCGCCGCGGCGCTGACCGCCGCGGGCCTGACGCTGCGCAACGCGTCGTGGTTCGACACGCTGCAGGTCGGCGTCGACGCCATCGACGCACATCGCCGGGCTGCCGCCGCCGGGCTCGACCTGCGCGAGGTCGACGAGCACACCGTCGGGATCAGCTTCGACGAGACCTCGACGATCGCCACCGTCGAGGCGGTGCTCGCGGCGTGCGGCGTCGCCGTGCCTGCGCTGCGCGACGATGCCCCCGGTGGGCTCGACGACAGGCGCCACGACGAGTTCCTCACCCAGACGGTGTTCAACCGCTACCACACCGAGCACGAGATGCTGCGCTACCTGCGCCGCCTCGCGGACCGCGACCTCGCCCTGGACCGCACGATGATCCCGCTCGGGTCGTGCACGATGAAGCTCAACGCCACCGTGGAGATGATGCCGATCACGTGGCCGGAGTTCGCCGACGTCCATCCGTTCGCCCCGGACGCGCAGACCCTCGGCTACCGCACGATGATCCATCAGTTGGAGCGGATGCTCACCGCCATCACCGGGTACGACGCTGTGAGCCTGCAGCCCAACGCCGGCAGCCAGGGCGAGCTGGCCGGCCTGCTCGCGATTCGCGCGTACCACCGCAGCAGGGGCGACGACGACCGCACGGTCTGCCTGATCCCGTCGAGCGCGCACGGGACCAACGCGGCGAGCGCGGTGATGGCCGGGATGCGCGTCGTGGTGGTGGCCTGCGACGACCAGGGCAACGTCGACCTCGGCGACCTGCGCCGCAGGGCAGCGAGCGCCGGCGACGACCTCGCCGCGGTGATGGTCACCTATCCGTCCACCCACGGTGTGTTCGAGACCGGGATCGGCGAGCTGTGCCAGATCGTGCACGAGTTCGGCGGCCAGGTGTACGTCGACGGCGCCAACCTCAACGCGCTCGTCGGGCTCGCCAAGCCGGGAACGTTCGGCGCCGACGTCAGCCACCTGAACCTGCACAAGACGTTCTGCATCCCCCACGGCGGCGGCGGCCCCGGCGTCGGTCCGGTGGCGGCACGTGCCCACCTCGCCCCGTTCCTGCCGGGCCACCCGCTCGGCGGCCTCGACCAGCCGGTCGGACCGGTGTCGGCCGCGCCGTACGGCTCGGCGGGGATCCTCCCCATCCCCTGGGTGTACATCGCGCTGATGGGTGCGCGCGGTCTGCGCGACGCAACCGCGGCTGCCGTGCTCAGCGCCAACTACATCGCCCTTCGCCTCGACCCGCACTTCCCGGTGCTGTACACGGGTGCGAACGGCAGGGTCGCGCACGAGTGCATCATCGATGTGCGCCCGATCACGAAGGCCACCGGTGTCACCGTCGACGACGTCGCCAAGCGGCTGATGGACTATGGCTTCCACGCCCCGACGATGAGCTTCCCGGTCGCCGGCACGTTGATGATCGAGCCCACCGAGAGCGAGACGCTGCGCGAGATCGACCGCTTCTGCGCGGCGATGATCGCGATCCGCGGCGAGATCGATCGTGTCGCCGCCGGCGAGTGGCCGCTCGACGCCAGCCCGCTGCGCCGCGCCCCGCACACCGCCGAGGACCTGATCGGCGAGTGGGACCGCCCCTACAGCCGCGATCTCGGCGCCTACCCGGTGCCGGCCTTGCGTGGCGCGAAGTACTTCCCGCCGGTGTCACGGATCGATGCCGCGTACGGTGACCGCAACCTGATCTGCACCTGCGAGCCGTTGGAGGCGTACGCGAGCTGAACTGCGACGGAGCCTCGCGCTACAGCAGTCCGACCGGCGCATGGGTGGGTATACGGTCACGCGTCATGCCTGACAACGCGGCACCCGGCTTCGGTGACCTGATCGGACTCCTCGCAGGGAACAACCCGATCACCAACATCACCAGGAGCATGTCTCAGTTCCAACGTGGTGTCGACGAGCTGCTCACCACCATGCAGAACGTGAACGCGGCGCTGGAGCAGATCAACCGCATCGCGACGCGGGTCAACTCGCTGCTCGACCTCGTCGAGGAGCCGTTGAAGGTGTTCGTGCCGCAGGTGACTCGAACGATGCGTGCCGCCGACGACCTCGTCGAGCGGCTCAGCTCGCCGGTGGAGAAGGTTGCCCCGGGCCTGACGCGGCTCGCCGAGACGCTGTCCAACCCGGTCCTGACTGCCCTTCCCAAGGATCTCAACGAGTTCCTCGGCACGCTGCGCGATCTGGCGCGGCGGCTGCAGCCGCTCGGTCAGATGGCCGAGACCGCCGGCGGGCTGTTCAGCCGTGGCCCGTTCGCGAGCTTCCTCGGGGGCAGCCCCCGACCGGAGCCGGCCGCGCCGGTCGCGCTCGTCTCGCCGGCGCCGTTCGACGATTTCGACGCGTTCGACGACGACGATCTCGACGACGACGGCCTCGACGACCTCGACGACCTCGACGACCTCGAC
>JBBQTN010000350.1:0-4751 GCA_038213195.1 Acidimicrobiales bacterium | reverse complement strand
TCCAACCGGAAGTTCAAAACCGTCGATAGCTACGTCCATCAACGGATCGCCCGACTGGCCAGCATCAAACACGGACTCCGCGGGACCAACTGGGCGGGCCGGTTCAACTACCGGTGGTTCCAGACCCTCGGCGTTCACCAGCTCACCGGAACGATCGCCACGCGGCTGCGCATGCCTGACGGTGAACGATGTCGGAGAGCCGGATGAGGGAGAACCTCAAGTCCGGTTCGATAGGGGGCCGCTGGCGAAACGGACCCAACCTGCGGGGGCTGCTGGTCCCAGGTCGGCGGCTGGAACACGCCGCCACGATGACCTGGACGGGACCTCAACCGCAGCAACCGATCCGCAAGCCAGCGGCCTACCTCACCACGGTTTGAAAGGGGGCCGCTGGCGAAGCGCACCGACCGAGCCGACAAGGGTGAGAAAGCCGAGGCCCAGCACCCGACGCTCGACACGAACGACCAGCCAGCGGCCTACCTAACAAACTAGATCCGGGGCAAGTAAGTTAACCCGGCTGTTGCAGTAGGGGCTGGGGCTGAGGGGGTCGCGTCCGCGAAAAGGCCCTTCTGGTGCGTGAAACTGAGCTTGTCGAAGGTCCAGTTGAACACCCCAGAAGGGCACTCCGTTGGTGAATCGTCGTCGTCGTCGTTCTCGCTTGAAGGTCTCCGCTGACGGTCGCGGGGTCGTTGCTCACGCGGGTGCCCGGTTGTTGTCCGACCTCGCCGACCGGTCGGGCTGACCGACGGTTTGTCGGTGGCTATGGCACCAACCAGGAAGCGTCGACGAGGTCACGACAGAGGGCAGGTGCTGACCGATGTGGCGGTGATGATCGCCGACGGCGGCACCGCGATCTCGGATCCGGCAGTGCTACGCGACCAACCGAACCTGTTCGGTGAGGTCGCCTCGACACCGACCGCGTGGCGCACCCGCGAAGCTGTCGGCGGTCCAGTGTTGGCCCGGATCGCAGCGGCCCGGGCAGTGGCCAGGCGGCGAGAATGGGCTACCGGTGCGGACCCGGGGTTCTATGTGATCGATTTCGACGCGACGTTGTCACCGCCCATTCGGACAAGACCGGTGCACCGACCGGGTTCCATCCGTTGCTCGCGTTCTTGGACGGCACCGGTGAAGCGTTGGCCGGAATCCTGCGACCGGGGAACGGCGGATCGAACACTGCTGCCGATCACATCAGGGTGCTCGACAGGACCTTGACCCAGCCCCCGATCGACCCCGACGACGTTGAGGTGATCGCCAGCGCTGACTCGACCGGGTTGACCCACGAGGTCATCGCCGCCTGCGTCACCGCGAACGTCCGCTTCAGCGTCGATCACGACCCCACCGAAACCATACGCACCACGTGTTTGGCGATCCCCGAGCGGGCCGGGGTGCCGGCGATCACCGCCGACGGCATCGACTTCCGCGACGACGCCGACTCGCCGAGATCACCACCATGGTCGACCTGACCCGCTGGCCGGCAGCGACACGGATGATCGTGCGCCGCGAGATTCCCCACCCCGGCGCCCAGCTGACGTTCACCGACATCGACGGGCGCCGGTTCCAAGCATTCATCACCGATCAACCCGATACGGACATCGCCTACCTTGAAGCCGTCCAACGCAAACGCGGTCGCGCCGAGAAACTGATCTGCAACCTGAAAGACACCGGCTGCACCAACCTGCCCCTCAGCCGACTTCGAGATCAACCACGCCTGGCTGATCACCACCCTCATCGCCCACGACCTGCTCATCTGTTGCCGACGCCTCTGCCTGACCGGCGACCTCGCCGAACCGAAACGACTCCGCTACACCCTCCTGCACACGCCGCCGTGATCACATGCACCGGCCGCCCAACCCGACTCCGCGTCGCCGCCGGCTGGCCATGGGCCAACCAACTCGTCACCGCCCTCGACCGCTGCCACCAACTCCGACACGCCACTTGAAACCCGATCGCCGCGGACCCCGGCCCACGATCAGACAACGAATCGCTCGGCATGCGCGGTCATGCCACGTCCCAGGCCAGCGGGAGCGCCGCGGGTCCCCACATCATGAAGCTCGCTTTGCGCTCGGCGGTCCCGTCGATGCGCAGGTTGGGCAGCCGGGCCGCGAAGAGTTCGAGCGTCACCCGTGCCTCCATGCGAGCCAGCGCAGCGCCGGGGCAGAACCAGATCCCCACGCCGAACGAGAGATGCCGGCGAAGGTCGGCCGGCGACCGGTCGAGGCGGAACATCTCCGGCTCGTCCCAGACGTCCGGATCACGGTTGGCGGAGGCGTAGAGGCCCTCGACCTTGCACGCGTCCGGAATGGTGACGCCCTGCACGGTCTGATCACTGTTGGCAGTGCGGAACAATCCAAGGACTGGCGGGTCGAATCGCAGGCTCTCCTCGATGGCGGCGTCGAGCAGTGTTGCGTCCGAAACGACGCGTTCCCAAAGGCCGTGCTCCAGCAGACGGGTCATCATGTTGCCGATCAGCGACGTCGTGGTCTCGATTCCGCCGACGAGCAGCAACAAGAGCAGGGGGAGAAGCTGGTCGTCGGTGAACGGTGCACCATCCTCGTCTCGAGCGGTGAGGAGTGAGGTCAACACGTCGTCGGTCTGTACGACATCGGACCGCTGGCCGGGCTGGGTGGCCAGCGCCGCCCGTCGTAAGGCTAGGACGTCCGCGAAGTACGAGTCGATCTTGGCACGCGCTGCTCCCTGGACGGCAGGATCGGCGTTGTTCTGGCCGGCCATGAACTCATCCGACCAGGTCTTGAACTCCTGCCCGCGGTCGGCGGACACGCCAAGGACGTTGACGATGATGTTCATCGGGAGCGGGGCGGCATAGCTCTCGATGAGCTCGGTCCGACCGGCCTCGACGAAGCCGTCGATCAGGGTCGACGCCATCTGTCGCACAAGTGGCTCGAGCTTCGCCGTGCGCGCGGCAGTGAACGCTCCGGTCACGAGCCGCCGATACTTGGTGTGCTCAGGTGGGTCGCTCTTGAGGCCGCCCTCCTTCACGTAGAGCGGGCCCTGGCCCCAGTCGGCGGACCACCGGGAGGTGTCCTTGAAGAGGTCGACAACGTCGTCGTAACGCGTGAGGCTGTAGAAGCCGCGCTCTCCGAAGCCTGGGTGGAAGTGCACTGGACACTCGCTACGGAGCCGCTGGTATGCGTCGAACGGGCTCGCCAGCACCTCGGCGCCGAACGGGTCGTATGAGATCGCGGGCTGATCAGACATCGGACTCCCCCAACTGGCGACCGAGACCGTCCGCCGCCCACAGCGTCGGTTCGTGCACCCGGATCTACTGACTCGAAGCGAGCCTAGCGCGGAACCGACCTGAGTCAACCCATTGCGGCTGTTCCGCTTGACAAATCGATCTAGACCACTAGTCTTGCAGCTAGGTACCGGGGGAGACAGCCGCCAGCAGGCGGCGTTGTCGTCGTAGCGCGTGTTCGAGAGCAGTGACTGAGCGACGATGCCGAACAGCCAGTGAGCAACAGGGTCCCTCGCGAACCCAAGCATCAATGGAACTGAGGGGGAAACGGATGCATCACACTGGAGTTCGGGCGCGGCGTCGTCCCACGAGATCGGCCGCTCTGGCCATCGTGGGGATTGCCGCGATCACACTGGCGGCTTGCGGCAGCAGTAGTACCAAGTCGACCGCTACCACGTCGCCGGCGGCCGCATCGACCGCAGCCGCATCGACGGCGGCCGCATCGACGGCGGCGTCCGCATCCACTAGCACGGCAACAGCGTCGAGCGGCGCATCGGAGACGACTGGCTCGACCGGCAAGGCCAGCGGCGACCCGTTCGTCATCGGGATCAACGCCGACACCACTGGCCCCGGCGCGCCTTATAGCGTGCCGGCCTTCAAGACGGTGCAGAGCACCGTCGACCTCGTCAACTCGCAAGGCGGTGTGCTCGGTCGTCCATTGAAGTTGATCCAGGGCAATGACGAGAGCGACGCCACCAAGACACCGGCCGTGCTTGCCCAACTGAAGGACAAGGGCGCAGTCTTCCTGCTCAGCCAGCAGGGCGCCCTCACACCGAACACCCTGGTCGAGTCGACTGGCCTGCCGTTCATGACGGTGACGGGCGTCTCGTCGGTGAACGCGATGCCGCCCGACAACACCTACGGGTTCACCATTGCGAACCCGCTCGAGCAGTGGGCCCCCACGTTCTGCGCGTCATTCAAGGCCGACAACGTGAAGAAGGTGGCGATTCTCGCCGAGGATTCGGGCACGATCAAATACCTCAACGGCATCTTGTTGAAGGGCATGAACAATTGCGTCGAAATCGTCACCCAGGAGACGGCGCCAATCGACTCAGCGGACCTCACCGCGCCGATCACCCGGATCAAGGACGCCGGAGCAGATGCCGTGTGGGTCACCACCAGCGGCGGGCCTTTCGAGGTCCTGGCGTTCAACACGTTGGCGCAGCTCATGCCGAGCGCGAAGAAGTACACGCTCGCCAGCATCCCCAACGAGCCCGACTTGTGGAAGCTCGCCAACCCCGGGGCCCTGAAGGGCCTCGTTGGACTGGGGAGCCTGAACGACGCCAACGTCCAGACGCAGAAGCTGCGCGAGATCCTCAAGAAGAACCGTGGTGACAGCTTCGCCGCCACAGCGTTCGACGCGCAGGCGTACGACTCGGTGATGATCATCAAGCGGGCGATCGAGACGGCCAAGGGCGATACCAGCCCGAAGGCACTCGTTGCGGCGCTGGAGCAGATGAGCTCATACCCGGCGAGCTTCGGCGCCCCGAACTATCAGCTC
>JBBQTN010000349.1:0-4776 GCA_038213195.1 Acidimicrobiales bacterium | reverse complement strand
AGACCGCCGGGCCGTTCGGGTTCGCAGTGGCCGTCTCCCCGCTGTTCGGGGTCGCCTACGTGCTCTACCGCCGCCAGCTGGTCACCGAGCCGGGACCAGAGGCCTCGTGGCAGGAGGTCACCCCCAACCTCGGCTGGCTGTTGCTCGGATCTGTGTTCGCCGCCGGGTTGGTCAACGCCGGCCCCGTCGCCGCCAACCTGCTGTCCCACAACCACGATGACGAGCAGGTCACCCGCTTCGGCAAGGGCGTCCTGCTGGCGCGCATCCCACTGTTCCTGTTCCAAGCCGTCCAGGCCGCGCTGCTGCCGCGCCTCGCCCGTCTGGCGGCGCGTCACGAGCTGGACGAGTTCCGCAACGGCTTCAAGAAGCTGATGCAGATCGTCTGCGCGGTCGGTCTGCTCGGCACCGCCGGCGCGTACGTGCTCGGCCCGTGGATCGTCGACAAGATGTACGCCGTCCAGCTCAGCCGGCGCACGATGGTGATGCTCGCCCTGGGCAGCGCGCTGTACATGATCGCCCTCGCCCTCGCCCAGGCGGTGATCGCCCTCGAGGGCCATGCGCTGGTCGCGTTCGGGTGGAGCGTTGGGATGGCGACGTTCATCGTCGCGACGTGGCTGTCCAGCCACGACCTGTTCAAACGGGTCGAGATCGGGCTCGTCCTGTCCTCGCTGGCGTCGCTGCTGAGCCTCGGGCTGGCACTGCGCTCCCGACTGCACAGCGACGCCGTCCCCAGCGCCGACTCCCTGTTCGAAGCACTGACCGACATGCCCTTCGAATCCTGACACCGAGCCGGCCTCCAGACGCGTGGCCTGCTACCCGCGGCGGAGCTTGTCGCTCTCGATCTTCAGGTCGTTGTCGACCATCATCTTGACGAGCGTCGCGAAGTCGACGTCCGGCTTCCAGCCGAGCTTGGTCCGGGCCTTGGTGGCGTCGCCGATCAGCAGGTCGACCTCGGACGGGCGGAAGAACTTCGGATCCTGGCGCACGACGCTCTGCCAGTCGGTGATGCCGACCTCGGCGAACGCCAGCGCGACCAGCTCCTCGACGGTGTGGGTCTCGCCGGTCGACACCACGTAGTCGTCGGGCTCGTCCTGCTGCAGCATCAGCCACATCGCCTTGACGTAGTCACCGGCGTAGCCCCAGTCGCGCTTGGTGTCGAGCGGACCCATCACCAACTCGTGCTGCAGCCCGAGCTTGATCCGCGCCGCGGCGTTGGTCACCTTGCGGGTGACGAACTCGTAGCCGCGCCGGGGGCCCTCGTGGTTGAACAGGATCCCGCTGCACGCGTACATGTCGTAGCTCTCGCGGTAGTTGACGACGATGTCGTGGCCGAACACCTTCGCGCAGCCGTACGGTGAGCGGGGGTGGAACGGGGTCAGCTCGGTCTGTGGGGTCTGGCGCACCTTGCCGAACATCTCGCTGCTGCTGGCCTGGTAGAAGCGGATGCCGTTGTCGGTGTTGCCGCCGACCATGCGGATCGCCTCGAGCATCCGCAGCACACCGAGGCCGGTGATGTTCGCCGTCAGCTCGGCCTGGTTGAAGCTCAGCGCGACGAACGAGATCGCGCCGAGGTTGTAGACCTCGTCGGGCTGGACGTACTCGAGCGCCTTGACCAGCGATGGCAGGTCGGCGAGGTCACCCGGCACCGGCTCGACGTACGGGAACTCGTCACGCATCATCGTCATCCGCGGGTTGTTCTGCCCCTTGACCATCCCGAACACGTCGTAATCCTTCTCGTCGTGGAGGAACTCGGCGAGGTGCTGTCCGTCTTGTCCGGTGATCCCGGTGATGAACGCTCTGGGCATGAGGAGCGAGTGTAAGAGAGCGCAGGTCCGTTCGGGGTGTGTCGGGAGCGGGAGCGGATCGCGCACTCCCCAGAACTCCTACACTCGGCCGCGTGGCGACCGTACGAGTCGGGTTCGATGTCGGTCCGCTCGCCGGCCCGCGAACCGGGATCGGCCTCGCCGTCGGCGCAATGCGCGACGCGCTGCTGCGTCGCGACGACGTCCACCTCGAGGAGTACCTGGTCTCGTTCCGCGCCAGACCGGTGGCGGGCGAGCGCCGCCTGCCGCTCCCGGCGACGGTCGCGCTGCGGCTGTGGGCGAAGATGGACCACCCCCGAGCCGACCGCTGGATCCCCGACGTCGACGTGATCCACGGGACGAACTACGTGGTCCCGCCGGCCAGAGCCCGGCGGCTGGTGTCGGTGTACGACTGCTGGTTCCTGCGCCACCCGAGCGAGGTCAGCGCCGACGCACGGCGCGCCGGCCAGGTCCTGCGCCGTGCCGTCGCCCGTGGTGCCGCTGTGCACGCGTCGTCGAACGCGACAGCGGAGGCGGCACGCGAGCTGCTCCCCGGTGCGCAGGTGACGGTGATCCCGCTGGGGGCGCTGCACGTGCTGACCGCGCCGACGATCCCCCCGATCGCCGAGCTGGTCGGCCGGCCGTTCATCGTCGCCATCGGCACGCTCGAGCGGCGCAAGAACCTGCCGGCGCTCGTCCGCGCGTTCGGCCTGCTCGCCGCCGAGCACACCGACGTGCACCTCGTCGTCGCCGGGGTGGACGGCGACGATCGCGGCTCGATCGACGCCGCTGTCGACAACATCGGGCCTGCGCACGCGGCCAGGGTGCTGCTCACCGGGCGGATCGACGCGCCCGGCCGGGCATGGCTGTTGCGCCACGCCAGCGTCCTCGCCTACCCGTCGTTGGACGAGGGCTTCGGCTTCCCGCTGCTCGACGCGATGCAGCTGCGCGTCCCGGTCGTGGCCAGCACAGCGGGCTCGATCCCCGAGGTCGCCGGAGACGCCGCGCTGCTGTGCGCCCCCGACGACGTCGAGGGGCTCGCCGCGAACCTGGCGACCGCGCTGTCCGACGAAGCCGCCAGGGCCCGGCTGATCGCCGCAGGGGACCAGCGGTGGCGGCAGTTCGACTGGGACGAGTGCGCTGCACGGCTGACCGAGCTGTACGCGGACCTCGGGACCGCCAGGCGATGATCACCGTGCTGTGCGGCGGCGTCGGGGCCGCCCGGTTCCTGCGCTCCCTGGCACTGGTCGAACCGGCCGGCTCGGCGGTCGGCATCGTCAACACCGGCGACGACACGGTTCTGCACGGTCTGCGGATCTCCCCCGACCTCGACACGATCACCTACACGCTCGCCGAGGCGATCGATCCCGAGCGTGGCTGGGGGCTGCGCGAAGAAACGTGGCGGGCGATGGGCGCGCTGGCGCGCTACCACGACATCCGCCCTGCCGGTTCCGCGGCTGCGCCGACGTGGTTCAACCTCGGCGACCAGGACCTCGCCACGCACTTCTACCGCACCGCCCGGCTGGCGGAGGGCGCCACGCTGACGATGGTCACCGCGGAGATCGCAGCCGCGTGGGGCGTCGCTCAGCGGCTGCTGCCGATGACCGACGACCCGGTCTCGACGGTGATCACGCTCGCCGCCGACGGCACCGACGTCTCCTTCCAGGAGTATTTCGTCAAGCTCCGCCACGACGTGCCGGTCGCCGCCGTGCGCTTCGAGGGGGCCGCCGCCGCGCGGTTGACGCCAGCCGCCGCGGCGGCGATCAACCTCGCGGACGCGATCGTCATCGCCCCTTCCAACCCGCTGGTGTCGATCGCCCCGATCCGCGCGCTCGCCGGCACGGACGACTTCCTCGCGGCACGGCGCGACTCGGTGGTGGCGATCTCCCCGATCGTCGGCGGCCTGGCGCTCAAGGGCCCCGCGGACCACATGCTCACCGAGCTCGGCCACGAACCGAGCGTGGTCGGCGTCGCCAGGCTGTATGCCCCGATCGCCCGGGCCCTGCTGATCGACCCGCTCGACGCCGACCTCGCCGGTGCCGTCGCCGCAGAGGGGATCGAGCCCGTGGTGGTGCCGTCGGTGATGTCGACGGCACACATCGGCGCCGAGCTGGCCCGCCGCGCACTCGCCGCCGCAGGCCTCGACAGCGGCTGAACCGCGGCAGGGTCGGCCGCTGCTCAGAGCGAGCGCAGACCGGTGGCGAGCGGTGTCCAGGGCGCCCACGCGAGGTGGATCCGCGCCCTCGTCGGCGAGACGGTGATCCGCCCGACCTCGCCAGGACGCGATGGACCGGGGACCGGCGCAGGGCTCGTCGGGGCGGCCATCATCGACCACAGCTCGCGGATCGTGGTCGCCACCCCGGTGCCGATGTTGACGACCAGCCCGTCGCCGCGCTGCGCGGCGCGCGCAAGTGCGTCCACTGCGTCGTCGACGTAGAGGAAGTCGCGGGCCTGGCGGCCGTCGCCGTCGATGGTCGCCGCAGACGACGAGGCGACCGCCGCGGCGAACGCGGCGACGACACCGGCGTCGGCGCGCTGGCGCGGGCCGTAGACGTTGGCGACGACGAGCGCGGTGTACTCCACCGCGTGCTCCGCGCGGAACATCGCCATCGAGTCGGCGATCGCCCGCGCCAGCACGCCGCGCATCCCGACCGGTTCCCACGCGTGCCCCTCCTTCACGGGGAGGTCCCTGCCGGCGACCGCTCCGTACAGGACTGTGGCGGGCAGCGCAGTGACCACCTTCGTGGTGCCGATGCGGCGCGCGGCCTCGAGCACCCCCACCGCCGCGTGGAGCACGCGTCCTGCCAACCGCGCGTCGATCGGTCCCGAGGCCTTCCAGCCGAGGTGGTAGATCACGTCGGGCGAGCGCATCGCGACGAGTGAGGCGAACTGGTCGGCGGCGGCGTCGAGGGTGTGGATCTTCAGCTCGCCGCCCATCGTGCGCGCCGCGGCGAGGTTGGCGAGCGAGCCCGAC
>JBBQTN010000348.1:0-4779 GCA_038213195.1 Acidimicrobiales bacterium | reverse complement strand
AACAAGCCACCAGCACCCATCGAACTCCGCCGCGCCCTGACCACCATCGAACGCATCCTCAACGACTACATCACCAACGCACGACTCGGCAACGCAGCCTGAAACTTGTCACAGAATCCAAAGACCAGCAGACCAAGAAGTTCTAGACCGGATCGACGGCGCAGTCGAGGGGCTCAACACGATCACGTAACGGACTGCGCCGGGACACCCTGCCTCCTCACGGCGAGACACGTCCACCCAGCACCATGCTCCCTCCGCTGACGATCGGATTACACTCATGTAATTCCGCGACTGACCACTAAGTTCACGCGCATCCGGCTGGCCGACCCGACCCGGCCCACGCGCTGCGACGCGACGGCGCTACCGTTCACGGGTTGCCACGAGGTGTGATGGGTCGACCCACCGGACGCCGAAGCCACAATCACGAAGGAGTCGCACCAGCCGAAGCGGCTCTGCCGGCCGCTCCCGTCGCGCCATCGCCGCGAAATGTACCTCTATGATGACGCTTCGCACGCCCGGCAGCACACTGGACATGCCGTCGAGCACGTCCCCCTCGAAACCTTCGACATCGATCTTGACGATCTGGGGACTAGGCACACCCTCGTCGATCAGCGTGTCGCCTCGTGCCACCCGAACCGTGAGCGCATCTGGACCGTCACCGATGCTGCTCGTCTCGCCGCTCTTGCCGGATACGACGAGCGACGTCTCACCGTCAGAGGATGCGAGAGCTCCCTCGACGACGGTCAACCGCTCGCTCGGACCAAGAGCGCGAAGTATGGCTGCGTTCGATGGAACGGGCTCTACAGCCACGACATGTCCACCCGAACCAACTCTGTCGAGAAATAGGCGGGTGTATGTGCCAATGTTCGCGCCGACGTCCCACACAACATCATCCGGGCGAGTCAGCTCGATGATGCTGGAGTTGACACGCTTCTCACCGACCGAACGATTCACGAGCGAGATAAGAGACTGGTGGACGCGTGGATGGTCTCGGACCACGCGGTGCGCACCGATCAACACCCGGACGATCACATCCTGCATTCAGCGACCTTAGCTGCTGCTCTGCCGGAATCTACGCCGCGCCTGCGCAAAGCTTACCGAGAACTGGTCCGCCTGCATCGGTCATCGCCCGACGACTTCGCCATCACGTCTGGTACCCGGCGAAGGCATCGCCCGATGTGGGCCGCGGATCACGCCCTTGGGCATCGCCGAGAACGATCGTGGTGCCGAGACTTTCGCGGCGGCAGAGGCCTCTGTCCCGGCTTACGCAGCTGCGGTGTCTGCCTAGTGTGCTGGAAGGTTGTTTCGCTGAGAAAGTGGGGCTGATCGGGAATTTTCGCGCTTGAGCCGTGTTCGTCAGGTGTTGTCGACCAACATCGGAGGTACACTATGGCACATCGCGGACGACCGACCGTTGAGATCATCTTGAGCGCGGAGGAGCGCGTGGCCCTGGAGCGCTGGGCTCGGCGCCAGTCGTCGTCGCAGGCGCTGGCGTTGCGCAGCAAGATCGTGTTGGCCTGTGCGAGCGGCGACCTCCATGGCGAGATCGCGGCCAAGTTGGGCTGTCACCCAGCAACGGTCGGCAAGTGGCGCCAGCGGTTCGCCGTGGAGCGCCTCGACGGTCTGGTCGACGCGCCCCGGCCGGGTGCGGCACGCACGATCGGAGACGACGTGATCGAAGCGGTGATCGTCGAGACGTTGGAGACAGCACCACCGGACGCGACGCATTGGTCGACGCGCGGGTTGGCCGCCAAGCACGGGATCTCCCACACCACGGTGGGCGAGATCTGGCGGGCGTTCGGACTCAAACCGTGGCGTCAGGACTCGTTCAAAGTGTCGCCGGACCCTGACCTGGTCGCCAAGATCCGCGACCTTGTCGCCCTGTACATGAACCCTCCGGTCGGCGCAGCAGTCTTCGCGGTCGACGAGAAGCCGTAGATCCAGGCGCTCAACCGGACCGCACCAACACTGCCGATGCTGCCCACCACCCCCCCCCGGGCCACCCATGACGACCAACGCAACGGCACCTGTGACCTGTTCGCCGCGCTCGAGATCGCCACCTGCAAAGTCATCACCGACATCCGCCCCCGACACACCAGCGCCGACTTCGTCGCCTTCTTGAACAAGGTCAACCGCAACGTCCCCGCCGAACTCGATGTGCACGTGATCCTCGACAACCTCTCCGCCCACAAGACGCCCACCGTTCAGCGTTGGCTGCTACGCCACAAACGCTTCCACCTCCACTTCACACCCACCTACGGATCCTGGATGAACCTCGTCGAACGATGGGTCAGCACGCTGACCACCAAGAAGCTCTTCTGCAACGCTCAGCACACCGTTCGGTGAACGAGCTCGCCGCCGACATCACAGCCTGGGCCGCAGCCTGGAACGACAACCCCATCCCGTTCGTCTGGCACAAGACAGCGGAGCAGATCCTCGAACGCCTCGACGGCTACTGCGCCGCCATCAACCAGCAAGCCCAAACATGACCACACCATTTTCACAGACCTTCAGCCTTCCAGGAGGGTCAGGGCACTAGGTGGCTGGTGTCTTCGCGGGTGTAGGTCCCCGCGGTGCGGCTGATGGTGACGGAGAATCACATTGGTGTGGTTCCGTGTTGGGAGTGCTCGGTGAGCCTCGGTTTGGCAGAACGTCAGGGTGTTCTTCTCGATGACGTGATCCGGTTCTGCGACGAGGTGGTGCCGTCGAGTTCGGTGTATGCGCTGTTGCATCGCGTGCGGGATCGGTTGTTTCCTGACGAATTCTTCGCTGATTTGTTCAGCGGCCGGGGACGGCGCAGCGTGCCGCCCTCGGTGGTGGCCACTGTGATGGTGTTGCAGCGCCTGGAGGGCCTGTCGGACCGCGAGGCTGTGGAGCGCTACTGCTTCGATGCTCGTTGGCGGTACGCGGCGGGCGTGGGTGGTTACGACAGCGGCGGCTGCGGCCGCTTCGCTCATACGGTGCTGGTGGACATGCGGGCTCGGCTGGACGCGTCCGAGGATCCCAAGCGGATCTTTCGGGTGTCCAAGGAGGCGGCGTCGGGGGCGGGGCTGGTGGGGGCCAGGCGGGTGCTGGACTCCACGCCCCTGTATGACGCGGTGGCGACGATGGACACCATCACGCTGATCCGTTCGGCCATTCGGGGTCTGGTGCGGGTGGCCGATGATGAGCTGGAGGGCGAGCTGCGTTTCGCCGATCACCTTCGAGCAATCACATCGGGATGTCCAGCCGGGGGCAGCGTGAAAACCGGCCTCTACGATCGCCTCACAGCCCCGCAACGGGCACCGGAGGTACCAAGGGTGCGGTCGATCCGACCACCCCGAGACCAACAAGTAACCCTCCACGATCCCAGGGGAACTCCAGTTCGCTGCCACCAACTCCGCCACGCCGCCTCAACAACCAGCCAACGCGTCGCTGGCCCCAGCCACGATCAAACGCCGAGTCCAACGACCAACACCCACACGAACCACCTCCCCCAACGCGCCCGCACGACCTCACCCTGAATCGGCCTGGGATCCGCGGAGGCTTCGGTCGAGCGGTCGTGACTGCAGTCGGTCAGCTCGGCGATCACCCGGTCGGTGATCGCCGAGATCGTGTCGCTGGACACCGTCGTCCCATACACCTCGGCGAGGTGGGCGGAGATCTCCTCGGTCGTCAACCCCTTCGCCGACAACGCCAACACCATGTCATCCACCCCACCCAGAGGCCGTTGGTGCTTACGCACGATCACCGGCTCGAACGTCACGTCGCGGTCGCGCGGGACGTCGATGTCGACCGGCCCCGACATCAGTGATCAACTTTTCGGGCTCTCCTGACCCGTGTGTGGGTGGCGTTGTGAGCGGGGGCCTTGTGTCTATGGGGTGACAGGGTTGTTGGGGAGGTCCGCGTGACGCGCACGGGCTGCGACCAAGGTTCCGGGTGTTCGAAGCCTGGTTCCTGGAGGTCATCTGCCCGTGCGCGTCACGACCGTATTCAAGCGCTTGTTGCGCCTCGACGACGTCAATGTCGTCGATGTCGAGTGGTTCGCCCGCCTGATCGTGGTGACGGTGGTGCTGCGTCGGCGGCGGCTGGTCTGCCCGCATTGCCCGTTCAAGACCTCAGCCCGTTATGACCGCCGTGATCGCCCGTCGCAGTGGCGACATCTTGATCTGGGGGTGTGGCAAGTTGAGGTGCGGTGCACGTTGCGCCGGTTGCGGTGCCCGACTCATGGTGTGCTCGTCGAGCAGGTGCCGTTCGCCCGCCCAGGCGCGCATCTCACCTGCGATTTCGATGATCTGCTGGCGTGGTTGGCGACGCGGATGGACAAGACCGCGATCGCCCGGTTGTGTCGGGTGTCGTGGCGCACGGTCGGGCGGGCGTGTGAACGTGTCGTCGCGGCCGAGCTGGACCCGGCCCGTCTCGATGGCCTGTTCCGGATCGGGGTCGACGAGATCTCCTGGCGTAAGCACCACAAGTACCTGACCCTGGTCGTCGATCACGACCGCGGGTGTGTCGTGTGGGGCGCCGAAGGCAAGGACGCGAAGACCCTCGACGGGTTCTTCGACGAGCTCGGACCCCGACGCGCAGCGCTGATCGAGGCGGTGTCGATGGATCTCGGGCCGGCGTTCCTGAAGTCCGTCAGCGCCGACGGGCACGCCCCCAGGGCACTGGTCTGCGCGGACGTGTTCCATCTGGTGAAGCTCGTCGGTGACGCCCTCGATGACGTCCGCCGGGACCTGTGGCAGCAACTCCGCCGTCTGCCCGACAGGTCGTACGCGCAAGCGTTCAAGGGCACCCGGT
>JBBQTN010000347.1:0-4781 GCA_038213195.1 Acidimicrobiales bacterium | reverse complement strand
ACGAGGTCCTCGTCGACATCGTCGCCGGCGCGCTGAACCGCGCCGACGTGCTGCAGCGGATGGGTGGCGACTCCGCCCCGCGCGGCGTGACGCCGGAGATCCCCGGGATGGAGTTCTCGGGCATCGTCAGCGGTCTCGGCGCCCGGGCGAAGATGTGGAAGCTCGGCGATCGGGTGATGGCGATCGAGGCGGGCGGGGCGTACGCCGAACGGATCGCGGTGCACGAGCGCCAGCTGCTGGCGATCCCCGCGTCCGTGGCCACAGAGGACGGCGCGGCGATCCCTGAGGTGTACCTCACCGCATGGGACGCGCTCGTGCTGCAGGGTGGTCTGACGAGCGGCCGCTGGGCGCTCGTCCACGCCGGCGCGTCGGGCGTCGGGACCGCGGCGATCCAGATCGCCAAGGCGGTCGGGGCCCGCGTCGCGGTCACCTGCTCTGCGGGCAAGATCGACGCCTGCAAGGCACTCGGCGCCGACGAGGTGTTCGAGCGCTCGCCGCACGACTGGCTCGCGGACGCCACGGCGGCCGTTCCCGCAGGCTTCGACACGATCCTCGACGTGATCGGCGGCGAGGAGGTCAACCGCAACCTGCAGGCGGTGGCGTTGCGCGGCACGATCGTCCAGGTCGGCTTGATGGGCGGCGCCACTGCCGACGTGAACGTGGGCCTGCTGCTCGCCAAGCGGGCAACCTGGGTCGGCACGACGCTGCGCGGTCGCCCGATCGAGGAGAAGGTCGGCGTGATCAGACGGTTCGCCAAGGAGATGCTCCCACTGTTCGACATGGGCGTGTTGCACCCGGTCATCGACTCGCGCTACCCGCTGGCGCAGATCGCCGACGCGCACATCGCGATGGAGGCCAACACCAACATCGGCAAGATCCTCGTCGACATGCGCTGATCAGCGCGAACCGCGAGGTTTCGTCCACGCCGACATCCGCCGCGAGGCCGGCCTGCCCGCGCTCACTTCACCGTGATCGTCCGGGTGTGGTACCCGCTGGCGCCGTCGGGGGCTGGGTCGGCGACCTGATCGGTCTGCGTCGCCCCCGTCTTGTCAGTGGCGCGCACCTGCACCTTGTGCCTGCCGCTGGTGGCGTTCCAGTCGATCGACCACTGCCGCCATGCATCGTCGGTGACGTCGTCTGCGAGCGTCGCAGGCATCCAGGCGCCGTCGTCGACGTTGACCTCGACCTTGGCGATGCCGCGGTGCTGGGCCCACGCCACACCGGCGATCTTCGTCGGTCCGGCAGCCACGGAATCGGTGCGCTTGGGGACGTCGATGCGCGACTCGGTCTTGATCGGTCCGTCGCGTGCCCAGCCGAGCGGCACCCAGTACCCCTCCGCGTCGCTGAACTTGTTCAGCTCGATCGTCTGCAACCACTTCGTCGCGCTGACGTAGCCGTACAGGCCGGGCACGACCAGCCGCGCCGGGAAGCCGTGCTCGAGCGGCAGCGCCGTGCCGTTCATCCCGATCGCGATCATCGCGTCGCGACCGTCCATCGCCACGCTGACCGGGAAGCCGCAGGTCCAGCCGTCGAGGCTCGTCGAGTAGACCTGTTCGGCCGCGGGATCGACGACGGCCTGGTCGAGGAGGTCCTTGAGCAGCACACCCTGCCACGTCGCATTGCTGATCAGGTCGCCGCCGACCCCGTTGGACACGCACGCCAACGTGACCGTCCGCTGGACCTGGGGGAGTGCCGACAGCTGCGCGTAGGTGAACGACAGCGGCTTGGAGACCATCCCTTTGATCTCGACCTTCCACGAGCCGATGCTGATCCGCGGGAACGACAGCGCCGTGTCGATGCGATAGAAGTCGTCGTTGGGGGTGATGAACGGCGTCGCCGTGTCGAACTGCTGGCCGGCCGCGGGCGCCGATGTCGGAGGGGCTGATGCGGGTGGCAGCGAGTCGGGGATCGCGTTGCGGATGCGCTCGACGCGGCGGTCCTCCAGCGACACGGCCGTGGCCCCGGCGACCACTGCGACGGCGGTCGCCGCGCCACCTGTGACGATGAACCGGCGCCGATCCCAGCCGAGCGGCACCCGCGAACGCTGCGGCGTGGCCTTCGGGCCGGCCGGAGCGTGGTGGAGCAGCCGGCGCAGCACGACGGCGCCGGCTACTGCGCCCAGCAGCGACGGCAGGAACGTCGAGCCCGGTTCGTTCGGCCGGTTCAGCGCAGCGAACATCCCGACCAACCCGAACACGCCGATGCCGAGCGTTCCGACGAGCGGCCGGCGGCGGCTGACCGATCCGAGCGCCCCGGCGGCGATCGCGAGGATGACGAGGATGCCGACGCGCAGCGCGATCTTGTCGTTCGTGCCGAACCACCGGATCGCCAGGTCCTTCAACCACGCCGGCACGTGATCGATGAACGTGCTGCCGACCGCATCGACCGGCGACGTGACCGAGAGGATCCCGGCGACGAGCATCCCGATGGTGATCGCGATGGCGCCGGCGACGAGACCGGCGAGGATCCCGAAGCTCCGCGGCGGCCGGGCGACGGCCGGGATCATCGCATGGTCAACCTCTCGAACGACCATGTCCAACAGTCTCTGCCATCACCGGAGACGTTACGTTGCGGCCACCCGATAGGGATTGCAGGCCGCCGGCGACCGAGGGGGCACGGCGGCCGGTGTCAGCGCTGTTCGATGGGCGCGTAATCGCGCACGCCGACGCCCGTGTACCACTGTCGCGGCCGGCTGATCTTCTGTTCCTTGTCGATGAGCAGCTCCTGCCAGTGGGCCAGCCAGCCGGCAGTGCGCGGGATCGCGAAGAGCACGGTGAACATCGCCACGGGGAAGCCGAGCGCCTGGTAGATCAGCCCCGAGTAGAAGTCGACGTTCGGGTACAGCTTGCGGCTGATGAAGTAGTCGTCGCTGAGGGCGACCTCCTCGAGCTTCAGCGCGATGTCGAGCAGCGGGTTCTTCCCGGTCACCTCGAACACGTCGTACGCGGTCTTCTTGATGATCGTCGCCCGCGGGTCGTAGTTCTTGTAGACGCGGTGGCCGAAGCCCATCAGCCGGCCGCCCTTGCCGCCCTTGACCTCCTCGACGAAGGCCGGCACGTTCTCGATGCTGCCGATCTCGGTGAGCATCCGCACGACGGCCTCGTTGGCCCCACCGTGCAACGGCCCGTAGAGCGCGGAAGCGGCGGCGGCGGCGCAGGTGTACGGATCTGATTCTGCCGAGCCGACGACGCGCATCGCCGTGGTGCCGCAGTTCTGCTCGTGGTCGGCGTGGAGGATGAACAGCACGTCCATCGCCCGCTCGAGCCGCGGATCGATCTCGTAGTCGCCGACCTTCCACATCATGTTCAGGAAGTTGGCGGGGAACGAGAGGTCGTTGTTCGGGTACACGAACGGCAGGCCGACCGAGAACCGGAACGACATCGCGGCCAGCGTCGGCATCTTCGCGATCAGTCGCAGGATCTGCTTGTCGCGGCTGTCCTTGACCTTGATCTCCTTGGCGTCGTTGTAGAAGGTCCCGAGCGCAGCGATCGCGCTGACGAGCATCCCCATCGGGTGGGCGTCGTAGTGGAACCCGTCGACGAACCGCTTGCGCATGTTCTCGTGGATGAACGTGTGGTTGGTGACCTCCTCCTTCCACGTCTGCAGCTGCGCGGCGTTGGGCAGCTCGCCGTTGAGGAGCAGGTAGGCCACCTCGAGGTAGGTGCTCGACTCGGCGAGCTGCTCGATCGGGTAGCCCCGGTAGCGGAGGATGCCGGCCTCGCCGTCGAGGTAGGTCACGGAGCTCTTGCACGCCGCGGTCTGCATGAACGCGGGGTCGTAGATGTACAGCGACGGGTCGAGCTCACGGACGGCCGTGGCCGGGAAGACGCCGTCGGTGATCGGCACCGTGACCTGCTTGCCGGTTCGGTCGTCGATGATGGTGATGGTGTCGGGCATGTTGTTCCCTTCGCTGACCTTGGTCCTGGTCTGTTCGCGGGGCTTGCTCCCCGCGCCGACACTACCGCCACCCCGGAAACCACCTGTAGCCGACCGCCACCGACGGCCGGTCCGACGAGTCAGAGGGGCGTGTTGTCGTGGGCCCTCGGCTGGATCCGTTCGCGTTTGTCGACGAGCGTGAGCAGTGCCTCGACGATCACCTGGCGGGTCTCGGCGGGCTCGATCACACCGTCCAGCAGCCCGCGCTCCGCAGCGATGTACGGGTTGAGCAGTCGCTCGGTGTAATCCGCCTCGAACTCGGCACGCTCGGCCGGGGTGGCCCTGCGTTGCAGGATCGCGGCCGCCTGGCCGGCGCCCATCACGGCCAGCTCCGCCGCCGGCCAGGCGATGCACAGGTCGTTGCCCATCGTCTTGGAGTCCATCACGATGTATGCCCCGCCGTAGCTCTTGCGCAGGATCACGCAGATGCGCGGCACCGTCGCGCGGGCGTAGGCGAAGACCAGCTGCGCGCCGTGGCGGATCATCCCCCGCCACTCGAGGTCCTTGCCCGGGTAGAAGCCGGGGGTGTCGACGAGCGTCACGATCGGAAGGTTGAACGCGTCGCACATCGACACGAACCTCGCCGCCTTCTGCGACGCGGGGATGTCGAGCGTGCCGGCGAGGGCGATCGGCTGGTTGGCGACGATCCCGACGGGCACCCCGCCGAACGTCGCCAACGCAGTGACGACGTTGGCGGCCCAACGGCCGCGCAGCTCGAGCAGGTCGCCGTCGTCGCAGATCGAGCGGATCACATCGCGCACGTCGTAGCTGCCCGTGGACGTGGCCGGGAGCAGGTCGCCAGCCTCGGGCGTCGGGCGGTTGATCGGGTCGTCGGTGGGCCAGCG
>JBBQTN010000346.1:0-4787 GCA_038213195.1 Acidimicrobiales bacterium | reverse complement strand
CGAGGCTCTCCCGATCCAGTAACCCTTTCGTCAGCGCGCCATGCGACGCTCCGACGTCATCCGGTATTAGCAGTCGTTTCCAACTGTTATCCCAGAGACCGGGACAAGTTCCTCACGTGTTACGCACCCGTTCGCCACTAGATCTTCGTTGATATTGCTATCAACTGAACCTCGTTCGACTTGCATGTGTTAAGCACGCCGCCAGCGTTCGTCCTGAGCCAGGATCAAACTCTCCAACAAGAACATGCCGAGCTCTCGCTCGAACGTTCGCTGTCGAGCCGGATGCGACGTGGGGGAATACCCACATCTGATGCATCCAGATCTGACTGATTTGCCACCAGGTTGGGACCCGGTGGTCTTTGTAATGAATTGACAGACAGCGTCTGGCACGACCCGAAGGCCGTCTCCATCGCTGCCCGCACTGGCGTTCAGTCTTCTCTTCCGTTTTCAAGGAGCCGAAGCTCGGGCACGCAGCCGCCGCCGAAGTGGAGGCTGTTGGTGCCTGACTCAGCTGCCCGTTCCCGGGCCCCGAGGCGAGTAGCGACGCTATCCACTTCGAACTGAAGCGTCAACCTCTGACGGCAACTTTTCCGACGAGGAAGTCTCGCTTGCCCTTGCGGAACACGATGAAGCGTCCGACGAGCAGGTCTGACGATAGCAGCAAGCCATCCGATCCGAGCACCCGGGTGCCGGCGCGCACGGCGCCCTGCGCCAGCAAGCGGGCCACCTCGCTGTTCGACCTGGCGACACCGCCCGCCACGAGCAGCTCGTGGACCCGGACACCCTCTGGATCGGGAGGCAGTTCGACGCTCGGCACCTCGGCGGCGAGCACCTCGAGCACCTCCAGCGGCGCTGCGGCCGGATCTCCCCCGAACAGCACCTCGGCCGCTCGGGTCGAGGTGCCGGTGGCGGTGGCGCCGTGGACCAGGGTCGTCAGCTCATCGGCCAGGGCGCGCTGGGCGATCCGCAGATCGGGGCGAGCGGCGTGCGTGGCGAGCAATTCGTCCAGCTCCGCCAACGGCCGCATCGACAGCATCCTCAGGTACGCGGCGACCATCGCGTCGTCGGTCTGGATCCAGAACTGGTGGAACTGGTACGGCGAGGTCCGCGCCGGGTCCAGCCACACCGCACCGCCGACGGACTTGCCGAACTTCGAGCCGTCGGAGCGGGTGATCAGCGGATGGGTGATCGCGAAGGCCTGGGCGGCGAGACGCCTGCGGATCAGATCGACGCCGGTGACGATGTTGCCCCACTGGTCCGACGCGCCGGCCTGGATCTCCACGTCGTGGTGCTCGTAGAGGTGGCGGAAGTCGTTGGCCTGCAGCAGTGCGTAGCTGAACTCGGTGAACGAGATCCCGTTCTCGCTCTCCAGCCGCGCCTTCACCGAGTCCTTCGCCATCATCTGGTTGACGGTGGCGTACTTGCCGACGTCGCGCAGGAACTCGAGCAGGGTCACGCCCTCCGTCCAGTCGGCGTTGTTGACCAGGGTTGCCTGGTACGGACCCGGTTCGAAGTCGAGCAGGCTGGACAGCTGGACCTTGATCCGCCCGACGTTGTGGCGCAGCGTGTCGATGTCCAGCAGGTTGCGCTCCTCCGAACGGCCTCCCGGGTCGCCGACCATCCCGGTGGCGCCGCCGGCCAGGGGGAACGGCCGGTGGCCGGCGCGCTGGAAGCGGCGCAGGTAGAGCTGCCCGACGAGGTGACCGACGTGGAGCGAGTCGGCCGTCGGGTCGAAGCCGATGTAGATGCCGGCGTTACCCCGCGCCAGCCTGGCGGCGAGGGCCTCTCGGTCGGTGGTCTGATGGACGAGGCCACGTGCCTCGAGGTCGGCGAGCAGGTCCATGAGGTCGCCATGTTGTCACGACGGCTCGGCCGGGACCCGCTGGGTTCGTCGCGATCCTCGGTGCCGACGTGGTAGTCAGCTCGGCGTGGCCGATCTGAGCGAGTTGCGACGGCGGTTCCGCGAGTTCTCCGCGACGTGCATGCCTCGCGCCCCGCTCTACGCGTTGCTGGCGGCTGGCATCGCTGCCGATCCTGACGTCGCAAGGCTGATGCTCGCCGCGCCACCCGAGCAGCACAACCCGACCCTGTTGCTGTGCGCCGTGCACGACATCGTGCTGCGCGGCGACGCGCCGCGGCTGGCGGCGTTCTACCCGAACCTCACGACCGTGCCGGTGACGGGCGATCCGTTCCCGTTCTTCCGGGAGACGGCGCTCGCCCACGCCGACGAACTGGGCGCGACGCTGGCCGTGCGACGAACACAGACCAACGAGATCGGGCGCTGCGCGGTGCTGCTGCCGGTGCTGGCGCTACTCGCCGCCGAGGCGGGGCCGGTCGCCCATGTCGACGTCGGGGCGAGCGCCGGGCTCAACCTGCTGCTCGACCGGTACCACTACCGCTACGAGCCAGGTCGGGACGCCACGCGCCCACACGATCCGACGGTCGTCGAGGTCGGCGCGCCGTCGGCGGTCGAGCTGCGGTGCGGGATCCGCGGCGAGGTGCCGATCCCGACCGCAGTCCCGGCGGTCGCCGCCTCGCTCGGGCTCGACAGCCAACCGATCGACGTCACCGACGAGGCCGCGGTGCGCTGGTTGGAAGCGTGCGTCTGGCCGGATCAGGCGGACCGTTTCGCACGGCTGCGCGCCGCGATCGCGATCGCCCGCGAGGCGCCACCGGCGATCCGTCGCGGCGACGCAGTCGACGACGTCGCGTCGACGCTCGAGCTGGTTGCCGGAGCAGGGCACGTCGTGGTGAGCACCACCTGGGTGCTCAGCTACCTGTCGGAGGACCGCCAACGGGCGTTCGTCGCCGAGCTGGATGCCTGCGGAGCGGCTCGCGACCTGTCCTGGCTCTCCGCCGAGAGCCCCGCACAGGCCCCCGCGCTGCCGATCCCGACGACCGCCGAGCCGGAGCACATCAGCGTTCTCGGGTTGGTGACGTGGCGCGGCGGCCGGCGGACGGTCACCCGCCTCGGCGTCTGTCACCCGCACGGCTACTGGCTGCAATGGGCAACACCCACCGCCGCGGCGAGTCCGCCGCCTTGGTGATCCCGATGCGCGGGCCCGGTGGCGGCACGAGCACCTCGACGCCGTCGTCGTACACGGTGACCGGCGAACCGCTGTCGGTCAGATCGAGTCCGAACGCCTGGGCGAGCTTGCCAGGACCGTCGGTCAGGACGCGGTCGGCGACCGCGCCCCTGCGCGACCGCATCACGTCGAGCCCGGCCAGCGGTTCGACGCCGCGCAGCAGCACCGCCTGGCCGTCGCCCTCCTCGCCGGTGACGATGTTCGCGCAGTAGTGCATCCCGTAGCTGAAGTAGATGTACCAGCGCCCGGCGGGCCCGAACATCACCGCGTTGCGCGCCGTACGGCCACGGAAGCAGTGGCTGGCGGGGTCGTCGGACGTGTACGCCTCGACCTCGGTGATCCGGCCGACGCACGGACCGACGACGAGACGCTTGCCGAGCAGCTCGGGGGCGACCACCGTCGAGTCGCGGGCGAAGAACGACCTACGCAGGCGCTTCGGGCTCACCCGCCCGCGCGCCGGCGCAGCTCGCCGAGCACCTCGCCGAACCTGGCCAGCTGCACGTGCACAGGTCCGGGACCGCCGCCGCCTGGCGTCGTCCTGCGGGACACGGCGCTGCCAGGGGTGACGAGCTCCGCCGCCGCAGCGCCGAGCCGCGGGTCGGCTGCGACGAGGTCGTGCAGCGTCGCCTCGCCCGCGAGCGCGCGGCGCACCAACGCGCCGACGACGGCGTGGGCGTCGCGGAACGGGACGCCGTCCTGCACGAGCCACTCGGCGAGGTCGGTCGCAGCCATCACCTCGACGTCGGCGGCGGCGCGCATCCGCTCGACGACGAACGTCGCCGTGGCGATCATCCCCGTGATCGCGCCGAGCCCGAGCGACACCTGGTCAACGGAGTCGAACAGCGGCTCCTTGTCCTCCTGCAGGTCGCGGTTGTACGCCAGCGGCAGCCCCTTGAGCATCGCCAGCAGTCCGGTGAGGTTGCCGATCAACCGGCCGGTCTTGCCACGCACGAGCTCGGCGATGTCCGGGTTCTTCTTCTGCGGGAGCATCGACGATCCCGTCGAGTAGGCATCGTCGAGCCGCGCGAACCCGAACTCCTCGCTCGTCCACAGCACCCACTCCTCACCGAGGCGGGAGAGGTGCACCCCGATCAGGGCGAGGTCGAACAGCGCCTCGGCGACGTGGTCCCGGTCGCCCACCGCATCGAGGCTGTTGTCGAACGCGCGGGCGAAGCCCATCTGCGCCGCGGTGAACGACGGGTCGAGCGGTAGCGAGGAACCGGCCAGCGCGCCGGCGCCGAGCGGGGAGACGTCGAGCCGATCGATCGTCGCCAGCAACCGGTCGACATCGCGCGCCAGCGCCCAGCAGTGGGCGAGGAGATGGTGGGCGAGGAGCACCGGCTGGGCGCGTTGGAGGTGCGTGTAGCCGGGCAGGTAGGCGTCACCGGCGTCGGTGGCGCGGTCGGCGAGCACCTGCTGCAGCGCGATGATCCGCCACGCGACGGCGCGCAGCTCGGTCTTGCACCACAGCCGAAGGTCGGTGGCGCACTGGTCGTTGCGGCTCCGGCCGGTGTGCAGCTTGGCCCCCGCTGCCCCGGCGAGCGCGGTGACCCGCCGCTCGACGGCGGTGTGGATGTCCTCGTCGGAGCTGAGGAACTCGAACGCGCCTGAGGCCAGCTCGCCGGCGACTCGGTCGAGCGTGTCGAGCACCGTCGCCTGCTCGTCGTCGGTCAGCAGCCCGGCGTGGTGCAGCCCGAGCAC
>JBBQTN010000345.1:0-4799 GCA_038213195.1 Acidimicrobiales bacterium | reverse complement strand
GACGTGCTCCGTCCAAGCCGGCTGGAGGTGAGCGGGCATCCATCCCATCCCGAGGAACGGGCGCGGCCCGAGGATCTGCACGTCGATCCCGCGCTCGTCGAGCAGCGTCACGTGGCCGCTCATGAACTCCACGATGCGCTCCTCGCTCCACCCGTACGACATCGGCAGCCGCTTCGAGCGCACCACGCTCGGCAGTGGTGTGTTGGCCCCGAGGATCAGGGTCAGGTTGGCGTACGCCTCGATCGGCGCGTAGACGTGGGAGTGCACGTCGAGCACCTTGTTGCCGTTGAACATCAGTGCGCCTCCGTGAGTGCATCGGGCCGGTCGGCCGTTGGTCGGTCGTCGCGCAGGCCCATCGCGACATCCCACTGCTCGCGGATGTCGTCGGGCTGGCCGGCGATCAGGAAGAACCGCTCGCCTGCGGGGAGGCTGGGCACGGCGCGTCCGATCGCTGCGATCCGGGCGCGGATCGCTTCGGTCGGCACCGGCGCGACGTAGAACCGGCGCAAGCCCGCCGGCCAGGCGATGCACTCGTTCCTTGCCGGATCGCGCACAAGTCCGGACGGGTCCTCGCCGCGTTCGACGGCGTCGACGTCGGCGAGCAGGCGGTTGCGGAGCAGCTGCACGCCGCGGTCGCCACGTCCGAGGTGCTCGCGGGTGCGGTCGGCGATCTCACCCTGCCCGACCCAGCTGAGCGTGTCCTGGTGGAGCACGTGCGTCGTCAGCGGCGTGCCGTCGTCGTCGTGCGTGCGTCCCCACCACGACGGGATCACGTCCTGGTGGAACGGGGCCCGTTCCTCGCTGACCGGGTCGGCGATCCAGACCACGCTCAAGGTGCGCCGGTCGTCGATCGGAACGCGCCACTCGAAGTGCACCGGTGCGAACAGGTTGGGCATGATGCACAGCCGCCCCGTCGTCCACGCGTCGGAGGTCTCGTCCTCGCCGTCGTGCATCCGCCGGTACGCGAACCCGAACTCCCACTCGTCGAAGCCGAGCTGGGCGTGCGCCGGCCCGTAGCTGTCGACGTCGTTGGCCCGGCCGGGCAGCCAGTTGGCGTGCAACCACTCGAAGTGGACCGGGTCGATGCTGTTCTCCTGGCACTGCAGCCAGTTGCACGGCACCTCGTGGAACACAATCTGGGTGAAGCAGTCCGGCATCAAGAACGGCTCCCACGCCGGGATCAGCGGCGCCGGGTCCGGGCCCAGGTACGCCCACACCAGCCCGTAGCGACCTTCGGCGCGGTACGCCGTCGCGGTCACCCGGTCGCGAAAGCGGGTCGCTCCGGCGACCTCCTCGAACGGCTGGCTGACACAACGGCCGCACACATCGAACTTCCAGCCGTGGTAGCTGCAACGGATCCCGTCCGCCTCGACATAGCCGTTGAGCAGATCGGCGCGGCGATGCGGGCAGTGCCGTTCCGTGAGGCCGTACTCGCCCGACGGCAGCCGATACAGCACCAGATCCTCACCGAGCAGCGTCACCGCCCGGCGCTCTCCTGGGGCGAGCTCGTCGACAGCGGCGATCGGCTGCCAATACCGGCGCAACAGATTGCCCATCGGTGTTCCCGGCCCGACCTCGGTCAACCGACGGTTCTGCGCCGCGGTCAGCACCTTCCCCGCCACCATGCCAAGCCGACGACCATCGCCGTATTGAATCCAATCGTGGATGTACAAGTCAAGTCGGGCGCTGCAGCCAACGACGCGTCAGCGTCCAGCCCCAACTGCGCAGTCCACGTCGTCATACAGCAACGTCAAAGCCGCCAACCCAACTACGAACCTGCAGGAGACCAGGACGCGCACAAACGCGATTCCTGGGCGAACGCCCACATCTACCAAGAGGCGCATGCAAGGGCCCCTCGTAGTCCCAGAACGCGCCACCCTTGCGGCAGTCGCCGCGTCCCCGATCACCGGTGCGGCGCGCGGGACCTCAGCGGCCGGCGAGACCGAGGAACACCACCGTCGACTGCGTCAGACGCACGAGGTCGTCGTCATCGAGCACCCCGATCTGCTCGCCGAGCTTCGATCGTGGAACGGTGGTCAGTTTGTCGACCATCAACCGGCTGGGCTGACTGAGCCCGTTGCGCCCTGACGGTTCAACCGGCAACCGGAACAACGGTGCGTCGGTCGGATCGGTCGTGAACGCACACACCGTCACCGACGCGGTCGCGTCGAAGCGGTCATCTTGCACTATGACCACCGGACGCGGCTTGCCGACATATCCGCTCCCGGCAGCCGCGGTCCAGATCTCACCGCGTCTCACGAATCGTCAGTGCCGAGCGCCTCGATGAACGCCTCATCGTCGGCGGCTTGGGCGCTGGCTGCGACCGCGGCTGATTGAAGGTGGGCCTGTCGCACGAACTCCGGCGAACGAACATCCGGCACCCAGATCTGGATCGGTCGCAGCCCCTGGGCGCGCAATCGCTCGCGATGTGCTCGCACGCGCACCGCCCCACTCGCTGCCGTTCGTCTCGCCGCCACAAGCACATGTTACATGTAACGCCCTCGACTGTCGAGCGGCATCCCACAACGTCGGATGGCAGGAGCCAACCACGCGTCACAGATCGCCGGGTCCGTGGGACGCGCCAGCTGTTGCGCGTGTACAACGATGCAAGCATAATGAAAGCATGCCGAACGTGCTGATCCGCGACCTCCCCGACGACGTCCACGCCACCCTGCAGCGCCGAGCCGCCGCGGCCGGTCAGTCGCTGCAGCAATTCCTCACGGCCGAACTCGCCCGTGTCGCCACCAACCCAACGCTGACAGAGGTCCTCGCCCGCATCGACCAGCGCTCGGGCGGCAAGGTCGGCTTCGCGACCGCCGTCGCCGATCTTCACGACGAACGCGCACGCAGGTGATCGTCGTCGACGCGTCGGTCCTCGCCAACATCATTGCGGACGACACCAACACCGGCCACCTCGCACGAACACGACTGGCCCGTGCCGGTCAGGCGTACGCGCCCGACCTTGCCGACGTCGAGACCGTCGCCGTCCTACGACGACGCTGGCTGAACAGCGACCTCACCGACACCCGATTCCGGGACGCGATCGATGACCTCCTCGCACTGCCAATCACACGCCTCCCCGTCGGACCACTCATGATCCGTGCGTTCGAGCTGCGAGCCAACGTCACCGCCTACGACGCCTGCTACATCGCGCTCGCCGAGACCCTCGACTGCCCACTCATCACTGCCGACCAACGACTCTCCACCGCACCCGGAACCCACTGCGTCATCGAAGTACTCACCACCTGAACACCAATCCCCAAACGAGCAGCGTCGCCGGACGAGTACACGTCACAGATCGCCGGTGGTGGGCGGCGCCGACGTCGATGGCCGTGTCACCGCTGCCCGATCACCTGGTCGAACTGAAGTCGATCGAACGCGTGGATTGCTGGAGGTGCCGTCTTCACCGTGCGACCGGTCGCCGGGTCCGGCGCAAGGACGAACGGTGGAGCGCTGTCGAGTCCGGCGTAACTATCTGCCGCGGTCGTCACGTTCGTGCCGGTCACGAAGAACACTCCTGCCGGTCCACCAGTTGGTGCGTAGCGCTCGACCGTCGAGTCCTCAGTCGCGGAGACGCCAGCGACGCGGCGGAGCAGCAGCACGTAAGGCCGCCGGCGGCGCAAGTCGGTGCTCGCGTCAGCCTCGGCGAGCTTCGCCCGCTGCGAGTCCAAGCCGTACACGGTGATTGAGACCGCCGCCCCGTGCGGCGTTGAGCCGGTGACGTCGAACGCCACGAGAGGAGCGCTCGGCCACCAGCCGGCGTCAACACCTGTCGAGGAGACAGGGTTGTGAACCTGGCTGCCGGCGACGACGACCACGAGGTCGGAGGCAGCGACGGCATCAGCAACGGTGACGTAGCTGGGATAGTCGAACTCGAGCTCGTGTTCGGCGTCGTGGTGGGCTTGGCTGGCGCAGCCAGTGAGTAGCGCGACGGTGGCAACCGCCATCGCGATTGGCTTGGGCCAGGCTCGGATCACGGTCCCTCCTCGATATTGAGACGTTCGCCGCGTCCCCCAAGTTCCGACGCTGACCAGCATGACGTCCAGACTCCGACAGCGCCTGCAACGGCGGCTCCGATAATCCCGCACTCTGCAACATTCCGGGGGACGCCACCGACGCCGGGCTGCCGGCGCCGACCAGCCGGACCTGTCCGCATCCCATACCACGCAGCGTCAAACGGCAGGGGTGCGCGTCCTACCGCCGGGTCGTAACGCAAGGAGCGCTACCGGCGACCACGCTCGTCATACGAGGTAAACTAGATGTATGACGATGCTGAGCTTCCGTGTGGACGACCACGAGGCCGCGAGCGCACAGCGTTGGGCCGACCAACTCGGCGTCGACAGGTCGGAACTGCTCCGCGACGCTCTTCACCGGCGCCTCACGCAACTCGCTTCGGAACACGACGCACATACATGGGTGTCCCAGCCCGCGACCTCCAGCGAGCAGGCGATCGCAGAGATCGCTGACTGGGGACCCGCCGAGGACTGGTCTGACTGGGCCGATGCGACGCGGTGAGATCTGGTTCGCCAGCACCCCAGGCGGTGACCGGCCTGTGCTCGTGCTCACCCGCGATCCCGTCGCCGACCACATCGGAGCCGTCGTCGTCGCAGCACTCACCCGAACCGTCCGCGGCCTCGTCTCTGAACTCGTGCTCAGCGTCGAATTCGACGACGTCCCGTCCGATTGCGTCGTCAACTTCGACAACATCCACACGATTCCGCGCACAGCCTTCCGACGCGTGATCACTCAACTCGACCCATCACGGATGGCGACAGCCTGCCAGCGGCTGCGCGATGCCA
>JBBQTN010000344.1:0-4820 GCA_038213195.1 Acidimicrobiales bacterium | reverse complement strand
GGTGGCCGGGCGGAGCTCGTCGAACAGGTTCACCGCGATCGTCGCGCCCGTGTACTGGGCGATGCCGGAGATGGCGAACAGCGCCTCCGGTGAGGCGTCGGCGGTGAACCGGGCGATGCCCGACGAACGTGTGGGCGCGGTCAGCGCGGCGTCAGTCGAACAGGTCGGGATCCGTGCGGCAGATCTCCTGCCACAGCGGCTGGAAGCTCAGCCAGCCGGCCATCGGGAACCCGGTCTGCTGCTGCGTGTACTCGGCCAGCTCGGGGGCGATCAGCTTCGGGGTGCCGGCGGCCATCGCCATCAGCTGCGCGTGGCAGCTGCGATCCATGCTGAGGAACCAGAACGCGGCCTCGTCGACGGTCTCGCCGACGGTGAACAGACCATGGTTCTGGTGGATCCCTGCCTTGCCGTTGCCGAACGCCCTGGCCACCTCGCGGCCGGCTTCGATCTCCAGCACGACCGCGCCGCCCTGTTCGGTGATCACCTTGTGGTCGTTGTAGAAGATGCACGAGTCCTGGGTGATCGGATCGAGCGGGATGCCGAGGGCGCTGAACGCCTTGCCGTGCACGCTGTGGCTGTGCGCTGCGGCGATGACGTCGGGACGGGCCTGGTGGATGGCCGAGTGGAGGACGAACGCGGCCCGGTTGACCGGCCGGTTGCCGAAGATGACGTTGCCTTCGTGGTCGACGAGGATCAGATCGGACACGCTGATGTGGCGGAAGCTCATCGCGAACGGGTTCACCCAGAAGCAGTCCGGGAACTCGGGATCGCGGGCGGTGATGTGACCGGCGACGCCCTCACCGAAGCCGACCCGGCCGAAGATCCGCAGCGCGCCGGCCAGCTTCTGCTTGCGCTCCAGGCGCTCCTCCTCGATCGTGGTGAACGTCGGCGGCCCCTCCAGCCCGACGGGCTTGGGGGTCAGCTCGACGCCGTCGATGGTGCGCGTGCCGGATTCGGTGATCGTCATCGGCCCAGCTTATGCCTGGTCTACGCGGTGGTGTTGCCCGGGCCGTTCGGGGGTGCAGCACCGCCGCGCCGCCGGCGCAGCGTCACGACGGTCCCCCCGATCGCGAGCACCACGGCCAGGCCGATGACGATCCCGATGATCACGCCGGCGCTGCTGCTGTCGGATTTCGTCGGCTTGGCCGTCGTCGCTGCGGGGGTGGGGGTGACCGCCGAGCCGGTCGCCGTGGTCGCGCTCGTCGCGCCGGTGCCGGTCACCGCGTTGTCGGCGTCGTCTTCGGGCGCGATCACCAGTTGGTCGGACGTCGGCGGGCCCTGGGTGACCAGGACGGCCGGCGCAGGGTGCTCCGGCTCCGGCTGACCCTCTGCCTGGACATCGAGCCAATCCGACTCGGTCTCCCCGCAGAACTGCACGGTGGGGAACAGGACGGTACCGGGCGTCGGTGGCGCGGTGAAGCTGATGTGGAACGTGCGCGAGGTGTGTGCGTCCTGGTTGCCGCCGGTGAAGTGGACCACGCCGTCGCTCGCCGCGAACTGCCAGCCGTCCTCCGCCGCGGTGGCGGTCGTGACGCCGTCGGGCAGCTTGATGTCGAGTCCCGTCGTGTTCGCGTCGGCGCAGCCGTGCTCGACGATGAAGCCGAGCGTCGCCGGCTTGCCGGCCTCGATCGCCGGCGGATCGGTCTGGATGTGGGCCGAGGCGACACCGACGCCGGCGAAGACGGCGACGCCACTTGCGGCGATCGCCAGTGCCGCCGTGCGGCGAGCGGTGCGGAACATGTGGCCTCCATGGGTCGGGTGTCGCAGACGGGTGTCTCCCGTGCAGGGTCGCCGCCCGGCGCCGCACAGTTCCCGGTCGCGGCGCGCGCTGGCATCATGGTCGGTGATGAACCACGAGATCACGCCGGCGTCCATCGCCCCGCCGGCGGCCAACTACGCCCACGCCGTGCTGTCCGAGGCGGCCGGACGGCTGCTGCACACGAGCGGCGTCGTGCCGACGCGGCTCGACGGCTCGGTCCCCGACGACATCGACGCGCAGGCCGCCGTGGTCTGGTCGAACATCGACGCGCTGCTCGCCGCAGCGGGGATGGCGGTGTCGGACATCGTCAGCCTCACCACCTACGTCGTCGTCGATCAGCTCGGCGCGCTCGGTGGGGTGATGGCCGCTCGCGACCGCGCGCTCGGGGGCCACCGGGCTGCGAGCACCCTCGTCACCGTCCCAGCGCTCGCCCGCAGCGAGTGGAAGCTGGAGATCGCGGTGGTCGCCGCGCACTGACGCAGCAGCCGGGTCGGCAGCGCCACGACCGCGCGCGCCGGCTCGGTCGAAGGAGCGGACCTCGACGGCGGGGCAGCCGGCCAGCCGGCCGGCGGGGTCAGACGACGTCGCCCACGTCGTCGCCCGACGGGGGCCAGGCCGGGTCTCACGCGAAGAAGCGGACCTCGACGGCCGGGCGGGCAGGCTCCTCGGCGGTGCCGGTGGGCCAGCCGAGGTAGACCAGCCCGACGACGTGCGTGCCCGGCTCGAAGCCGCAGAGCTCCGCGACCACGTCGTTCGCGCCCTTCGGGCACGAGCTCCAGTACGTCGCCACGCCGGCCGCCGTGGCACCGAGCAGCAGTTCTGCATCCCTGCGGCGACCGCGTCGCGGTTCTCGGCGGTCCGCAGCGACGAGTCGCCCGGTGCGGCGCCGACCACCAGCGTCGCCGGTGTGCGCAGGTACTTCGTGCGCGCCTTGGCCACCTTCGACTCCGGATCGCCGAGGGCCTCCATCGCCGCAGCGATCGTCTCGCCGAGCTGTGCTCGGGCATCGCCCTCGAACATCGCGAACCGCGACGGCCACGTCCGTTTGTGGTTGGGAGCCCACTGGGCCAGGTCGCACAGCTCGGTGACGAGGTCGTGCGGCACCCCCCGCTCATGATCGACCTGCATGGAGGTGCGCCGGCTGCGGATCAGCGCAGCGGCCGCGTCGAGGGTGGGCACGTCCAGGGTCGGCACGTCGGGCAGTCGGGCGGTGTCGCTCACCGTTCAAGTCTGCCGGTGATGCCAGGATGGCGGGCATGTCCGACCGCCTCCGCACCGGCGACGACGGCATCAGCCGCTGCTGGTGGTGCGGCGTCGACCCGCTGTACGTCCAGTACCACGACATCGAGTGGGGCCGTCCGCTGCACGGCGACGACCGGTGGTACGAGAAGGTGTGCCTCGAAGGCTTCCAGGCCGGGCTGGCCTGGATCACGATCCTGCGCAAGCGCGAGAACTTCCGCGCCGCCTTCGCCGGGTTCGACATCGACACGGTGGCGTCGTTCGACGAGGGCGACGTGCTGCGCCTGCTCGGGGATGCCGGAATCGTCCGCCACCGCGGCAAGATCGAGTCGACGATCAACAACGCCAAGCGGGCGATCGAGCTGCGTGAGGAATCCGGGTCGGTCGAGGCGTTCATGGAGCGGTTCCGCAGCGCCCGCGCCCCCGGGCTGTCGCCGACCGACGAGATCCCGCCGACCAGTCCCGAGTCGGTGGCGATGTCGAAGGAGCTGCGCACGCGTGGCTGGAGCTTCGTCGGCCCGACCACGATGTACGCCCTGATGCAGTCGGCCGGCTTGGTCAACGATCACGTCCACGGCTGCTTCACCCTCGACCCGTGAGCCGACGCGGCCAGCGATCAGGCCGGTGCGTGCAAAGCGGTGTTGAGGCCCTGCCACTTGACCGAGCGGGCGAGTGCCTCGACCTCGCCGGTGCGGCTGTTGCGGCGGTACAGCAGCCCTGACTGGCCGCTGAGCTCCTTGGCCTTGACGACGGCACCTTCCGGGAGCACCTTGACCAGCGTGCCGGCGGTGACGTAGAGCCCTGCCTCGATCGTGCACTCGTCGCCGAGGCTGATCCCCGTGCCGGCCTCGGCGCCGATCAGGCAGCGCTCGCCGATCGTGACCTGCTCGGTGCCGCCCCCCGACAACGTGCCCATGATCGACGCGCCGCCGCCGATGTCGGTGCCGACGCCGACGATCACGCCCTGGCTGATCCGGCCCTCGACCATCGCTTGCCCGAGCGTGCCGGCGTTGTAGTTGCAGAACCCCTCGTGCATCACGACGGTGCCCTCGCCGAGGTGGGCGCCGAGGCGCACCCTGTCGGCGTCGGCGATGCGCACACCGGGCGGCGTGACGTAGTCCGTCATCCTCGGGAACTTGTCGAGCGAGGAGACGAGCAGGCGCCGGCCGGTCGCGATCGCGGCGATCCGCACCGCGTCGACCTGCTCCGGCTGGACCGGCCCGAAGTTCGTCCAGGCGTTGGTCGGCAGGATCCCGAACACACCGTCGAGGTTGATCGTCCGCGGCAGCACCAACCGGTTCGAGAGCAGGTGCAGGCGCAGGTACGCGTCCGGAACCGAGGCCGGCGGAGCGTCGGTGTCGATCGAGAGCTGCACGGGCTGGCCGGCGAGCCCCCGCGGGTCGCCCTCGGCGGGCCAGCCGGTGAGCTGCGGCACCGGGTCCGGCATGTCGCCGAGGCCGAGCCGCGGGAACCACGTGTCGAGCACATCGCCGTCGGCTGTGACCGTCGCCAACCCGACACCCCATGCAGCATTCATCGCCCATCCTCCACTCGTGCGTTCGCATCCGGCGCTCGGCCCGACGCGTTGACCTCGGGCCGCAGCGTCGGGAAGAGGATCACTTCCTTGATCGACGCCACACCGGCCAGCAACATCGCGACCCGGTCGATGCCGATCCCCAACCCGCCGGTCGGCGGCAACCCGTACTCGAGCGCACGCAGGTAGTCCTCGTCGACCGTGCCGGCCTCGGCGTCGCCGGCATCCCTGGCGCGCTGCTCGTCCTCGAAGCGCAGGCGTTGCTCGACAGGGTCGTTGAGCTCCGAG
>JBBQTN010000343.1:0-4820 GCA_038213195.1 Acidimicrobiales bacterium | reverse complement strand
GCTGACCTCCTCGATCCGCGCCGACCGCGACGATGCTCACCGAGGAGCCTTCGGCAACGATTCGCATCCGGGGATGTTCGGCCCATCCGCAGACGCGGGCGTCGAAGCTCGTCTTGCCGACCTGCGCCGCGACGTCAACGGCCTCACCTCCGACCTCAAGCTGCTGCGGGTCACCATCGACATGAACAGACCACGCCCGACATCGTTGCGTCCGCGAACCGGCAACGTCAGCACGTTGAACCCGACAGCCGCGCCGCCGACAGTGACCTCGCCGAGCTGATCAACGCCCGCCTGATCGTCATCGAGGCGACACTGGCCGAGATCGCGCGTCGCCTACCACCCGACGACGGGACCGCAGGCGTCGCCGCCGAGGTCGGCTGACGCACCGCCCTCACTCACGGGTGCCGGCCTGCGCGGTCGCCGACCGGCCAGCCTCCGCCCCCTCCGAACTGGGAATGCAACCGGGATTGGCCCCGGCGTGCTCAGGGCGGACTCGGGGGGTCGTCGCACCGCATGACGATGGAAAGCTGTGGCCATGTCGGAGGAGCCGTGCAGCTCTCACTCCTGCACGGTGTCGACAGGGTCGACTGGGCGCTCGGTCACGCCGCCAGCTTCGAGCGGTTCGGTGACGGTGATGTCGCTTCGATCCTCGCTGCGCACCCGGTCGGGCAACGACGACGCGCGGACGATGTCCACTCGATGCAACCATCCACACGGGCCTGGGAGTCGTTCGGGGAGGTCGCATCATGACCGCGACCACCGCCACGACCACTGCACCGATCGATCAGGTCGTCGAGCTGCTCCGTCAGTTGCATCTGCCACATATGCGCCGCCAGGCACCCGACGTCTTGGCGACCGCGAAGGCGCAACGCTGGGACCCGGCCGAAGCCGTCCGCGCGTTGCTCACCGAGGAACTCGCCGGGCGGCGGGCATCATCGGTCAACATCCGTCGCACCGCAGCCGGGTTCCCGACCGGGAAAACGTTCGACAACTGGGACGAAACGGTGTCGTCGATCCCGTCGCCGACACAACGATCGTTGACCACCCTCGAGTGGGTCGACCGGCACGAGAACCTCGTTGTCTGCGGACCGTCCGGCACCGGCAAAACCCACCTCCTCGAAGCGCTCGGCCACGCGGCGATCGGCCACGGCTGCCACGTCCAATGGTTCTCCCTCGAAACGTTGGGAGCGTTGATCAACCGGCACCGCATCGACGACAGCACCAACCGGGCGATCCGCAAGATCATGCGCGCCGACCTGATCTGCATCGACCTATGCCGAGCCCGCGACTATGCCGACCGGCGCTGCGGAGGTGACCGCTGAGCTGGCGGTCCACGACTGGCGGCTGATGGTCTGGTCGGCATAGTTCCGGGCGGGTTGAAGCCTTCTCGTGTCGGTGCAGGGTGCGCCGGGACTTGGAGGTCCAGTGATGTCAGGTTCACCGCGGCGTAAGCCGGGACGGATGGTGGCGCATATCGAGCCGTTCCGGGAGTGGCTGCGAGCGGCGGGTTATACGCCCGGCTCGACGCGTGGGTTGTTGATGGTGATGGGCCAATTCGGGCGTTGGATGCAGGCCAACGTCGACGAGAGTGCGCAGCTCACGATGGGAGATCTCGACGCGTTCGTTGCCTGGATGCGATCGCGGTTCACGAGTCGGCAGCCGCGGTTGCGGAGCACCGACCCACTGGTCGCCTATCTGCTCGCTGCCGGCGCGATCGCAGTTCCGCCGGCTCCACTGCCCGGTGATGTCGAGGTGCTCCTCGACGGGTTCCGGCGTTGGATGATCGACGAGCGTGGTCTCGCAGCGGGGACGGTGTTGCGCTATGAGAACACCGCTCGCCGGTTCCTGAACGAACGCCATGAGGCGCGCGGCTCGGAGTTCATCACCGGGTTGAACGCGCGGGACGTGGTCGGGTTCTTGGTGGTCGAGTGCGGGCGGGTCTCGGCCGGGTCGGCGAAAGGCCGTGTTGCCGAGCTGCGTGCGTTGCTGCGCTACCTGTTCCTGCACGGGTTCACATCACGGTCGTTGGCGGTCGCGATCCCACCCGTCGCCGGTTGGCATGGCATGACGATTCCCAAGACGATCACGGCGGCACGAATCGAGGAGTTGATCGCCAGCTGCGACACCGCGAGCGCGACAGGCCGGCGGGATCGGGCGGTGATGCTGCTCGTCGCCCGGCTCGGGTTGCGTTCGGTCGAGGTCGTCAACATGGAACTCGACGACATCGACTGGCGCTGCGGGGAGATCGTGGTGCGCGGCAAAGCGCGCCGCGATGACCGCATGCCGTTGCCGTTCGAGGTCGGCGCAGCGATCACCGCGTATCTGGTCTCGGGGCGACCAGCTTCGGTGAGCCGGCGGGTGTTCCTCACCGCGAAGGCTCCGATCGAACCGATGCCGCCGGCACGGGTGAATGACATCTGCCGTCGGGCGTGTGTGCGGGTTGGGATCGGCCGCGTTGGAGCTCACCGGTTGCGGCACACCCTGGCCAGCGAACTGCTGCGCCACGGCTCCACGATCGTGGAGGTTTCCCAGGTGTTACGCCACCGGGACCTGGCCACCACCGCGATCTACGCGAAGGTGGATCTCGACACGCTCCGCCAGGTCGCTCTGCCGTGGCCGGGAGCACTGTCGTGAGCGGGCTCGCCGAGATCGCTGGCGAGTATCTGCGTCTTCGCCGTCTGCTGGGCCACAACCTTGACGAGCATCATCGGCTGCTCCCACGCTTCGTCGCGTATCTCGACTCGATCGAGGCCACCACCGTCACGGTCGAGGCTGCTGTTGCGTGGTCGACCAATGGGGTCGACCCGGCGACAACGAACGGGGCGCGGCGGATGATGGTGGCCCGCGGGTTCGCTCGTCATCTCGCCGGTCTCGACGAGCGCACCGAGATCCCGCCTGTTGGGCTGATCCCGATGCGTCAACGGTGGCGGCCGCCGTTCTTGTTCAGTGCGACGGACATCGGTGCGTTGATGGACGCTGCTGGTCATCGACAGTGGCCGCTCCCCTCAGCGACCTACACGACGCTGATCGGGTTGCTCGCAGCGACCGGGATGCGGAGCGGTGAAGCACTCCGGCTCGAACCCGACGACATCAACCACACCGACGCCGTGATCATGATCAAGCAATCGAAGTTCGGGAAGTCCCGACTCGTCCCTGTCCGGCCCGAAACGATCACTGCGCTCGACGACTACATCATCAACCGCGACCGGTTGCTGCGCGTCGAGCGGACCACGACCCGGGTGTTCGTGTCGAGTCGCGGTGGCCCACTCATCTACCCGGTCGTCCAGCAAGTGTTCCGCGACCTGTGCGACCGCAACGGCATCGGCGCCGACGCGGTGCGGCCCCCGAGAATCCACGATCTCCGCCACACGTTCGCGGTGACGGTGCTCACCGGTTGGTATCGGACCGGCGACAACATCGAGGCCCGCCTCCCGGCGTTGTCGACATATCTCGGTCATCGCGATCCGAGATCCACGTACTGGTATCTGTCCGCCGCACCCGAACTGCTCGCCTACGCCGCCGCCAAGCTGACCCACCTCACCCCGGTCCCGGTCAGCGAGGTCGAGCTGTGACCGCGATCGCTGCCACGATGCAGAGCTTCTTCACCGACCGCCTGGTCAAACAGCGCCGGGTCAGCCCGCGCACGATCGCCGTCTATCGCGACACGATGCGTCTGCTCGTCACGTTCGCCCGCGACCGCCACGACCGGCCGGTGCACCGGCTCGACTGGGCCGATCTCGACCCGGCGACGATCACCACGTTCTTGGAGCACTGCGAACACGACCGGAACAACAGCACCCGGACCCGCAACCTGCGCCTGACCGCGATCCGGTCGCTGTTCGCGTACGCGTCGTTGCGGCACCCCGAACACGCCGCCACGATCCAACAAGTCCTCGCGATCCCCGCGAAACGGTTCGACAAGCCAACGATCACGTTCCTCACCGCCGACCAGATCGACGCCATCATCGCCGCACCCGACATCACCCGCTGGGAAGGACGCCGCGACCGGGCGTTCCTCCTCACCGCGATCCAGACCGGACTACGCGTCTCCGAACTCGTCGGTTTGAACTGCGCCGACATCACCCACGGCACAGGTGCAGCGGTGTCCTGCCTCGGCAAAGGACGACGACACCGCGCCGTCCCGCTCACCGCCCCCACACAAGCGGTGCTGCGCGTCTGGACCAACGAACGCGACGGGCAACCCGACGAACCGCTGTTCCCGACCCGCACCGGCAACCGGCTCAGCCCCGACGCCGTCCAACGCCTCGTCCGCAAACACGCCACCACCGCCGCAGCCGCCTGCCCCACGATCCGGCCCGATCAGATCCACCCCCACGTACTCCGCCACAGCTGCGCGATGACCCTCCTACAAGCCGGTGTCGACACCGCCGTCATCGCGCTCTGGCTCGGCCACGCCGACATCCGCTCCACCAACGCCTACCTTCACGCCGACATGACGATCAAACAACGAGCGCTCGACCGCACCACCCCCGCCAGCAGTCCGCCAGGCCGCTACAAACCCGCCGACAGCCTCCTCGCCTTCCTCGAAGCCCTGTGACTATGCCGACCAGACCGTCAGCCGCCGGTCGTGGACCGCCAGCTCACCGGCCACCTCCGCTGCGCCGGTCGGCATAGTCGCGGGCTCGGCATAGGTCGATCTATGCCGACGTCGGCATAGATCGACGAGATCGGCTTCGCGCCGCTCGACCACACCGGCTGCCAACTCCTGTTCCGGCTCGTCGCCGCCGCCTACGAACGCCGATCCATCGCCATCGCCATCGGCTCACACTCACCGTTCAACGACTGGGGCCGCTTCCTCC
>JBBQTN010000342.1:0-4825 GCA_038213195.1 Acidimicrobiales bacterium | reverse complement strand
CTCGGGCGGCGGCCTTCGCAGCTTCGTTCAGGCGTTGGAGGGACCTGATCGGCGGGCTCGGACACGCGCGGCTTGCCATCGCCGCCGGCGGCGTGCCGTGGTCGAGACCGGATCCGCCGAGGAGGGACGCGGCGATCGCTTCGGTCGACGCCGTCGATCGAGGGATCGCGCAGGTCTTCACCGCAGTCCATGGCGACGGTGCGCTGCCAGATCTCGACAAGATCGATCCGTACGGCGCCGCCGCGTTCGTGGCCCAGGCGCGTTTGTCACCGGACGCTCTCGCCAAGGTCAGCTTCGATCTCCTCGGCCGCCTGACGGAGCACCGGCCCGACGGAGGATGGCCAGAGGAACACGTCAGGGCGGGTCCCTCGTCGGCGGACCTCCTGTTCGCCGCGTTGCTGGCGACACCGGGCAGCACCACGTCGTTCGTCATCGCCGCCGCGACCGACCCCCAGCGGATGTGGCGGACGCCGGCCGATCCGCACCTCGCCCAGCAAGTGGCGGCGAGCGGCACCGATCCCGCGAACATCGGGGTCGCCGACGCCGGCAAGGTGCTCGGCGCGTTCATCGACTACTTGCACAAGTCCACGGGCTTGTGGTTCAACGGCCCCTGGGGCCCAGAGCCGCGGGATTCACGCGCCTACCTCGGCAACCTCGTCGCGCCGTGGCTGTTGCAGTTCTCGCCGTTCTCCGACGAGTGGGGCACGACCGCGAAGGACCAGACGGCCCGCCGGGACCAGTTGAAGTGGGTGCTCGGGGATCACGCCGCGATGGACGAGCTACTCGCCGCGCAGCAGCAGATCCAGGCCGGTCTGCTGGTGAGCGGCGAGCGCTCGCCGGCAGACCTGACCCAGTACGCCGGGCTGGTCGGGATGCTCACCCAACTGGTCGTCAACCAGCAGATCCACGACGAGGAGGACCGCAAGCACCTGTGGGACACGGTCTGGCGGGTCGCCGACATCGTCATCTCGGTCGCCCTGGACCTCACTCCGGTGGGGATGCCGGGGGCGCTGGTGATCAAGGTGGTGCTGGACCAGGCGTACGACGAGGTCGTCCAGCAGGGGTGGTTCAACGCCCCGGCGCCGGACAAGGTGCGCAAGAAGGCGACGTACTGGCAGGCGCGCACCTTCGTCACGGTGGCAGCGACGATGGTCCGCTCCGGCTACGACGAGCTGATCACCAGCGGGGCTCTGCCGCCCGGAACGCCACCGCCACCCGATCCGCAGCTCGATACGGAGCATCCGGACGTCGACTACGCGAACCGCTACCGCAAGTGGCGTGACGTCCAACTCGCCGACGCCGATCCGACGGTCGTCAGCCAGCTCGACGAGATCAAGGGCTACTTCCTCAGCGACGCGCAAGCCGGCGCGGGGATCACCGGCTGACATGTCACGCGCACCTGTCGGATGATGCACGAAAGCGCGCTGGCCGATCTCGGGCAAGATGCACGGGTGAGCTTGGAGCAGGTGCGCAGTCTGCCCCGGCCACTGGCGTTCGTGTTGCCGGGCGGCGGCGCGCTGGGCGCCTACCAGGTCGGTGCGCTGCGCGCGCTCGCCGAGCACGACGTCGTGCCGGACCTGCTCGTCGGCGTGTCGGCGGGCGCGGTGAACGCTGTGCTGGCGTCGTGGCACCCGGGCCGCGAGGGCACCGTCTACATCGAGCGGGTGTGGCGGACGATCCGGCGACGCGACCTGTTGCGCGTGCACCCCGGACGGATGGCGCTGGCGTTCACGGGCCAGCGCTCGTCGTTCCTCGACAACCGCCACCCGACGCAGTGGGTGCGCCAGAACCTCGGCGAACGGCAGCTGCAGGACTCCCCGATCAAGGTCGCGGTCATCGCCACGGACGTGATCACCGGGCGCGCCCTGGCGCTGTCCACCGGCGATGCCACGTCGGCGGTGATGGCGAGCTGCGCGTTCCCCGCCGTCTACCCCCCGGTGGAACGCGAGGGCCGGCTGCTGATCGACGGCGGCGTCGTCGCCGACGTGCCGCTCGACCTCACGCTGGAGCTCGGCGCGGCGAGTGCGCTGGTCCTGTCCGTCCCGCCGCTCGCCGCGGGGATGCCGCGGCTTCGCGCGATCGACCTGCTGTTCCGCGCCTCGACGTTCGGGGTCGAGGCACACGGTCGCACGATCCTCGCCCGTCCACCCGCGGGTCTCGAGGTCCTCGAGATCCACGCCCCGCCGTCGATCGTCACGACGTTCGCCGTCGGCGCTGCGCCGGGCGTCATCGACGAGAGCTACACCAACGCCAGCCGCTGGCTCGAAGGCGACCGCCCGCTGACGACCGACGTCGCCCACACGATGCTCTGATCCCCGCTGATTCGCGTTCGCCCTGGCGGAGGTGCGCACGAGCGGGCGAGCGCAGACAGTGGTGTACGGACCACTGTCACCGGCTGCCTGTACGCTCCGGGCGTGGCGAACGCGGTCGACGTGCATCCTGCCGACCCGCCCGAGACACCGGTCCGCAAGGCACATCGTGTCTTCGATCGTCCCCGCCAGCGGCGCGACTGGCGGTGGGTGGTCGGTGGGATCGGCCGGTCGCTGATCGTCCTCGGCCTGCTGATGTTCGCGTTCGTCGCGTACCAGTTGTGGGGCACGGGCATCTACACCGGGCAGGCCCAGCACCGCCTCGACACGCAGTTCGACCAGTTGGCGGTCGCGGCCACGACGCTCCCACCGGTCTCCACGGCGCCGGCACCGACGAGCGGGACGACGACGCCGGTCACGACCACGGCCGCGTCGACGTCACCGGCGTCGACGTCACCGGCGTCGACTTCCCCACCGACGTCTGCACCGTCGGCGTCGTCGACGGCGAGCCCGACGACAACGGTGGCCGGCGCCGCCGACGTGCCGTACCCGTTCGCGCTGCCGAAGAGCGGCAAGGTCCTCGTCCAGCTGCAGATCCCGAAGATCCACGTCGACTACAAGGTCGTCGAGGGTGTCGGCCTGGACGACCTCGCCAAGGGTCCGGGGCACTTCCCCGAATCCGCGCTCCCCGGACAGCTCGGCAACTCGGCGATCGCCGGGCATCGCACCACCCACGGCGCCCCGTTCTACGACGTGAACGAGCTCGCTCCCGGCGACCAGATCATCCTCACCTACCCGGCCGTCGGTGGTGTGGCGTCACGGTTCGTGTACCTCGTCATCGGCACGGAGATCGTGGCCCCGAGCGACTACGCGGACGTCGTGCCGACCACCGACGCGAGCAAGGCCTCGTTGGTCCTGACGTCGTGCCACCCGATCAGCAGGGCGACGAAGCGGATCGTGATCCGCGCCACGCTCGACACCAGCCAGTCGAGCCCGTTGTTTGCGGCGACACCACGAACGGACCCCGGCGGTGGCGCGACGATCCCGGGTGACGACGGGCCTGTCGCCGGCACGCCGGCTGGAACGGCCGACCCGGCCAGCACGACTGCTGCCGCCGCCGGCCCGACCACGATCGCCCCCGACGCCGTGGGGAGCACTGCGATCGCCGGCGCAGCGGCGGTACCTACGGCGTCGTCTGGGCCCGCGACCAGCGCGGCGACATCGCTGCCGGCAACGACGCCGGCCACGACGGTGCCGGCAACGACGCCGGCCGCGACGACGGTGCCGCCCACGACGGTGCCGGCCAAGGTGGCGCCACCGGCGGCGAGCAAGGATGCGTTCGCGAGTGGGTGGTTCGACGACACCGCGGCGTGGCCGCACATCCTGCTGTGGGGCTTCGCCCTTGCGGCCATCAGCTACGGCGGCTACCGGCTCGCCAGGCGCTATCGGCGGATCTGGCTCGGCACCCTCGTCGCGTTCGCCCCGTTCGTGTTCGTGCTCTACTTCTGGTTCGAGAACATCAACCGGCTGCTCCCACCCGGCCTGTAGGCGAGCGTCGGCCCGACGACCGCCGGTACGGTGACCACGTGAGCCGGGGCAGCGCGCATGGGCCGATGACCGCCGCCGAGCAGTACTCGTTCGATGTGCAGGGCTTCCTCGTCCGCCACGGCGCGCTCGGTGCCGACGAGGTGCGCTTGCTGCGCCTCGCCGTGGTGGAGCTCGGCCTGCCACGGGCCGGCGACTCCATCCAGAGCCAACGTTTCAACGGTCACCTGGGGCGCGACCGCGCCTTTCGCGAACTGATCGATCATCCGTCAGTGCTCGACGTCCTGCTCGAAGTGTGCGGAACAACCGTCCGCCTCGACCACGCCTACGGGATCATCATGTCGCCCGGCAGCGCAGGTCTCGGGCTACACGGCGGAGGGACACCCCACGATCCGTCGCAGTACTACCGCGTCGAGGCAGGGCGGATGTTCAACGGGCTCGTCGCGGTGCAGTGGGCGCTGGTCGACCATCGACCGGGCGACGGCGGGTTCGGATGCATCCCCGGGAGTCACAAGGCCAACTTCGCGCTCCCGGCGGAGCACGATCCGCAGCTCGTCGCCGAGGTGCCGATGGCGGCCGGCGACCTCGTCGTGTTCAGCGAGGCGCTCACCCACTGCACCATCCCCTGGCGTGGCAAGGGCGAGCGACTCAGCCTGCTGTACAAGTACAGCCCCGGCCACCTCGCCTGGGGCCCGGACTATGAGGACCTCCAGGCCCTCGCCCCGCTGCTCACCGAGCGCCAGCAACGCTTGCTGCAGAAGCCCTCGGTCTACGACCACCGCCCGGTGTAACGGAGGCACGTCCGCCACCGTCACGCCTTCCCCGGCACATGCCACCTGGGGTGGGCGCGATCCGTGCCGGACGTTGGCACACACCGCGCCCACCAACCCGCCGCCCAACCCGGGAGGGCGCGAGTTGCGCCAACCCCCGGCACACACCGCGCCCACCAACCCGCCACCCAGCCCGGGAGG
>JBBQTN010000341.1:0-4837 GCA_038213195.1 Acidimicrobiales bacterium | reverse complement strand
GGTCATCACTGAACGGGCCAGCCTGGTGCTGCCGTCGGTGATGTCGGACGCCAAGCGGTCACCGCGGGCGATGATGACGAGCCGGTACAGGTTGAAGAACGGGAACCCGGAGCCAGCGACGCGATCGACGACGAAGCCGGCTTGTTCCAGCAGTTCCCCGAGCGCGCGCCGCGAATAGTGCCGGCGGTGACCGATGAGTTGGTCGAACGAGCTCTTCGGGCCCCCGGGAACCGTCACCACCAACGTCGCGCCGGGCACGAGCGCATTCCTGGCGGCCTTCAGGAACTTGAGCGGCTCGTCGAGGTGCTCGAGGACCTCGACGCACACCGCGAAGTCTGCACCGACGCCGCCGATCGCAAGGAATCCCTCGTCTGCCAACAGGTCCACCTGGATGACGTTGGCGGTGGGGATCTTGGCAACCGTCTCGCGTACCCCCACCGCACTCAACTCCAAGCCGTACAGCTCCGCGTCGGGAACCTCGCCAGCCAAGCGAGCGAGGAGATCACCCTGACCAGATCCGATGTCGACCAGTCGTGCCGGTCGAGCCGACCGGGCCAACTGCGAGACGACCCGATGGCGGTAGGCCTGCGCCGGGTTCTCGGAGATCGCCTTCGAGAAGGAAGTCCAGTGCACATCCCAATTGTCTACGTCCGTCGACATGAGGCCGTCACCTTCCCGTTGTTGCGATGCCGCGAGTGTGCTCCTGTCCAAGACGGTCGACCGCGCCCGTCGGGAGAGTTCACCGGGGCTTCGTCGGGTTGTCGTTCGGTCGTGGTCGACGGTCAAGTCACCGTTGGTGAGGTCGGCTCCGATCCCCACATTCGATCCCTCAACTGGTGAAGTACCCGAAGACATCGACCACCAGGTCGACGTCACCTGCGAAGTTGAACAACTGCACGTCCCCATCCGGGCCGAGCCGGGCGAGGACCATGTTGGGGACGATCTGGCCGGCGGTGGCGTTGAGGTTGGAGGCGTTCGGCAGCGCGGCACCCCCTGGAAAGACGGTGATGAACGTGTCGGCGCTCGGTTCGACGGCAGTGACGTTGAGCAGCACGGCGGCGACGCCGGTCGACGGGATCCCCGCGGTGCCGCTCACGCTCAGCGAGAGCGGCACCTGGCCGACCCGGCGCGTGATCAGGGTGCCGGTCCCGTCGCGGGTGTCGAGCACCCGAGCCGGACCGAGAGCCACGAAGTGACCCGAACCAGCGGGCACGAAGCAGCCGAGCACGTCGACGACGATGTGCGTGTTGCCGGCAAGGTTGTAGATGCTGATCATGCCGTTGGTGCCGAGCTTGGCGATGACCATGTTCGCCACGGTCTGGCCACGTTCCATGTTGATGCTCGATGCGTTGGGTCTGGTCTCACCGCTGGGATAGACCAGGAGGTAGCTGCCCGAGTCTGGTTCGGTGACGGTCACGTTGAGCGCCACTGCGGTGGCGCTCGCCGGGATCGCGCCAGTGCCGGCGATCAGCAGCTCGACGAGGCCACCCGGACCGACCTTGGAACGGGCGCCATCGAAGCGGGTGTCGAGAACTCGTCTCGGGTCGAGCGCCAAGAGGCCCGACGACGAACCGGGCCGGAAGTACCCGACGAGATCGACGACGACGTGCACGGTGCTCTTGAGGTTGTAGATGGACACCGATCCGCCCGCACCCGGTCGGGCGACGACGAGGTTCGGGACGGCCAACCCGGGGACGGGGTTGAGGTTCGATGTGCTCGGGCGGGGGGCGCCGGTCCCCCACACGGTCAGGAAGGTCGGGCCCGTGGCCTCGGCGGCCGTGACATTGAACGCGATCGCCACGGCGTCTGCCGGCACGCCGTACAGGCCCGCGACCTGGAACGCCAGCGGCTCGTTCGGCTGCAGCGCGCCGGTTCGTCCGCCGCTGCCATCGCGGGTGTCGACCACGCGTCGCGGGCTGAGCGGCACGTACTCCGTCGACCCGCTCGTCTCGACCGCCGGCGCGCTGGCTGGAAGTGGCTCGGCCGGTCCGATCGTGACCACAGGAGCGATGGAGGGGCCAGGGATCGGCTGCGACGCGACGCCGGACGTGGGACCACCCGGAGGGGAACTGAACAGTTCGAGGTTCTCGAACGCGCCGCCGATGATCGTCGAGCCGCCGCCGCCCATCCAGCCATCGAGGATCGTGCCGTACATCGAGCGGAAGTCAACTGCGGGCACCAGCCGGTCCCACTGCCCCAGACCCGCCAGCGACGGGGGCTGACCGTACATCCCGCCCCGGACGTTCTCGCCGATCACGAAGTGGGCGTTGGCCGTGCCGTGGTCGGTGCCGAGGGAGTTGTTGCCCTGGACGGTCCTGCCGAACTCCGATGCTGTCATCAACGTCACCCGCGATCTGAACGACGGGTCGAGTGTCGCGAAGAAGGCCTGGATGCCGGCGTCGAGATCCGCCAACAACGCGGCGTGGCGCCCCCGCTCTCCGTGATGGGTGTCGAAGCTGCCCACGCCGACGTCGAGGACTCGCAAGCCGACATCGCGGTTGATCAGGCGCGCCGCCATCGTCAGCTTCTGCGTGAACTCTCCACCGGTGACCCTCGACGAAAGTGCCGGCGCGAGCTCGCCCGCGACGCGGATCGTGTCTGCGACCGTCGATGCGTACATGTCCTGCAGCAGTCCGCGCCCCGCAGCCGATGCGCTCATCGCAGTCAGCGCGGTGTACACCCGCACGCTCGTGTCATCGGTGGTCGTGGAACCGAGCATCCCCCCGGCCTGCGGCACCCCCAGGGCCCGCCGGGTGGCGCCGATGAGGTGCAACGGGACCGACGTGCCGATGCTCGCTGCCGCGAGCTCGGCGGTGGCCGCCGGCTGGCCATCCAGCCAACGACCGAGCCATCCCGTATTCGGCCGGCCCGTGAAGCTGCCGTTCATCCAGATCGCCATCGATGCGAAGTGCGAGAGGTCGGCGGGCCGGTAGCCCACCCCGTGAACGATCGCCACCTCACCCGAGTCCCACAACGACTTCACGGTCGCCAGCGACGGATGCAGCCCGAAGGACGCATCGAGTGGCAGGACCGAGTCCACGGCGATCGACGTCCCGCCGGACCGCCAGCCGTAGTACAACGCGTTCGTGTACGGCACGACGGTGTTGAGCCCGTCGTTGCCTCCGTACATCAGGATGTTGACGAGGATCCCGTCGTCCGCAGCGATCGGGCTCCCGGCCCAAGCCTCCGGGACGTCGTGCCCGAGCAGCTTCTCGCCCAGCGCCGTGATCGTCAGACCGGCGCCGACTCCGAGGCCGACCGCCTGCAAGAAGCGGCGGCGGTTCCATCTGCCGACGCACGGACCGCGGCGTGACGGCAGAGACAGCAGCCGGCGCGCCTCGGCGGCGGAGATCTCGTTGTCGTTCATCGTCGATGCTCAGGCCATGTTCATTTCGGGCGAGAGCATGGTCATGAACAGCAGGTTGCGCATGCGGAAGTACGAGTTCGGTTCGCTGGCGTGCCAATCGACGAGTGGTCGACGGGTGACCTCACTGAGCGCACGACCGAGATCGGCGGTGAGCCCGAACATCCCCGCGGCCAAGTCGACGGCGGTGTTGGCCGCAACGATCTTGGCGGAAGCGGGACCGTCGGGAGACAGCCCGAGCACATAGTTCGCCGGTCCTGACGATTTCCATGCAACGGCGTCCGCGAACCCACTGCGCCCGCTGATCGCGCTGGTGTTCAGCCAGTACCCGTTCGGCTTCCAGCCGGCGACGTTCGGCGGCTGGTACATCGCCTGACCGGTCGAGTCGAGCCGCCACTCGGCGCCCAGGTCGATCGACGTCAGCCCTGAGTGGTAGCTCAGCGCCACGAGGTATTCGATCGGCGTCCGCACCAGGCCCTGCTTCGCCGTGTCGGAGTAGAACTCCGAGCGCTTCAGCAGTGCAGCGAGCAGCGGTCGGAGCTCGAACTGGTTGCCGACCAGCACTGCGGCGAGATCATCGAGGATGTCCGGCGCCGGCCCGATGTACGCGAGGAACTCCCACAGCGCCTTGGCGATGAACCTCGCGACGAGCAGACCCTTGACCGCGAAGATCGCCTCGATGATCTGTGGACCGGTCCATGGCTGTTCGATGCCGAAGAACCATCCGGCGGTGTCGTCGTGCTCGTCTGCGTTGAGGACGAACGCGAGGCTCGCACCGTCGTAGTTGTACCCGGTCCAGGCACGGGCCGATGCGTTGACGTCGTCCTCTGTGTAGTTGCCGATGCCGAGGGTGAACAGCTCCATCAGCTCGCGGGCGAAGTTCTGGTTCGGCTGACCCTTCACGTTGGATGCGTTGGAGAGGTAGACGAGCATCGCGGGGTCGATCGCCATCGCCTGGGTGAGGGCCTCGAGGTTGCCGAGCGCGTTGCTGCGGTACAGCTGGTTCTGCACCATCATCTGGAAGCCCTTGTGGATCTCGGACCACGAGCTGGTGAAGTGGCTGTGCCAGAACAGCGTCATCTTCTCCTGGAACGCTCGTGGCGCCGACGTCATCCGCTCCGTCCACCAGTTGCAGGCGTACGCGTACTGCGTCCATCCGTCGGCGGTGTCCTCGCTGAGCAGGTACGGATCCATCTGTGGGTCGCCGTTGGGGCCGAAGTCGAGGATGTCGTCGACGGCCTGGTCGATCGTCAGCGCGACGAGGGCTGCCAGCCGCTCCGGTTTGACCACGAACTCCGTCCGGCGCAGGAGATGGGAGATGTCGGCTGGATCGGACACGAGGATCTCCGCTGGATGAAGGGACGCCTTCTTGATCGGCCGTGATCCAGCGACCCTTGAGCAGCGCTGGCCAGCCCCCAAGCTCACTCCAGCGGGTGCTTCGAACCCCCGATCCACTCCCCCGCCCGGGTGGCT
>JBBQTN010000340.1:0-4849 GCA_038213195.1 Acidimicrobiales bacterium | reverse complement strand
CTGCCGCCCTGCTGCGGCGGTGGCGGGGGTTGTGTGCTGCCCGTTTCGGGGGGTTTGGTTTTGCCCCCGCCCGGGGCGCCCCGGCCCCCGCCGGCGGTGGGGCCCACGACCACGCCCCTCAACCCGCGGGGGACGCCGGCGAGCGGCTCCCCTGCCGGCGTGACGGTTGGTGTTGACATCAACGAATCGATCGTGCTCATCGATGCCCCAGCCTGCGCCGGATGCTCCACCACGTCAACGTTGATTATGATCAACTCAATGTCGACGTTGCTGTCTGCCGATGATGCTGCCATGCGCCTGGGCATCAAGCTCGAATCGCTGTACGCCTACGTCAGCCGTGGGGTTGTCGAGCGACACCACGGGCTCGACGGTCGGAGCATGTTCGAGGCGTCCGCGATCGAGGCGCTCGCGACGCGCGGCCGTCCACGTCTGAGCAGCAGGCGGACGTCGCTGAACCTGTTGATCGAGACGCGGCTCACCCGGATCGACTCGCACCGGATCTCCTTCCGCGGGCGCGACGCGATCGCGCTGTCGCGAACGAACACGTTCGAGCAGGTCGCCGACCTGCTCTGGCTCGGTGAGCTCCCGGACGGACACGAGCAGTGGACCGGCACCACCGTCGCCCGTCTCGCGGGGATCGGGCTGGCGGACTCGTTGCGGATCACGACCGCCTGTGCGGCCGCCGCCGATCCCGTGCGCGCCAACCTCGATCGCCGCGCGGTTGCCGCCACCGGGCGGCACCTGATCGCGAGCATGGTGGATTCGCTCGCCGCCGGACGCCGCGGTCGGGTCGGTGCGCTCACGCTGCGCGACGGGTCGCGGGTGCGCGGCTCGATCGCCGGGAGGCTGCTGGCCGCCCTCGCACCCCAACGCGCACGGCCTGGGATGGTCGAGATCCTCAACGCCGCGCTGGTGCTGCTCGCGGACCACGAACTGGCCGCGTCCACCCTCGCCGCACGCGTCGCGGCCAGCGCCCGCGCAGACCCGTACTCGGTCGTCGGTGCAGGCCTCGGCACGCTCAACGGTGCGCTGCACGGTCAGGCGAGCAGCGCCTCGCGCCGCCTGCTCGACGACGCCGCCGAGAGCGGGGCTGCCCCGGCGATCACCACTGCGCTGCGGACGTGGCAGCTCGTTCCCGGGTTCGGTCAGCGGCTCTACCCCGAGGGCGATCCACGGGCCGTCCGACTGCTCGGGATGCTGCGCGACGCGACCCCGGCGAGCAGGACGATGGCCACCGCCGCCGCGGTGATCAGCGCCGTCCGCCAGCGCACCGACACCCACCCGAACGTCGACTTCGCACTGGCAGTGCTCACCCACGCGGCGCGGATGCCGGCAGAAGCCGGCGAGGTGATCTTCGCTGTGGCGCGGACAGCCGGCTGGCTCGCCCACGCGATCGAGGAGTACGCCGAGCAACCGCTACGGTTCCGGCCACGCGCGGCCTACATCGGGGATGGCTGACCGCGCCGGGCGCGCGACCGGATCAGACCTTCTTCTTCGCCGGCTCCTTCGGCGGCTTGAGCACGCCACGTTCGAGCGCCTCGTTGAGGTACTTCTCGGCCTCCTCGGCACTGACCTTCAGCGCCGGCGCGATCTCGCTGATCAGGTTGATCCTGGCCCTGTCGTACATCGTCCGCTCCGCGGCCGACAGCGAGGCGTCGCGGTTGCGTGCGGCGAGGTTGCGGACCACTTCGGCGACCTGGTACACGTCGCCGCTCTTCAGCTTCTCCTGGTGGTTCTTGAACCGCCTGCTCCAGTTCGACGGCACCCGCGGATCCGGCTTGGAGAGCACCGAGACCAGGTCCTCCAGCTCGTCGGGGTTGACCGGCGGCCGCACACCGACCTGCTCGGCCTGCGCCGTGGGCACCGACAGCGTCATCTCGTTGATCACGGTCTTCAGGATCAGGTACTCCTGCGCCTGGCCGAAGGCCTCCATCTTCTTGGTCCCCTGCACGATGCATGCCCCATGCTGGGGATAGATGACGGTGTCGCCCTTCTTGAACTTCACTCATGACCTCTGTGTGCTCGCAGAACGCGCCCGCGGCGACCGCCGACGGGCTGCTCCAGGGTAGGGGGACGAGCCGCGAATCGCTACGCCGCAAACGCTCCGTGCCCCCGGAGGGACTCGAACCCCCAACCAGCCGGGTAGAAACCGGATGCTCTGTCCATTGAGCTACGGAGGCGCTCTGCGCAATCCTATGACGACGCGAGCAGCTGGCGCCGGAGGAGGTCGAGCGCGGTGATCACGCTCATCTGGCGCATCTGATCGCGCTGGCCCGGCAAGCGGAACGTCCGCGACGTCGCCAGGTCCGGTGTGTGCACGGCGACGCACAGCGTGCCGACTGGCATCCCGTCCTGCTCGGCCGGTCCTGCCACCCCCGTGAGCGCGACGGCGACGTCCGCTCCGAGCACCCGCCGCGCTCCTGCGGCCATCGCCGCCGCGGCCGACTCGCTCACCACCGGCCCCTCCGGCACACCGAGCAGCTCGAACTTGACCGCGCTGGCGTAGCTGACGATCGAGCCGCGGAACACGTCGCTCGCCCCCGGCACAGCAGTGATCCGTCCCGCGACCAGGCCGCCGGTGACGGACTCGGCCAGGCCGAGCGACCAGCCGCGCTCGCGCAGCAGCTGCAGCACGACAGATTCCATCGTGTCGTCGTCGACGCCGAAGACGTGCTCGCCGACGACCGCGCGGACCTCGCCGTCCCATTGGTCGAGCAGCTCCTCGGCCAGCGCCGGCGTGTCCGCCTTGGCGGTGAGGCGAACCTTCAACCCCTCCCAGCCACTTGCCAGGAACGCCAGCGTCGGGTTGCCGAGCTCGTCGAGGCGGGCGATCACGCCGTCGAGGCGCTCATTGAGCCCGCTCTCGCTCTCGCCCCATGTGCGCAGGGTGCGGCTGAGGATCACGCTCGGCTCGCCGGAGCGGGCGAGCAGGTCGGGCAGGATCGCCCGGGTGAGCATCTCCTTCATCTCGTGCGGCACGCCCGGCACCGCGTAGAGCACCCTGTCGCCGTTCGGCGTCGAGATCGGGCAGATCAACCCGGGCGCGGTGCCGCGCGTCTGGGGGATGATCGTCGCCCCCTCCGGCACCAGCGCCTGGCGCAGGTTGTTCGCGGCCATGTACCTGCCGCGAGCTGCGAACATCTCGGTGATCACCTCGACGAGGTGGTCGTCGGTCCGCAGCTCGACGCCCATCACGGCGGCGATGGCCTCGCGGGTGAGATCGTCATGGGTCGGGCCGAGGCCGCCGCAGACGATCACCGCGTCCGCCTCGGCGATGGCGGCGCGCAGCGCAGCCGTCACCCGACCGAGGTTGTCGCCGACCTTCACCTGCAGCAGCGAATCGATCCCGCTCGCGGCGAGCTGCTCACCGATCCATGAGCTGTTGGTGTCGACGATCTGCCCGAGCAACAGCTCGGTGCCGACGGCGACGACGTCGCAGCGCATGCTCACAGCACCGCAGTCGCATCGCGCGGCAGCGACTCGTGGCTGAGGGCCCGCGCCCGCCACAGGTACTGCACCCCGCTGAGCACGGAGAGGCCGACTGCGCTCCACAGCAGCCACAGCCACAGCCACGTCGTGCGGTGCGCGGTGAGCGGCAGCACCGCCGCCGCCACCGCGAACTGCTGGACGAGCGTCTTGTACTTGCCGAGGCGGCTTGCCGGCACGCTGATCCCCTTCGCTCCGACGAACGTGCGGTACACGCTGATCCCGACCTCGCGCATCGTGATGATGCCCACCGGGACGATCCAGAACACGTTGACCGAGACCAACGCGAACATCGCCCCGAGCACGAGCACCTTGTCGGCGAGCGGATCGAGGAACGCCCCTGACCGAGTCGCGCCGTGGCGCCGGGCCAGCCGGCCGTCGACCGCGTCGGTGCTGCACAGCACGAACCACAGGACGATCGCAGCCCAGCTACCGCCGCCCTTGTCGGGGATCAACCAGATCATCACCGGCGACAGCAGCAGCCGGAGCGTGGTGATCGCGTTGGCCCACGTGGCGAGGGCGTCGGGGGTGACGGGCATCAGGCGGGTCCTGCGACGAGCGCCCGGACGGCGACGAGGTCGGGACCCATCGCGTCGACGATCTCGACCTCGTGGAACTCGCCGACCGCGAGGTCGTCCGGCACTTCGATGACGCCGTCGATCTCCGGAGCCTCGCGCACGCTGCGCGCCACCCCCGCCTCGTCGACGAGCACCGTCGTGATGGTCCCGATCAACGCGTCGCGACGGCGCGCCGTGATCTCGTCCTGGAGCTCACGCAGCTCGGCCAGCCGTTCGCTCATCAGGCTCGCCGGCACCGCGCCGTCGAGCTTCGCGGCGTGGGTGCCATCCTCGGCGCTGTAGGCGAAGAACCCGCACCAGTCGAGCTCGGTGGCCTCGACGAACTCGAGCAGCCGGTCGTGGTCGGCTTCGGTCTCGCCCGGGTAGCCGACGATGAAGTTGCTCCGGAACGCAGCACCCGGCTCACGGCGGCGGATGTCGGTGATCCGGCGCAGGAACCGATCGCCGTCGCCCCAGCGGCGCATCCGCCGCAGCAACGGCTTGCTGACGTGTTGCAGGGACAGATCGAAGTACGGCACCCCCGTGGTGCAGATCGTGTCGATCAGGTCGTCGGTGAGGTCGCTCGGGTACAGGTACAGCAACCTCGTCCACACCGCGAGCTCGCTGACGGCACGGACGAGCTCGACGATCGGCTGGGTGCGCCGGCGGCTCGGGTCGACGGTGACGAGCGTGCCGCCGCGGGCGACGTCACGCCCGTACGACGCGAGGTCCTGGGCGACGAGCACGATCTCCCGAACCTCGAGCGCCTGCACCTCGGCGAGGATGCTCTCGACCGTGCGGCTGCG
>JBBQTN010000339.1:0-4858 GCA_038213195.1 Acidimicrobiales bacterium | reverse complement strand
CAGGCTCTTCTGGCGGTCCTCCGTGAAGAACGTCTTGCAGCGCGGCGTGCCGCCGGTGAAGCCGTCTTCGAAGGCACCGGCCCGATCGAACCCGGTGCCGTGGGCGTCGGCGTCGGTGACGTCGCCGTCGACGGGGTCACGGACCTGGATCATCGCGATCAGGCCGGCCTTGATCTCCTTGTCGCCGAACACCAGGCCGGCCGACTCGCCGCGGGAGAGGTGTGCCGCCCACGCACCTGCAAAGCAATCGGCCTGCTGCTCCTTGAGGATCGTCGGCTGGTCGAAGTCGCCGTTGCGCTGCTGGATCGCGTGCCCGAACTCGTGGGCGAGCACGACCCCGACCGCGCTCTGACCGAGCTGCTGCACCAGCTGCGGCATCAACTCGTCGTCGTCGTAGACGATGAAGTCGCCCTGGCTGCAGTAGAAGGCGTTGCCCTGGACGTCCGAGTACGACGTGCGCGCCGTGCCGCAGCCCGGGATCGGCTCCTGGCGCGACTTGTAGGCGGCGAAGATCCCGCCCTTCAGCGGCACGAACGGCTTGCCGTACGTCGCCGTCATCTGTTCGCTCCAGAACTTCTCGATGTCCTGGAAGACGGACACCAGGAACCCGTCGTACGCCTCGGGGGTCTTGCTGCTGCCGAAGTCGATGACCTTCTGGCCGGCGGGGATTGTGATCGTCGTCTCCGTCGGCTTGGTGTCGAACGTCGTGTCCTCGGGGGCCGTGCCACCGGGCGGCGATCCCGGGACGGTGTCAGTCGAGTTCGTGTTGGTGGGGTTGGTGTCTGTCGGGTTCGCGCCGGTGTCTGGCGTGGTGCCGCTCGGGTTGGTGTCGGTCGGGTTCGCCCCCGTGTCCGGCGTTGTGCCGCCCGGGTTGGTGTCGCCGGTGGCCGAGGTGGCCGCGCCGTTGCGGTTCGATCGCGTGGCCGTGACGCCCTGCTTCACCGTGCCGCACGCTGCGAGCAGTGCACCGATCAGGACAACGGAGACCGCCGCACGCTTGCGCACCTTGGCGAGCATACGGGGACGTCGGTGCAGCGGGAAGCGGGTGCGGTGGCGCACATCGGTGACGTGAGGGTGGATCCGCACTTTGTTCGGCGCGTCAGTCCGGGCTCAGGTCGTCTTGCTCGACGCGAGCAGCTGCTGCATCTCGGTGATCTCCTCCGCCTGGTTGCCCGAGATCGAGGTGGCGAGGTCGCGCACGCTCTTCTCGTTGGCGTGGATCGCTGCGTCGTCCGCCATGGAGATCCCTCCCCGATGGTGCGCCACCATCAGCTGCACGAACATCTGGTCGGCCGCTGGCCCGCTGAGCGTGCCGAGCGTGTCGATGTCGGCGTCGCTGGCCATGCCAGGCATGCGGTCGATCGGCACCGGGTCGCCCATCCAGGCCATCCCGACGTCGGTCTCGTTCGCCTCCGCCTTGCCGAAGTCGCGCAGCAGCTGGACCATCAACCCGATCTCCAGCTCCTGGCCGACGACGATCTCCTGCGCCACCTCGTACAGCGCGGGATCGGTGTCCTTGTCACCGAGGTAGGCGAAGCTGATCGTCGTCGCCTGCTCGTGGTGCCAGCGCATGTCCTGCAGGAAACCGACGTCGACGGTGTTCGGGTCGGGCTGGGCATGGTTGTTGCCGAGCACCCAGCCGAGCGAACCGATCACCAGGATCAACCCGATGGCGATCGCGATCAGGTTGACCGGGTTGTTCCACCACGGCAGGACGATGACGCCGTCCGGATCGTCCGGGTCGGAGGCCGTCCCCGCCGCGGGGTCGGCCCCGGCAGCGCGTGGCGACGGCGGGCCAGGGTCAGGGTCGAGCTCGGCCGCGGGTTCGACGCCGGCGGCGCCGTCGGTGAGGCTCACGTCATCAGCTTCGCGCGGCACGAGACGGTCGTCAGGGCGGCGTCCCGGCGTCCCGGCGTCGCGCCAGAATGAGGGGATGAACGAGCCGATCTCGACCGCTACGTACCTCGACCGGATCGCCAGGGCGAGGGCATCGATGGACACGGCCGCAGTCGACGTGCTGCTGGTCTCGGTCGGCAGCGACCTGCCGTACCTGACCGGCTACGAGGCGATGCCGCTGGAGCGGCTGACGATGCTCGTCGTGCCCCGCGACGGCGAGGCGACGATGGTGATCCCGCGGCTCGAGGCGCCGCGGGTGGTTGCGCAGCCCGGCGTGTTCGAGCTGCACCGTTGGGACGAGACGGAGGATCCCGTGGCGATCGTCGCCCGGCTCGCCGGAACGCCTGCGACCGTTGCCGTCGGCGACACGATGTGGGCACGGTTCCTCGTCGCGCTGCTCGAGCACTGGCCATCGGACGCGACCCGCTACGTGCGCTCGGCAAATGTGATGAACACGCTGCGGATGCGCAAGGACGCCGCCGAGGTCGCCGCGCTGCAGGCCGCCGGTGCCGCTGCCGACCGCGTCGCCGCGCAGCTGCACGGCGGCGAGATCGCGCTCGTCGGGCGGACAGAAGCGGCGGTCAGCGCGGAGATCTCGGCGCGTCTGCTCGCAGAGGGCCATGACGTCGTCAACTTCGCGATCGTCGCCGCCGGCGAGAACGCCGCATCACCACATCACCACGCCTCCGACCGCGTCATCCGCCACGGCGAGCTGGTGCTGTGCGACTTCGGCGGGACGATGAACGGGTACTGCAGCGACATCACCCGCTGCGTGTCGCTCGGCGATCCGCCTGCCGAGGTCGCCGAGGCCTACGCGGTGCTCCGCGACGCGCAGGCCGCTGGGGTGTCGGCCGGCGTGGTGGGCGCCGCATGCGAGGACGTCGATCGGGCGTCGCGGCGGGTGATCGACGCAGCCGGCTACGGTGAGCACTTCATCCACCGCACTGGTCACGGCATCGGCATGGAGGCGCACGAGGATCCGTACATGGTCGAGGGCAACACCCTGCCGATCGCTGCGGGTCACGCGTTCAGCGTCGAGCCCGGGATCTACCTGAGCGGCCGCTGGGGGATGCGGCTCGAGGACTGCGTGGTCGCCACCGACGATGGGCCGCTGCGCCTCAACGACGTCGACCACGCGCTGGTCGTCCTCGATCGCTGACCGCGTCGAACGGGGGCGCGCGGTTGCCGGTCAGCCCGGCGCGTCGAACGCTGCGGGATCGGCGGAGGGCGAGAAGCTCGTCAGGGTGATGTACACGTCGGCGTCGGCGAGCCGGGCGAGCACGCCGTCGTCGAGCACGCAGTAGGTTGCGGTGTTGTCGTTGCCCTGCACGACGTCGACGCACGCGGCCCTCTGCGCGGCGATCGTCTCGGTGCGCTGCGCCGTCGGGCCGATCTTCGACGCCGCGTCGAAGCGCAGCCGCTTGGCGATGTCACCGGCCCAGAAGTCGACGGTCAGCTGGGTGTCGCTGATCGCGGTCGGGTCGATGCCGGGCGCGCACGTCGTGCCCTTGCAGGTCTCGGTCGTGGACTGTGTCTGCAGGAAGCGCACATCGCCCATCGTGATGGCGCGCCGGTTGCCGTCGATCACCACCTCGGCCTTCTTGTCGGCATCACCGAAGCGCACGAGCACGTCGTAGGAGGCCGTGAACGTCGGCGGTGCGTTGGCCGCCTGGTCGAGCTTGGCGAGCACCGCGTCGATCGCCGCATCCCCCGTGGTGGAGCCTGGTCCGAACCTGGAGTCCTGGAACGAAGCCCGCTTGCCGGTGAAGCACCCTGCGAGCAGGAGGGCCGCAAGGGGCAGCAGCAGCAGCCGGGCGGATCGCATCGCCCGGCAGCGTACGGGTGTCGTTACCCTCTGAGGACGTGATCCGCCTCGACGCCGCGACGGTGCTGTTGCAGTGGTCGGCGGGCGGTCTGGCCTTCCTGTGGTTCACCACCCGGCGACGCGAGGTCGGTGTCGGGTATGGCTGGCTGCTGCGTGGCATCTACTGCCTGCTGGCGGCGGGCGGCGCCTGGTGCGGGTTCCGCTTCCGCGTGGTGCCGGTGCGCGAAGCCAGTTCGATCGCGGTCGCTGCGGCAGCGGCGTTCGCCTTCGTCGTGTCGGTCGTGCGCCGTCACGCCGGTGTTTCCGGCGCCGACGACGAGCACGACCGGCGCAGCGAGCGCGTCGCCGAGATGACGGGCATCGACCGCGTCACCACCCTGGAACGGGTGCGCACCGGGCGCGAGTTCCCCCCGCTGCTCGACCTGGTCGCGCCGGTGGTCGCGATTCCCGGGCTGATCGCCGCGGCCCTCGACGCCGGTGGGCATCCCGCCGTCGCGGTGCTGCGAACACTCGTCGGGGCGGCGTTCCTGGGCGCCGTCACGGACGCGATGCTCCTCGGGCACTGGTACCTCGTGCAACCCGGCCTGCCGCGCCGTCATCTCAACGATCTCGTGCGCGCCCTCGGCGTCACCTGGCCGTTCGAGGTCGTCGCGATGCTGCTGCCGACCGGGATGCTCTCCGTCTGGTCGGGCTCCGTCGATGACGGCTGGAACGGGATCCTCGGCTGGATGTGGGCCGGGTGCGCGATCACCACGATCGTGCTCGTGTTCGTCTCTCGCGCTGCGCTGCGCGAGCGCTACTACTCGGCCGTGATGGCCGCCACGGGCTTGCTCTACCTCGCGATCCTGACCGCGTTCGGCACCGATCTCGTCGCCCGCGCCGTGCTTGCCGGCTGACGCGCCCGAAGCCCGCGTGGCTCCGGCACCGATCCGGCGCGACCACGTCGCGTACCTTGGCGCGATGGACATCGTCGAGGTGGCTCGTTCCTTGCAGCCGCTGGTGCGCGCGCACGCGGACGACGGCGAGCGCAACCGGCGGCTGAGTGATCCGGTGCGCAAGGCGATGGCCTCGGCCGGCCTGTTCCGGATGGGTGCACCGGCGGTCTACGGCGGGGCCGAGGCCGACCCGCGCTCGATG
>JBBQTN010000338.1:0-4860 GCA_038213195.1 Acidimicrobiales bacterium | reverse complement strand
GCGGCCGCCTGCCCCCCCACCCCCCCCCCCCCCCCCGGCTTTTTTTCGGGGCGCCCCACCCCCCTGCCCCCCCGGTGCGGGGGGGGGCCTTCCCCCCCCCCCACGACCCGCGTCTGCCCTGGTGGGCCGTTGCGAGCATCGCTCGGCAACGGCCCACGCGTACAATGAACCTGAACGGGGAACTCGCACCTGACGGGGTGATCGACGAGAACCGCGCGGTCTCGATGAGGAGGAGCACCACATGTCCGAAGCCGGCTCGAACGAGTCCCTGCGTGTGCAGGTCGGGGCCGACGGGGTGATCGTGGCGATCGGCGACATCGACGTCGCGGGGGGTCCGCTCGTGGACGCGGCGATCCTCGACGGCGAGTCGGAGCTGCCGGTGGTCATCGATCTGACCGAGGTGACCTTCATCGACTCGTCGGGCCTGCGCAGCTTGCTCAGCGCGAGCAGGCGCGCCGGGGAGCGGGGTACCGAGGTGGTCCTGCGTTCTCCGTCCGCAGCGGTGCGCCGGCTGCTCGAGATCACGGGCACCGAAGCGCAGTTCCGCATCGAAGACAGCGCCACAGGATGACCGCCACGTTCGAGGGCGAGAAGCTGCTCACCGGCCCTGTCGTGCTCCAGGTGCCAGCCGAACCGTCGATGGCGCGGGTCGTGCGGCTCGCTGCCAGTTCGCTGGCCGCGATGACGTCGATGGACCTCGATGAGGTGGAGGACGTGAAGATCGTCGTCAGCGAGGTGATGGCGGCGCTGATCGAGCACGGCGACGGACCCGACATCACCATTCGCTTCGAGGTCGGCGTCGACCGGCTCGCCGTCGCCGGGTTCACCGCGGCGACGTCGTTCGAGGTGGCCAGCTCCGAGCTGGCCCTGAGCGCGACCGTGATGGCCGCGATCGCGGCGGAGCACGCCATCCAACATGCGGACGGCCAGTTGCTGATCGTCGCCACCTACATCGCGTCCGCGCCCGGCGACCAGGACCACTGACCACCCGATGACGATCGATCCGCAGGATCGTGCCGCAGAGGACGCCGCCAACCTCGAGCAGTTCAAGCGCTTCCGCGCCACGGGTGACCCGGCGCTGCGCGACGCGCTGGTGCTCAAGTTCCACTGGATCGCATCGCGAGCGGCGAAGCGGTTCTCCGAGCGCGGTGAACCGTACGACGACCTGCTCCAGGTCGGCTCGCTGGGACTGCTCAAGGCGGTGGAACGCTTCGATCCGGAGGTCGGGAGCAGCTTCCTCGCGTTCGCGATGCCGACCGTGGTCGGGGAGATCCGCCGCCACTTCCGCGACCACACCTGGAGCGTGCGCGTCCCCCGCCGAGCCAAGGACCTCAAGGGGGCGCTGACCGCAGCGGTCAACGAGCTCTCCCAGGAGCTCGGCCGGGCGCCGCGCGTCGACGAGATCGCCGCCAGGTTGCGGGTCGACGCCGAGGTCGTGCTGGAGACGATGGAGGCGTCCGCCGCCTATCGGACGTCGTCGCTCGACCTGCCCTCCGGCGAGCAGCCCTCCGCCGTGCAGACCGCGCTCGCTTCCAACGACGTCGACCTGCGCACGATGGTGGACCGCGCCGCCATCCGCCAGCTGCTCGAGGAGTTGCCCGGCAGGGAACGCAAGATCATCTACCTGCGGTTCTTCGAGCACATGAGCCAGGCAGAGATCGCCGCTCGGGTCGGCACCAGCCAGGTGCACGTCGGCCGGCTGTTGCAGTCGAGCCTGCTCAAGCTGCGCGCCCACATCACCTCAGACGAGGCGATCGAGTAGATCCCGCTCCCGACCGTTGACCCGGCGGGTCTCGCCTGGTTGGGTGACGGGTAGTCCGAGGCAGTTGTCTGCCCGAAGGGAGATCGTCGTGGCCCGTCAGTCGTCTGCGTCATCTGGTTCGATGTCCGCGTCGTCCTCTGCATCATCGACGACCAGCGCGAGCCGCGGCTCGAAGTCGACCAAGTCGGAGCCTGGCCGGCGGCCGGTGTCGTCGACGCACCGGGCCGCCTTCACTGCACCGGGCCTCGATCCCCAGGTCGGACAGCAGGTCACCGATCATCTGCAGTCGCGGCTCGCCGCGCTGCTCGACCTGGCGATGACGCTCAAGCACATCCACTGGAACGTCGTCGGGCCGGCATTCATCGGCGTCCACATGATGCTCGATCCGCAGTACAGCGGCGTCGCGTCGATGACCGATGCGCTGGCCGAGCGGATCGCCACGCTCGGTGGTGTGCCGAACGGCCTGCCGGGCGCGCTCGTCGCCGCCAGGACGTGGAACGACTACGACCTCGGCCGCGCCGACACCCAGGCCCATCTCGGGGCCCTCGATCTCGTCTACACCGGAGTGATCATCGACCACCGCGCCGCGATCAGCGCCGTCGACGAGCTCGATCCCATATCAGGCGATCTGTTGATCACCCAGACCGGCGTGCTCGAGGAGTACCACTGGTTCGTGCGCAGCCACCTCGAGGACTACGCAGGAGGGCTCAGCACGGCGGGGACGACGACGGAGATCGGCGCTGCGACGGCGGCGCTCCGGCGCCAGTCGCCGCGCACGAGCGGGGGGCGGACCGCGCCGGCTCCCGGCGCTGGTGGCGCGAAGACCGGACGCAAGCGCAGCGCCGGCTGACGGTGCGCGCGCCGCGACCCGTCCGCCCGCATTCCGCCGGCTGACGGTCCCGACGTCGGCGTGCTGGCCCGGCCGCCGCCGGCGGCGGTTCACCGGTCGCCGGCCGGCGGTCAGCGGTAGGCGTCGGCCTGGATGCGGTACAGGCTCGCGTACTGGCCGTCGCGGGCGAGCAGGTCGTCGTGGCTGCCGACCTCGGCGACGTGGTTGCCGTCGAGCACGACGATCAGGTCGGCCATCCGCACCGTCGAGAACCGGTGGGAGACGAGCACGGTGATCCGCCCGTTGCCGGACATCTTCGTCGCCGTCGCCGCGTAGCGCTGGAACAGCGCGTGCTCCGTCTCGGCGTCGAGCGCCGCGCTCGGCTCGTCGAGCACGAGCAGCAGCGGCTGGGCACGCATGAACCCGCGGGCCAAGGCCAGCTTCTGCCACTGCCCGTAGGACAGCTCGACGCCACCTTCCCAGTTGGCGCCGAGTTGCGTCTCCAGCCCGGAGGGCAGGCGCAGCACGACGTCGTCCGCGCCGGCGCGTCCGACGGCATCGAGCACCGCGTCGCGGTCGTCGACGCGGGGCAGGTCGCCGAGACCGACGCCGGTGGCGGTGAGCAGCTCGAAGCGGGCGAAGTCCTGCAGCGTGCCGGCCAACCGCTCGCGCCACTGCAGGTGCGGGAAGCGGCGCAGGTCGACGCCGTCGACGCGCACCGCGCCCGATGTCGGCTGGTAGAGGCCGGCGAGCAGCTTGACCATCGTCGTCTTGCCGGCGCCGTTGTCGCCGACGACCGCGACGACGGACCCCGCGGGCAGGCGCACGTCGACGTCGTCGAGCACCAGCCGATCGGTGCCCGGGTAGGTGAACGAGACGTGGTCGAACGTGATCGCGTCCACGATCCGTTCCGGGACCGGCGTGTCGGCCCGCTCGTCGAACGAAACGGCGAAATCCTCCAGCCAGGCGAGGCGGCGGGCCGAGTCGAGCCAGATGCCGCGCAGGAACCCGATCTCGCCGACCGCGGCGCCGACGTAGGACGACAGGCGGCTGCCGGCCACGAGCACCAGGACCACCGCGCCGACAGGTTCGTGCAGGCCGGTGGCGACCCACACGATCGCGGACACGTACGCGGCGGCGAAGATCGACCACGTCAGGGTGTGCCACGCCGCGGTGCGCCAGCGCGCGGCGGCCACCGGGCCGTACCACCGCTGCCACTCTGCGCTGCGACGGGCGGCGAGCGTCGCGCCGTTGGCAGTGACGCGAACCTCCTTGCCGGGCGACGGGGTGCTGGCGACGAGGAACAGATGTCGGGCGAGTCGTGCTCGCGCCGCCACGGACTCCTCGGTGCTGCGCTCGACGGCGGGGCGCCACGACGCCGACCAGACCGGCGCGAGCGCGAACAGAGCGAGCAGGACCAGGACCGGGTGGATCGAGCCGAGCAGGGCGATGACGAACGCGAGTCGCAGCGCCCAGCCGAGCGTCGAGAACAGCGAGCCGAAGAGGTGGTCGAGCGCGAACACCTGATCGCGCAGCACACCGAGCCGGTCCACGTACGCCGGCCGTTCGTGGTGCTCGATGGTCGCGACGCGGGCGTGCAGGTCGGCGATGTGGGCCTGGAAGGCGATCCCGAGCCGATCGCGGAACCTGCGGTCGACGCGCTGCAGGGCGACGCTGAGGTACCAGGTGCCGGCGGCCGACGCACCGAGACCGACCACGCCGACCACGATGTGGCCGCGGCGGTGACCGATCACGCCGTCGGTGAGGATCTTCAACCACAGCGCCAGCAGCCCGTCGGGCAGCGCGCTGAGCACGGTCATCGCGAACGATGCGAGCAGCAGGCGCGGCTCGGCGCGGTAGCCGAGCTTGACGATCCGCACCAGCGACGGCCACGACGGCGGGAGGTCGTCAGAGTGACTCATAGCTGACCTCCAGTCCGGCCTCGTCGCGCTCGACGAAGCGCGCCGCCTGCAGCCCGTACATCGTGTGGTACCGACCGCCGAGCGCCATCAACTCGTCGTGGGTGCCGAGCTCGATCACCCGGCCGTGCTCGACGACGCAGATCCTGTCGGCCTGGCGAACGGTGGAGAAGCGATGGGAGATGAGGATCGTGGTGCACTCGCGGGTCGCGGTGAGGAGCCGCTCGAAGATCTCCGACTCGCCGCGCACGTCGAGTTGCGCGGTCGGTTCGTCGAGCAGCACCACCCCCGCTCCGAGCCGCACCGCGCACAGCGCGCGGGCGAGGGCGACGCGCGGCCACTGGCCGCCT
>JBBQTN010000337.1:0-4995 GCA_038213195.1 Acidimicrobiales bacterium | reverse complement strand
ATCGAGAGCATGATCGGAATCGCGCGTGACACGACCCGCAACGTGAAACGTTGGCGAGACGGCAAGATGATCAAACGGTGGTGCGCCGCCGGGATGCTCAACGCGGAACGCAGCTTCCGCCGGCTCAAGGGCTACAAGCAGATGCCCGCGCTTGTTGCCGCACTCGCCCATCACGTCGACGCTGTCACACCGTCATGCGATACTGAACAAGTCGCATGACATGAACCGACCGTCACCGAACTTCAACAACGTTCGGGACATCCTCCTCGTGTCGGTTGCGGCTTCTTCAGCACATGCTGCGGCAAACCCGTGGCCGCATACCGCGGTGAACGGGTTCTCGACACCCAGTGGTGGCGGATTCTGGCTCACGTACGCGGACGGAACCGTCACCAACTTCGGAAACGCGGCCCTGCACGGCGACGCCTCAAACCTGTCACTGTCCGGCCCCGTCGTCGGCGGAGCCGTCAACCCGACCGGAACCGGCTACTGGCTTGACGCCAGCGACGGCGGCATCTTCACCTACGGGTCCGCGCACTTCCACGGCAGCACCGGCGCCATGCCGCTCAACCCGCCCGTGTTCTCGATGGCTCCGACCAAATCTGGGAACGGATACTGGCTGGTCGCCCGCGACGGCGGCATCTTCGCCTTCGGCGACGCGCCGTTCTACGGATCGATGGGCGCAACCCGGCTCAACCAACCGATCAACGGGATCGGCACCAGCCCGACCGGCCACGGATATCGCATGGTCGCCAAAGACGGCGGCATCTTCAGCTTCGGCGACGCCCCCTTCTACGGCAGCCTGCCCAGCATCGGCGACCAGGTCACCGACGTCATCGGCACCGCACCAACACCGACGAACAAGGGTTACTGGATCGCAGAAGCAGACGGACAAATCCACGCCTTCGGCGACGCACACAACCTCGGGAGCTACGCACCGTCGCTGTGCGACATCCCCACCGCGATCTTCTCGAACCCGAAAGCCCAGGGCTACCGGCTCGTCCTCCAATCCGGCGCGACCGTCGCCTTCGGACACGCGCCGGGCGGGACTGGCGCGACCGGCACGCCACGGCAGTGTGCGACACCACCTCCGCCGCCGAACCCGGCGGGCACCTGCGGCGCACCGAGTAACCCGTACGGATACAACTTCTGCGGTCGCGGCGCGCTCGTCTACAGCCCTCCCTCCAATATCTGTAGCTACTTCGCTTGTATCGGCAACTTCTCGAACGGTGTCGGCTACATGGAGGAGTGCGTCGACGGCATGGTGAGCATGTCGGGTGGTCGACAGGGCGCGTGCTCATTCCACGGCGGCGAGCAGCAGCCCGTCTACGGAGGACCGTGATCTCCGTGACGAAGCGGTGACGCGGAAGCGGATTGGTCTGGACCTTCACCACAGAGGTTCTGAGGCAACGATGCGGAAACCGAATCGTCGGCGTGCGTCGGTCGTCGCCGCAGCGATTGCGCTCATCGCGCTTGCGGGTTGCGGTTCATCCACGAAGGCCCTAGTGAACGCACCGTCGGCGTCGACGACAGTGGAGAAGGTCGCTCCGCGCATTACGACGACGAAGGTAACCGTCGGAACCTCTGTCGGGGTCACGACGGTTCCGCCGACCTCAGGACGAACCTGGAGCCCCTCCAAGTCGTGTCGATCTGTGCGGCCTGCTCTCCTGGCAGAACAGCTCCAGAGCAATATGCGCTCCTGGCGTCGCCCGCTCGTCTTATCCTGTAGCGAGCGAGGCGGTTGAGGGAGGGTCGATGGAGCGAAAGGCGCAAGACGAGGTGTGGCTGGGGCGGCTAGCCCGATACGCCCCGCCTGCTCGTGTCCGTCGGTTACAGGGAACCGTTCGACTCAACGACGATGGGCTTCGCTTTGTCGGACTCGGTGTGATTTCTCGCGGCGTCGAGGGCGTGGTTGCCGCAAGCGAGATCGAGACGATCCTTGTCGATAACGACGGCTCCATCGTCGTCGCGTGGAGAGACGGCGATAGCCGAGAACAGCACGTCGCATTTTGGCCGGATCGACGTGACGAGTCGTCCGAGACGATCGCGGCTAAATGGGAAAATTGGCGGGCGAGTCGAGCGGCCGCCAATCTGGTTAGCGACATACGAGCCGCTGCGCGGCTTCAAGTTAGCGACGAGGACCTATTCGACGACTCGGGGTCCGTTGACTCGCCCGTCGATGCGGAGGACCGCTTCTCGAAGTTGATGTCTCGGTACTTCCTCGATCCCTCGGTTCAAGCTGTTCTCGCGCTCGCTCAGGACCCTCAGCGACGTGAAGCGGCTGTCCGTCGTTCTGCGGGCGCAATCGACGATCTGCTGCAGCGTGCTGCAATGGGCTGGCTTTCGATTCTTCGCGAGGAGGACGCTCATCTTGTGCCGACACCTCGAGCGTGGACTGACCTGGGTTCCGCCCTCTACACGGTCGCGCTCGTTGGTTGGGCCATAGGCACTGCTTGGAAGGACCACGAAGGAATCGAACGCACGCCGATTCGCCCCGAGGACGCGGACGCACTCGGGGCCGACACAGCTGAGTTGACAGCGCAACTCGACGTCGAGGCACTCGATGACTGGCCCTTCTACTGCATCGAAAACTTCCGTGGCATGTGGATCAACGGATCAGTGCTTAAGCCGGTCGGTCTGGATCGAGCTAGCGACCCAGAGGAATCAACGCGTGTTCTCTGGTCGCTCGGCCACGTGGCACTGACGTGGGGCTTCTGCCTCGCGCTCGCCGAGGCACGCCTCCGCCGAGAGAGTACGAATTGACGAAACACATATCTGCCAGTGATCGGGATGGCGACAGGCGACCATTGGTCGTTGGGGTACTCCCACTGCCAGATGCGGTGCAGCAGGCGCCCGAACCAGTTGTTCGGCCTCTTCGGCTCAGGGCCGGGCGGCTCGACCCAGTTGGGGCCGTGACCGGTGAAGCACCACGGGCAGAGTTCGCCGGGCTGCGCGGGGACAGGCCAGCCGCCGAACGGCGGCGCGGAGGACGACCGCAACGGGGGCAGTACCTCGCATCGCTCACGGCGTCGATGGTACGACGATCATGCGCGCACCGAACTGCCGAGCGGTCTCGCCGAACCGGCACGAGATCGGGAAAACAGTCGCGCCGTAGTTACTCAAGAATCGAAGGATGCGAAAGCGCAGTCAGTGGGTTCACGACGAAGCAGGTCCAAGTACGCCACTCCAGGAAGGCTCCCGATATCGGGAGCGATCCGCGCGTCCGTCGGGGAAACCGACGCACGGAATCCGTTGCCTCTCGGCGTATGACTGGGATGCGGTCGGTCGTCGTCTTCACTCTCATCATGGCCGCGACGGCGTGTTCGTCCGGCTTGAAGTCTTCTCCGACTGCGACTCCATCTTCGACGTTGCCCGCGAGCACGAGCACAAGCGCTACTTCCACGACAGTGCAGACTCCACCGACCGAAGCGGCGTCCCGAGCGCGGGCGATGCCGAGCGAGATCGAGGGCTATCAGCGCGACGGCGGTCTCGTCCGAGAGACCGTGCGAGTATTCGAGAACAGCCGGATCGCGGCGGTGCCGCCAAGCTTCTCCGGGAAGATGAGTGGATGCGCGGTCGCGATGTGGACGGCACGCTGGAGGACGCTGAATCCTGACGTGACGGTCTACGCGGTTCGCGCGCCCGTTCCCGGTGTGTCGGGTCCACCGGATCAGGCCTATGACGGCCCGAGGCCCAACGCTTCCACCGCGGGCTACCTCTCCGGGTTCATCTGCACGGCTCCGGGCTTCCTTTTTGGGACGGCGCGGCCCGGCAACGCTTCGAACCTCGTGGATGTCGTGGTGGAGTGGCAGTACTGGGCAGCGGTGCCCTGAGCCCAAGCATGCATTCGCCCGTGCCATATCTGCCAGTGATCGGCGCTAGTCCTCACCGACGAAGGAACCGTCGGGAGCAACGCTGAAGTCTCGCGTGAGGGGCCTCACGAAGCTACGACGCTCGCCGTCGTCGACCGCGACCATCACCCGTAGGTTCCGCCCCGCGCGCCCGTCGTCCTCAAAGACCTGGATCTGCACCCGGTGGATGAGCGCGTCCGCGCCCTCGACCTCCCGCCACTCCGTCGACCCCACGCGTTGTGCGAGCGACTCGTAGTCGTCCATTCGCAGCGCGGCGAGAATGGTCTCGGCGACGTTGGCTGCTTCAGCTTGATCCACACTGGAATCCTGCCACTACGCCGCGCGCCAGAACTGTAGATATTCCGGTGATCGAGGATGCTGGCTGCCCTTTCAGGTTGGGGGGGTGGTGTGGCTGACTGGAGATCACTGAATGTCGTTCTTGGAGGATGTGTCGGCGTCGGCGTCGAGGGCTGACGTGATCGATCGGTATGTCGAGTTCGTGGGTGCGCGGTGCCGTCCGAACACGGTGATCGCGCCGACGGCACGGTCGCCGGGCTGCAGCGAGACCGACGAGCCCGACAGGTGCGCGAATCACGGGCTTGCGCAACGAAGGACAACCGACGCTGCGCTGCTCTTGGGTTCCGCGGCGGGGTGCAACGTCTGCGGCCGTGCAAAGCGTCGGCTGAGCGTGGGGTTGTTTTGCATTCGCGGAATGCACGATTCGTCGACGTCCGTCCGACTTGTTTGGGCGACGCGTCACGGTGATACGTGTCTCATGCGGTCAAGCGGTACTCCGATCCATTTGCCGTGAATCGGGACCGAGCCGATGATCGCTAGCGCCCCTAATGCGCTGAGCAGACCCGGAACGGTTCCGTCGGTCGCGCCCGGCGGCCTTCACCCCGCTGGAGTCCGCTTGGCGCGGCCACCCTCGCGGCACTGAAGGACAGGCCTCGCGGAGGTCGGGAAGGCGTACTTCAGCCACGACACGGCGCGATCGATGCCCATGGCAGCGTTGCCGGTGCATCCGTAGCGCGTTAAGCGCAGTCGCGCCTGATTCTCGTGTCGAGGGCCGGTCCTCCTACGCCTTCCATACGACATCGATCCGGTCGGTGTCGTACTTGCCTTTCTTCGCGGCGGGTCCGATGAT
>JBBQTN010000336.1:0-5021 GCA_038213195.1 Acidimicrobiales bacterium | reverse complement strand
CGGCGAAGTTGTGCAGGCCGATGCCGGCGGCGATGAGGAAGGCCAGCTGCGTCGCCGAACTGGTCGCGGTCTTCGATCCGGTCGCGATGACCGTGGTGACGCCGGAGAGATCAGTGGTCGGAGTGAGTTCGTCGGGTTCGTCGATGCTGTCGGCGGTGATCGAGCCACGCCGCAAGGCCCGACGTTCGAAGTAGACGAGGCTGAGCAGGCCGATACCGAACCCGACGATGGCGACGAGCGCAAGCCAGAGGAACGAGGTCCAGCCACCCTCGCCGGTTGCGGCCACCTTGAGGCTCGCCTCGATCGGTTCGTTGACGTGTGCGAGAACGTCGAAGAGGAGAAAGACAAGGATGCCGATCGCGATCGCGTTGAGCAACGTCCGAGCGGCCACCGACAAGTTGCGCAAACGGCCGACCGGCAAACCCAAGAAGATGGTGAAGCCGGCGACGGCGCCGAGAAGGGTGATCTGAGCACTAGACATCGGGATAGTTAGGCATTCCTAACAGAAAGAGTCAACTCTGCTACCTGAACTCGCTGTCAGGTTGGTTCACCTTCCCGTCAGCCGTCGAGGGCGACGTTGGCGTCATGCCATCCGCGCTCGCCCTCAAACCGACCGAACAATCAGAAGCGAACCCCGTCGATCTCGAACCTCGCCCGGCCCACGACCACCGGCAGAGACTGCGCGTGCTTCTTACCCCCGAAGAGCGACTCGCTCGGTGGGGGACCACGTCGGTCAGTCCATTCACACTCGGCGCGAACCGCGTCGTCCAGGAGCTGCGCTCGGGCGGATTCATCGGTGTGCAGGTTCGACGCCATTGGGGTGTCATGGCATCGGATCCGATCGCGCCACCGGGGAAAGCGGGCGACACCATCGATGACGCACTCGAACGCCTCGCGGACCACCGTGTCCGGCCCGTGTTCGCCGCCGTGGCCGATGCCGAGCCGTACCGCGATCGCGGACTGTGGACCACCCCGATCGCCGACGACGCGCTCATTGATGTCGCCTCGTTCACCCTGGCCGGCAAACGCATGTCGAGCATCCGCCATAGCGTGAGCGCCGCGATACGAGCAGGGCTCACCATCGCGCCATGGTCCTCAACCATCGCCCCGGGAGCCTCCGACGTGTCCGGGAAGTGGCTGGCCACCAAGCGCGGCGGCGAGCTGGGCTTCACCCTCGGTCGCTTCGACCCCGCGGCGATGGCTGGCCTCGACTGCCGCGTCGCGATCGACGCGTCGGGCCGTGTGGTTGGCCTCGTCACCTGGCATTCGTACGACGATGGCCGAGCGCGTGTACTGGACCTCATGCGACGTACCCCGGACGCACCCAACCCCACCATGGATCTCCTGATCGCCGACAGCCTGCGCTCATTCGCCGAGCAGCGTGTGGGAACGGTGAGTCTTGGCTGTGTCCCCCGGTCCCACGGGCGACTCGCCGAACGGATCTATCCGACCGCGTCGCTGCGCCGGTACAAGAACAAGTTCGCCCCGGAATGGGTCCCGCGTCACCTCGTCGCACCCTCGAGCCGGCACGCCCCCGGTGCTTTCGTTGCCGTGGCCCACGCCTACTGCCCGTCCGGGTTGATGGCGGCGATTCGTCCCAACCGATGACCACGTCGGTCGTCGCCTGCAACGGCGACTTGGGCGCTGACGCCGCTATCGCCGGATCCGGTCGCACGCCGCGGCTGTTGAGCCGTGCACGGGAGATCGCCGGCGGTCCGTTGCATCCGCCCGTCGTCACGGTCGCGCTCATGGCCGCGGTCATCGCATCCGCAGTCCACTTCCACGTGTTCACGCACGAGCTGGATCTCGAACCGACCTACCAGTGGGGCTTCAGTGGCAGCGGGTTGCTCGCCGGTGGGTGGATGACGATCGTGTCGAGCCAGTTCTTGACTCGAGATGTGTTCATGGCCATCTCGATTCCAGCATCGTTGGCGTTGATGCTCGGCTCCTATGAGGCGCTGCGCGGCACAACCCGCGCTGTCGTCGTCGCCGTGGCGTCCGCTGTCGCCGGGCCGGGCCTCGTGACCGCGGCGCTCGGTTTGGGATCGGCGCTGAACATCGAGTTCGCGTCTCGCACGCTTCAGACGCTCGACTACGGAGCCTCGGCCATGACGGCGGGCGGCGCCGGCGCCCTGGTCGCCGTCGTCCGCAATCGTTGGCTGAGCCGCGGCGCCGTCGTCTTCGTGGCCAGCGGCCTCATCGTGCACCAGGAACTCGCCGATTGGGAGCACCTCGCGGCGTTCCCCGTCGGCTTCCTCGTCGCCCGCGTTCTGGACCGATGGCACCCCGTCACGGGCCGCTCACCGCGAAGGGTCGAGTGTCGGACCGGCAGGACTCCTCGATTGATCGCCGCGGCATCCCTCGTGGTTGGATCGGCGTTCGGTTGGGCGGTAGCCAGCGCGGCGTTCCCAACTACCAGCCACCCCCCAGCAGTCGCGGGTGCGAGCGGGACATCGTCAGCCGTGCCCGGCAGTGCAACCACCGTTTCGTCGGCTCCGCCTTCGCCGGCGCGGGTCCTCGATGTGCGTTATCCGACACCGTCGCTGGGTGGTGACCGGCGGGTCCTGATCCTGCTACCGGACGGCTACGACTCCGGGACGGTTCGGTATCCGATCGTCGAGATCCTCCATGGACGGCCCGGCGGCCCCGATGACATTTTCACCGGCATGGGTCTCCTGTCGATCGCTCCCACGGTTGCCCCGTTCATCGCCGTTGTCCCGGACGGGCACGGCCCGGTGGTGTCCGACGGCGACTTCGCCGACACATCCAAGCAGCAGCTCGGCGCGGCGTTGGGCGAGGACCTCCAGCGCTGGGTCGACTCTACCTACCGCACCACCAATCACTGGTCGGTCATGGGGTTATCGTCGGGAGGCTTCGGCGCCGCGTACCTCGCCACTCGATCCGCCGCCCACTACGACGCGGTTTGCGCGCTCAGCGGCAACTTCGTCGCGCAGGACCCTCCCTTCGCAGGCGAGTCGAAAACGGTGCGCGACGCCGCGTCGCCGATCAAGCACGTGTCGGCGACCGGCCCGCGAACCTTGCTCGTCGTCGCTCGGCAGGACACCGAGAGCATGGCCGAGGCGCAGGCCTACGCCTCGGCCATGGCGAAGGTCGGTCAACCGCATGACACCGTCATCCTCGAAGGAGGCCACGATTGGTCGTTCTTCCGGGCTCGCACGCCAACGTGCCTTGGCTTTCTGCTCCGGACCTGAACCGCGGGTCGGTGGCGAGCTCAGCGTGGCCGTCTCATCGACCGGCGAGCTGCCTGCTTGGCCCATCGTCTCGATGGCCGCCAACCCCGCTTGATGACATCGGCGTCGCGTACCTCGAAGCGCCAACCGTGTTGTGCGCGGTCGATGTAGTAGACGAGTCGAGCAGCTGGCTTGGAAGAGCGTTGCACCTCGGCCGCGTCGACGTCTCGGCCCGGTCCATGCGATTGTTCGGTGCCGTCGGCCATTCAACCGGCCCGGAGAAGTTCGGAGACCGTGACAGGTCGCAGCTGCTTGGCGTCGAGACCGTCAAGGATTTTGGGCAGTGCTTCGATGGTGCCGCGGTGTCCGAAATGCAGGCTGATGATCGACCCGTTGCCGACCGCTCCGAGCGTGCGAGTGGCGACCGTGGTGCTGGCGGGGTCTTTGTAATCGAGCGGGTCGACGTCGAAGCCGAGCACGGTTCCGTACCCGCTCGAAGCGGCTGTCCTTGTGACCAGATCGGATGGCGGCGCGGTGCCGTCGTCGGTGCCACTCGGACGGAAGTAGTGGCCGGGGCTACCCGACAGGCGGGTGAGAATGTCGCGGCATCGGTTGATCTCGTCGGCGAGCTGAACGGCATCGAGCTTCGTGACATCGGGGTGGGTGTAGGTGTGGTTGGCCAGTTCGTGTCCGGCATCGGTGAGTTTGGCGGCCCACGTGGGGTTGGTTTCGAGCCAGTTGCCGACGACGAAGCACGTGATCGGCACTCGTCGTTTCGTCGTGATGTCGAGCAGCTTTTGCGCCACCCGTAGGTCCCCGTTGGTGTGGAACGTTAGGGCGACCGACGGCCGGTCCTGGGGGCCGTGGCTGACGAAGGCCGCTCGAGATGAGTCAGTGGTGCGCGTCGTCGCGGGCAAGGTCGGACCGGAGGTGTCCGGCGTGTGCAGGGCATCGGTTGGGGCGGCGGCGCAGGCTGTCGCCGCTACGGCGGCGAGCCCGCCGATCAGGAATGTGCGACGTGTTGTCATCGGGGGAGAACCTGTTCGAGGGTGGCGCGCGCGAAGGCCGGAACCGAGGAGGGTTCCGGCCGGCGCGACTGAGAGGTCGAGATGGTGAGTGTGTCGTTGCGGGTCCCTATTGGCCACCTCCGTTCTGGCCGCCCGATTGAGCGCCGGTGGTGGTGTCGTTGTCGGGACCGTCCTGGTGCTCGACGTTGTCGGTGTCGGGTTGCCCGGAGCCACCGGATTCGTGGCCGGCCGATTCGTGGCCGGTGTCCTGGGCCAGCACGGCGCCGTTGCCGGCGTCGATCTTGACGTCGACGGTCGTTTGGTCGGCTCGGGTGACCTCGACGCTCCACACGACGTTGCCGTTCTCGTTGTCGAGCGTCGCCTTGGTCGCCGTACCTCCTGCTGCTGTGCTCGCGGCGTCGCGCGCCTGCTGCTCGGTGACCTTCGCGGCCGCCGCGAGCGAGGCGGACTCGTTCGGTTCGGCTGCGGCGTCCTTGTTGTCGGTGCTGGCGTTGTCCGAGTTGTCCGACGCGTCCGAGTTGTCGACCTGGTCGGGGACGGTGACGGACGACGAGTAGCTCGGGTCGCCGGTGTCAGTTCCGGCGGTTGTGGTCGGCGACGCGGAGGTCGGCGCCGGCTGGCTCGTGGTGGTTTGGGTGCTGGCGGCGCTGGCGATGCCGAACGCGCCGGCGGTCAGGCCGGCGGCGATGGCGGCGGTGTAGAGAACTGGGCGGGGTTTCAAGGCCATTGTGGTGCGTCCTGAAAGGAAGTGACAGCGATGTAGAAGAGCGTTGGAGCAACCGTGCTGTGCCAGTGATGGAGG
>JBBQTN010000335.1:0-5138 GCA_038213195.1 Acidimicrobiales bacterium | reverse complement strand
CACAGGGGCAGCCGACACGACGCCACACGTCACCCCCGTCCAGCGCGCGGCGGCGGGGCCGACCAACTCCCACACGATCACCGACGTCGCGACGACCAGGACGGTTCCGAACAACATCGCCATCATCCGGATCGAGGGCGTGCTCCCCCCCGACAGCCAGTCCCACAACCGGAACAACACCAGCAGCCCCTGCGGCCGGTCCACCCACACGTCCCGGTAGAGCACGCGGCCATGTGCCCACGCTCGAGCGATCGCCAGATATCCACCCTCGTCCACGCTGATCGGGCTCCACAGCATCCGCACCCGCATCAGCACCGACAACAGTGCGCCGACACCTATCCACCTCCACGTACGCGCCCGTACGTGCGGCATCGCATCGCGACGAAGACGCTGTCGGCTCTCGACGACTGCGCTGCTTCCGCCGTCGTCGACAGACCGTGACACCTTCGGCCGCACGTCCATCGATGAGACATTGCATCACGCCGGACCGCCGGCGCAGTGTCGTCCGTAAGAACTCCGTAAACCGACCGGCGACCGGGCAAGCCACGCGCCGGCGCGGTCCTCAGGCGCGAGCTGCGCGCTCGGGGTGGGTGGTCGCCGCCGGGTCGCGATCGAGGACGAAGTCGAACGTGGTCGACAGCTCGCCGTTGCCGTCCTTCGTGAACTCGCAGATCAACCCATCGCGCACGCCGAACACCGCGTCGTCGTGCAGGTGATCGCTCTCGACGTCGAACACGTGGGTGATGAGCTCCTTGTAACCGGGGTGGCGCAGCCACACATGGGTGTGTCCGGGCCGCATCCAGTTGCGCGCGTTGGCCTTCAGCAGCTTGCCCACCGGCCCGTCGTAGGGGATCGGGTACGGCACCGGGCGCACGGTACGGATCTCGTACCGGCCCTCCCCGTCGGTCCGGTAGATCCCGCGCAGGTTCTCGGGCGACTGCACCCCAGGCTGCTGCACCGCGTAGAACCCGACCGTTGCGTTCTGCCAGCAGTCGAGCACCACACCCGCCAGCGGGTTGCCGTCGACATCGCGAACGCACCCGCGGATCACGACGCGGTCGCCGTCGTCGGCATCGACCAACATCGATTCGCCGTCGGCGCGCTCGGGCGAGCCCGGCACGTAGAACGGGCCGAGGACGGTGTTGTCGGTGGTGCCTGGGGCCGCCGCGTAGTTGAGCATCTCGACCAACGTGGACACGCCCAGCGTGTCGCTCAGCAAGATCCACTCCTGTCGCGTCGCGTCGCAGAGCTGGCCCGTTGCTGTGAGGAACTCGATGCCCGCGAACCATTCGCCGCGCTGCAGATCCACTTCGCGGACGAACGCGTGGAGGTGCCGCACGGCGGCTTCCATGATCTGCTTGAGGCGAGCGTCAGGGGCGTTCGCATAGCGGTCGAGGACCTCAGCGAGCAGCTGCTCGGCGTCGGACGCAGACACGGATGTGGACGTCGGGATGGACATGGAGCCTCCTAGCTCGGCGAACGGGGGCGACCGTCATCGGACCACTGCGTCGACGGTGGGGCGAGCGCCGGCGTACGCCCGCTGGAGCAGCGCCAGCACATCGTCGGCGGTGCACGGGCGGGGATTGCCCGGCGCGGGGATCTTGGCGACCTCCGCTTCGATCCGCTCCGCGGCCGCCGGCAGGTCGGCGGCGACGAGACCGAGCGCTGCCAGTGTGGTCGGAACCTGCGCAGCGACGGCCAGGTCCCACAGCGCCGCAGCGGGGTCAGCACCGCCCAGGACGTCGGACAGCTCGGCCATCTCGTCGGGGAGCACCGGTGCGTTGAACGCGACCGAGTGGGGCAGGATCACCGAGTGCGCATCGGCGTGCACGAGATCGAAGGTTCCACCGAGCACGTGGCAGATCTTGTGGTGCAGTCCGGCCCCCGTCGCCCCCAGCGCCACCCCGCAGAGGTACGCGCCGTAGAGCAGCTCACCGCGTGCCTCCAGATCGCGCGGCGCAGCCACCACCCGGGCCAGGCTGCGATGGATCGCGCGCGCTCCCTGCAAGGCGTACACGGTCGTGACGGGGGTGTTCCCTGGCGCGTACAGCGCCTCGACCGCGTGCGCCAGCGCGTTGAACGCGCTGGGGCCGGTGATGCCGGCGGGCATGTCGAGCGTCAGCTCGGGGTCGTAGATCACCGAACGCGGCAGCACGCTGATGCTGTTCCCGGTCTGCTTGTGCTGCTCGCTCGTGACGGCGTAGATCGTCGTCTGCTCGCTCCCCGCGTAGGTGGTGGGGATGGCCACGATCGGCCGGCGCGCCGTCAGCGCGACCGCCTTCGCCAGCCCGACCGCCGAACCTCCACCGACGCACACGATCGCGTCGACGAACGCCTCCGCGGCGGCCTCGCGAGCCCGCTCGGCGAGATCGAGCGGCACGTGCTGGGCGACCTCGTCCCAGCGCAGGACCACGTTGCGGCCGAGCGCGGCAGCCAGCTCGTCGGCCACGGCGCCGGCCGAACCCGTTGCGATCAGCATCACTCGGTCGGCCCGGAGCAGGTTCAACTCGTCGACGACGCGCGTCCGGCTCCCGTCGCCGAAGATCACCCGTGCCCGGTGCTGGGAGTAGGTGAACGAGTTCACGCCGTCTGCAGCCAGGAGGCGAAGGTCTCCGGCACCGTGACCATCGTGTCGGACGTGTCGGCCAGCTCGCCGTCGCCGATCGACAGCGCCGCGCCGCCCATGAACAGTTGGTTGCGGACCGTCATCCGCAGGTCAGAAGTCGACGGGGTAGACGCTGGCCTGCCCGGTGCGGATCAGCTCGGGGATCTCGGGCGAGCCGTTCTCCCACACCAGCAGCATCGAGCGCTTGGGGCTGTAGCCCTGGTGGCGGATGTCGCCGGGCATCGCCGCGACGTCTCCGGCCTTCATGGTCACCTTCGCCCGCGCCGCGCCCGTGTCGCGGTCCTGCACGTCCCACACGATCTCGTCGCTCAACTGGACGAACCACTCGACCCGGTCGTTGCCGTGGACGACGGGGAGCATGTACTCCTCGGTGGTCGGGCAGTACAGGCTGGCCTTGCACACGCTGACCACGCTCGGGTTCCACGTGACGTCGCTCCGGCTGAGGTACGCGAACAGGTTGAACGCGGCGACCTCGCCCTCGAACCCGGGCTCGGCGTGGACCTCCGGCTCGTCCTGGGACACGTCGGCGAACATGCGGTTGATCGGATGGGTGGCGTCGGTGCGGATCTGCTCGTCGCCCGCCACGCCGACCATCCGCGCCGCAGCCACCCGGTGACGGGTGATGGCGCTGATGTTGCTGCCGTCCTTGACCCCGAACGGGTTGTCGGTCTCGGCCGGGCTGGCGAAGGGATCGAAGCCGGCGTTGGTCCAGTCCTCGAGCATCGCCATGAACGTCGAGCGGATGACGGTGGACTCGAAGTTCTCGGTGTGGTCGACCTCGTTGCGGCGGTACGCCTCGTTGAACCGGCCGGCGAACATGTCGACGGTGCCGTAGTGGTTCACCGTGCCGAAGACGTGGTCGAAGTTGACCGTGCCGTAGAAGAAGTCCCACGCCACGTCGCGCTGCAACGCACGCAGGAAGACGTCCACGCTGATCACGTGCATGCCGGTGGGCCACGTGATGTGGACGAAGTACTCGTCGCGGCGGAAGTGGAACCCGCCGAGGGAGAACTCCTGGTAGCCCTGGATGTTCGGCTCACTGTGCTGGATGGTGTCGGAGGCGGTCATGCGGTGCTCGCTTTCGAACGTGGGTTCGCGGTGATGTGTGATTGGCGACGATGGGTTCAGCTGAGGCAGATGTCGGCCCAGCGTTCGACCGTGTCGTCGCCGAGGATCGTCTGCAACAGGACGACGCTCGTCCGGGCTGCGACGAAGCGGTACGCCGAGTTGGCCGGCAGCAGTGCCTGGTGACCGCGGCGCAGCACGATGTGACCCATCGTCCGCCCGACCGGTTCGCCCGGCAGGCGGACCGAGCCGTTCTTGTCAGCGGGGACATGCGGCACGTCGAGCTTGACGAGCTCGATCTTGACCTCGCCGTCGACGACGAGCGGGAACTCGTCGTGGGCGCAGGTTCGCCACTCACTGGTGCCCTCGGCGCGGATGACCTCCAGCACGTACTCCAGGTTCTTGCCGACCGCCACCTTCTCCCACGGCTTGGACGCCGACGCCACCTCGAACATGTTCGAGAAGGCATAGTGCTTGGGATCCCCGTCGATGAGGTCGATGCCACCCTTCTCGTAGTGCTCCAGCGAGCCGAACTTGGTCGCGTAGGTCGTCATCGTCCCCTCCAGGTGATCGTCCAACGTCGTGATCTTGCGTCCCCCCGCACGCTTGCTCGCTACGTGCGCAGAGCGTACAGTTGTGCGTTATATGAACATTCTGGACGAGGCCCGACCCGGGTGTCAAGGCCAGCCCGCTGGCAGTCCCGGCGTTCGTGATGACGTCGGTGAGTTCGTCCAGTCGCTCGAGCGCGGACTGACCGTGCTGCGCGCCTTCGATGGCGAGCATCCTTCGATGATCGTGGCCGACGTTGCCAGGGTCACCGACCTCACCCGGGCCACGGCGCGCCGGCTGCTGCACACCCTGGTCACGTTGGGCTATGTGTCCACCGACGGCAAGCACTTCGAGCTGACACCGAAGGTGTTGGACCTCGGGCACGCCTACGTGTCGTCACTACAGCTGCCCGACATCGCCCAGCCGTTCATGGAGGTGCTGTCCGCACGCGTGCACGAGAGCGTCTCCGCCTCGGTGCTCGACGGCGGACAGATCGTCTACGTCGCCCGCGTGCCCACGCAGCGGATCATGGCGATCTCGCTGGCGATCGGCTCGCGCCTGCCGGCGGCGTGGACGTCGATGGGTCGGGTGATGCTCGCCGACCAGCCCGACGAAACGGTGCGCGCAGTGTTCTCCGCAGGCACCGCGCGGCCGAACGCGCCACGCTCGATCGAGGATGTCGAGGCGCTGCTGAACGAGGTGCACCAGGCGCGCGTCCAGGGCTGGGCGCTGGTCGACCAGGAACTGGAGGAGGGCGTGCGGTCGGTGGCTGCGCCGCTGCACGACCGACGCAGACGGGTGATCGCAGCGATCAACATCGGAACGCACGCGAGCCGAGTGACGCTCCGGGAGCTGCGGGCTGACATCCTGCCGCCGTTGCTGGAGACAGCCCGCGAGA
>JBBQTN010000334.1:0-5186 GCA_038213195.1 Acidimicrobiales bacterium | reverse complement strand
GACCTACACCCGCGAAAGACACCAGTCACCTAGTGGTGCGTCGCGGAGTTGGTGAGGTGGGTCAGGGTGGCTCGTCCGCGTTGGATCTTGGCGATGATCTCGTCGGCGGTCTTCTTCCAGACGAACGGTTGCGGGTCGTCGTTCCAGTGTTCGACCCAGGTGTCGATTGCCTCTTCGAGTTCGGCGACGCTGGTGAAGGTGCCGCGGCGCAGGCGTCGTTGGGTGAGCAGGTGGAACCAGCCTTCGACGAGGTTCAGCCACGACGATGAGGTCGGGGTGAAGTGGAGATGCCAGCGCTTGCGTTTCGGGTGGGCCAGCCACTTCGCGACGGGCGGTGCTTTGTGCGCCGACAGGTTGTCCAACACAACGTGCACCTCGAGGTCGCGTGGGACATGGAGATCGATCCATTTGAAGAACGCCAACACGTCGGTGGCCGCGTGTCGTCGTCGGGTGTGGTGGAGAACTTGGCCGGTGCCGATGTTCAACGCCGCGAACAGGTCGGTGGTCCCGTTGCGTTTGTAGTCGTGGGTCATCGACGCGCCTCGTCCGCGTTTCATCGGCAACGACGGCTGAGTGCGATCGAGCGCCTGGCATTGCGTCTTCTCATCGAACGAGAACACCACCGCCCGCGCCGGCGGGTCCAGATACAGGCCGACGACATCGACCAGCTTCGTCTCGAACTCCGGGTCGGTCGAGATCTTGAACGTCTCCACCTTCCACGGTCGCAATCCGTGATCACGCCAGATGCGAGCCACCGTGTCCTTGCCGATCCCGTGCCGGGCCGCCATCAACCGCGTCGTCCAGTGCGTCGACCCATCATCAGGCCGGGCGTGCAACGTGTCTGCGATGACCGCGGCGACGACACCATCAGGCAACCACGACTTGCGACCCCGTCCAGACGCGATCTCACCCACACCATCGACGCCGGTCTCAGCGAAGCGTCGCCGCCAACGTCGCACCGTGTCCGGAGTAGTCGAGCAACGTCGGGCGATCTCCTCGTTGGCGACACCATCAGCGGCGAGCAGCAGACCCTGCGCCCGGACCACCTTGCGATGCGGCAACACCGACGACCGAGCCATCACCTCCAACTCGACCCGCTCCACATCCGACACGACAAGCGCAGGCGCGATCACCAAAGGCACACCACACCCTAGCTCACCTTGCTATTTCAACGACGCACCACTAGGCCAAGTGGGGATGCTCCTATGTTCTGCCAAGTCCCAATTCGGTGTTGTCGGGATAGCCGCCTGGGCTGCGATGGTCAGGGTGGGGTGCCGGCCGGGTGTCGTGGTGTTCGAGGAGTCGGAACAGGTCGCGGGCGATGTAGCGCTTGAGGCAACGTCGGATTTCGGGTCGGCTCTTGCCGCCGGCGGTGCGCCTGGCGACGTAGTCGACGGTTCTCGGGTCGATCCGTAGGCGGGTGGTGACGATGGTGTGCAACGCGTTTGAGTTGGCGGTCGCCACAGCGGTTGAGCCAGCAGCGGACGGTCAGCGACGGCGACGCGGGGATCGGTGCGACTCCAGCGAGCGTCGCGGCGGCTGCTTCGTTGCGGCAGCATCCAGGGTGCGACCAGGCGCAGAAGATCACTGCCGCGGTGATCGGGCCGACGCCGAGCTCGGCGACCAGCGTTGGGGCGACTCGATTGCCTCCATGCGGGCATGAACAGCGCTCTCGCGGGTGACATGCAGGACACGCAGCGCCTCACGGTCATCGCCGCGACGCGGCTCGCCCAATGACGGACGGGCGAGCGGCTCAGGAGCGGGGCGGACAGCGTTCAGGGCATCGGTCTTGGAGCCGTTGCGACGCGCTGGACGTGCTGGATGATCGATCTCAATGATCCGCTCACCGAGCTTGGCAAGCCGACACAACCCGGCCCCGTAGCTCGATGTCCCCTCGATCGCCCAGACCCGTCGAGCCTGTGGCCATTCGTCGACGACCTTGACGAGGAGCTCGTTGTAGCCCTTCTTCGTTGTCGGGAAGTCACCGACCGCGCTCGGCCCCCCGAAGCGGCAACGAGCGCCGCGGTGTGACTGTTCTTGTGAGTGTCGACGCCAACCACGAGGTCAACGTCGTTTGCCAACGTGCTCATCATCGTTCTCCTTGGTGCTCGAGGGATGGTTCCGAACCGGAGAAGAGCGACGGCAAGACTGTGATGAGTCACGATGACGACGTCGACGGACAGGCTCCTCATGAGGCCAGCATCTCGTCCCGGGTCCGGCGCCGGTGACAACGAACGGACAGATCCCACAAGAGCACGCCCGCCGAAACGGGCGGCCAGCCAATCAAGGGTCACGAACACTGCCACCGGCACGAGCCCAACACGGTCACTCGGCCGCTACAGGGATACTTACAGCCATATCAGAAGAGCACACCCAAAGCCCATCTCGCCGACATCGTCCTGCTCCGCGACGATGCCCGCGAACGCATGGGAAGCCGAGGCCGCACGCCACAACCGCGTCATCGAGAGCATCGAAGGCCACCTCCGCCGACTGAAGAACCCCACCTGACAGTGCTCGCGAGTATTGAGCTGCATCCTGTCAACATATTGGTTCAACCCGTTGGCGGAGGCGGGATTCGGACGGGGCAGCTCTCGCTCACTGCTTCGAGAGTCGCACCGTCGACATCGGTGCGGACTGCTGCGTGGAATCGGCTGATCATTTGATTGAAGCCGACCGTGAAGATGATCTCCATGATCTGCTTGGTTGTGAAATGAGTGGTGAGAGCAGTCCAGGTCGCGTTGTCGATAGGTTCCATCCGTGTCGACTTCCGAGCGAAGATGACGATGGCCGCCTCGTCGTCGGTGAAGAGTCCGTCGGGCAATGGATCGGACAGCACCTGCCCCATTTTCTGGTCACTGATTCCGGAGCTCCGACCGAGCACCACGTGGGTCGGCGTTCAATAGAAACAGTCGTTCGTCACTGCCGAGGCGTAGTACGCCAACTCGCGCTGGACGGGATTGAGGCTGTTCTTGAAGTACGCGACGTCGGCCATCGCCCACATCGCGCTCATCAACTCGGGATGGTTGGCGAGCGCCCGCTGCACGTTGAACGCGGGGACACCCTGGCGTGACTCGATGGCTCGCACGTGGGCCGCCGCCTCCGGGTCGGCGTCGGGGTCGTCAGCACGAATCAAAGGGATGCGGGCCATGTGAACCTCCCGGGTGAGTCTCGTCGCCGTAAACTTAGCCGCTCGCTGCCGCTGCCCGCGGTTCGCATCCGGCGAACCGCATATCCCACTTGCAATCCTCGGCCCACCACGCAACGTCGACCAGGCGCGTTTTCGGTGATCGGCTGTTTGTGCGGTTGCCGGTCCACGCTGTCGGAGAGGCCGGCGACGACGCCTGCCGTTTCACCGTGCTGGACTGGGACTTCCTGGGCCGCAACCGCGAGGTGCGCAGCCCGTCGGATGGCCCCACTGCTGGGCGGTCTCGAGCGCGCCGGCGACCTCGACGAGGTTGGCGAGCACGCGCCGCCGGCTGCGCGACGACCATTGCCGACAGCGTCGGGGTTGGGTGGCGCCAACCGGTGCACCTCGGATTGACGGCTGGCGAGAGCACTGGCAGGTTCGGCTGCGGTTGGGTGGCGTGACGTGCTCGACGTGACCGACGTGGTGTGACTGCGCGTGGTTGAGCGTGAGCGGGCGTCCGACGGGTCTCGAACGATCCGGTCGTCGTCGCTCACTGTGCTGAGTTGGTCGGGTCCCTCGATTGTCAGGTGTCCGGTGTGGAGGTCTTCGACGTTGAGGACGAACTCGCCGAAGCTGAGGCACCAGCGGTACATGCGCATCTCGAGCCGCAGGGGGACCGATGGACCGCTGCGTAGCCAGGTGGCGTCGGGTCCGGCGTCGGGGGGAGGTGAGCAAAGCAGCAGTGGAGCCGATCGCCGCCACCGGATGCACTCGCACACGACACCAGGGGATGTTGATCTCTTCGAACTTGAACATCGTCGCCGCCGTCGGATCGATCTCGACGGTCATTTGACTCGCGGCAGCATTGAGTCCGTCGCCAGCGGCGTAGCCGTCCACGACGTCACCGACCGCATGGCTTTCGACGAACCTTTCGAACACCTCGAGGTAGTCGTCGCCGGCACGCTCGGGCCCGGACCAGATCTGGTCCCAGGTTTCATGGGTCAGCATGAACTGTGTCTCGGGGAAGATGTCGCCCCAACGTGGATGCGGCCGCCACGGTCTGGAGGGTGACCATCTCGGCGTCCATATCGGTAGCGACCACATCAAACGCCTGGCCGATCCAGGCCAAGCAGTACACGCGGTCGCCGACGCAGAAATCAGCGACAGGAGGGGGGCGACGTCGCTCACGACCGGACCGCCTGGAACTCGTCGAGCACCTCCAACGCCAGGGGCACGGGCTGGATGCGTCGATCGGCGCCCTGCCGCCACACGTAGCCCACCGTGCCCTCCGAGTCGACACCGACCCACAACTGCTTCGGCGCGTAGAGGATGTGTCCAGTGCCGTACGCCTGGAAGACCCGCCACTGCGGGTCGGAGTACAACGGGTAGTTCAACCCGAGGCTGTCGACGACCTCGTGGCACTGCGCCAGCGGCAGTGGCAGGATCACCATCAACTCGACGCCACGTGCGACAAACTCGTCCTTGGTGCGGATCAGGTCATCCAGACCTGGGAAACACAGCGGTCAAACGCTCCGCCGGTCACCGCTCGCGTCAGGCGCAAGATCACGGGCTTGCCGCGAAGCTGAGACAGGCGGATTTGCCCTCCGTCGGTGCGCGGCACCCCGAAATCAGGTGCGGCATCACCGACGTCGAGGTGAACATTGTGCGCTGCAGCGGTCGACGGACGGGTCGCCAACATGTGCTCAAGCCGGAACACGTTCGTCGCCGACACCATCGGACCCTGGTCTAGAACTCCGACCAGTGGCGGAACTCACCCCGACGACCATTCAGCGTCATCGTCGGGCCGCTATCACGAGGCGTGCGCCGCGCACCGCCGAGGTCCCGCGTCGCAGCAGCGGCCGCGCAGCTTTCCGTTCCAGTTCCGACCGTCATTTGCTGACGCCGGGGTGCATGGCATCGTCAATCGGGGAGCTGACCCCACTGTGGTGGGAGCTGGCGGATGTCGTTCGGGTAGTAGCCCGCCCCCACGATCGCCGCGGCCAAGGGCTCCAGGTAGCCGAGCAACTCGTCGAAGTCGCCACCGATGGCGTCGAGGACC